>JBKPMH010000192.1:0-7247 GCA_046732035.1 Verrucomicrobiota bacterium
GGTCGCAAAAAATGCGTCGTTCAAATTGCAAAAGAAATGGTGGATGAATCGAGTAACTCAGGTTGAGCAGCGTGTTCGGGCCAGCTAGTCGATCAAGCAACGCTGGCTTGGACATTCCGATACAGCGGATCGGGTCGAGCTCATGCGTGGTCGCTGGCTTTTTCTGGTACAGCAAACAATATCGACCAGCTAATCCATGCGCACGCATTTGCCGCTGGAAGTTCTCGATTCGGGCCCGATCGGCTTCGCGGTCGTCTGTACCGGGTAACAACTCCAGCCAGATCGCATCCAGCTTCAACCGTTGCAGGCCGAGCATCCATTGCAAAGGGACGGAAAAGTTTCCACCGCCTTCGCGATATTTTGCGGCAAAGCCGCATCCGAGGAAAACCGTCACGCGAGCAGAATCCCTATTCTGCTCGCGTGCTCAAGCACGAACGTTTAAATCTTAGAAGATGGGCTTACGCGGGAGACGCGCTCTGCCGGTGAACACCTGAGGCTGCCGCGGCTGACCCGTGCAAAATCCGCCGTTCGGGATCGGGATGATCGATCCGAGGAATTGCGGCTGCTGCCGAGCATTTAACGCTTGCTCCAATGCGTACCCGAAGCCGATTAGCTGCGGTTCATGCAGGAAAGTGCTGTACATGAGCATTCCCGCCGGCCGGCCGCTATCGCGAATTCCCACCGGTATCGATAAATTTGGATAACCCGCCACTGCGGGTCCGGTTGAGTTAGTCAAGTGCGGAGCGACGATCGCATCGACACCCGAGTTGATTACACTATCAATGCCTGATCGCGCAGCAGTGCGGGCATGCGTTCGCGCGGCGATGTAGACGGGATCGTCCGGATAACCCGGGAACTGTTCCGATAATAAGAATACGTCCTGGTCGTAGTAGGGCATCTCTTGCACACAATGCGCGTCGTTGAACGCAATCAGGTCGGCTAATGTGTGCATATCGGTGTGGGTGAGCGTCGCGAGATAGTCCGCAATTTGCGCCCTGAATTCGTATAACAACGCCGTAAACTCGTCGCCGTTGTAAGCGAATACGTCGCCGGTATCAACGTCAACGACAGTCGCACCGAGGCTTTCCATCACGCTCAGCGCATTTTCGGCAAATGCGACGGTCAGCTCATCACCCGGAATGCCGCTTCCGTAGTAGCTGTAGTCGAAAAACCGCACATCACGTCCAATCACGGCGCCATCGAGTGCGTTCGGATCGAGAAATTGTGTGTAATCGCTGGGCAATGGATGCCCGATAACTTCACCAAACGGCGACTGCAACACTCCAAGCAGGATCGCGACATCAGTGACGCTGCGTCCCATCGGACCCGCTGTGTCCTGCTCATGGGCGATAGGGATAATTCCGTCTTGCGAGACGAGTCCAAGCGTCGGTTTTAGGCCGACGATGTTTTCGACGGCCGATGGTCCAGTGATTGATCCATCCGTTTCAGTGCCGACTGCGACCGAGCACAAGTTCGCTGCCGCGCCATTGGCCGAACCGGAGCTTGACCCCCATGACGTGTAGCTTAGATCGTAAGCATTTTTCGTGTCGTCGCCCCGCGCGCTCCAACCCACGGCCAAAGGATAGGTCTCAGCCTCATCGTCCCTGAAATTTGCCCATTCGCCCAGATTTGCTTTGCCAAGTATCACGGCACCGGCATCGCGCAACCGCTGAATAATCACAGCATCGGCCGGCACCCGGCTATGAACGAGGGCCAACGACCCTGCCGTCGTTTCCATGTTGTCGGCCGTTGCGATGTTGTCCTTAACCAAAACGGGAATTCCGTGAAGTGGCCCACGCACCTGTCCTCTGCGACGCTCATTGTCGAGATGTTGTGCTATCGATACGGCATTGGGATTTGTCTCGATGACCGAATGAAGCAAAGGGTTCAACGACGCGATCCGTCTCAAATAACCTTTCACTAAATCCTTGCTACTCACCTCGCCTGAAGCCATGGCGGCTTGCAACTCAGGGATGCTCTTTTCAAGGAAATCAAAATTATGCGCAGCTAAGACGGACCTTGAAAGAAAGGAAGTAAGACCTCCGCCCAGCAGAGCAGCGCTGCTAGCGGCAGTCGTTCCGATAAACTTTCGACGCGTGAACCTGTTTTCTTGGTCTGGACGATTCGGGTCTTGATTATTCATAGTCATTCTCCGGTTGTGCTGCTTCGCGATTGAACAGCCATGGCTTGATTGGTTGGTTAGGCCGGCGGAGGACTCCGCTTCGGTTGATGCCTGTTAGCGCTGCAACGCGCACAGGTGGTTGGTAGGGTGGATGATTTCGCGCGATCAACGCCATAACCCTGCTTCAGCAGATCGTCTCAAAAACTGCAAGCGGTCGCAAATTGTTTTTTAAGGTTTTTACATTATTTGACCGCCGCGCCGTTCCTCCGCAAATTAGCGGTTCTTCACGGGCGCCCGTAGCTCAACTGGATAGAGCATCTGACTACGGAACGATCACCTTACCTAAGAGAGAGTTCCGGTAGTACGTGTTTTGCTACGGGCCGAGAATTTTGTGGGGGTGGTGTGGCCGCTAGGCCCACGATTCCTTACGTTGATAGTTTGGTTCCTAAAACAACACGCACTTCGTGAGGCAGCATATCGTTACGCAATGTCACGATCTTATCGCCTACTAGGGCTCCATCCAATTCCACCAGGGTGACACCTTGCGAACAGTGGTCAGGATTTTCGACCGCGATGCGATAGGTGGTATTTTGGAAACGGTATCGCATACGAAAGCCAGGCCAATCTTTCGGGATGACCGGGTTGATCGTGAGGGTATCGCCGCGGCGCTGGAATCCCAGAATTTCTTCAAGCCAGACGCGATAAATCCAAGCTGCCGCACCCGTGTACCAAGTCCAACCGCCACGTCCAACCTGCCCAGCTAACGAGTAAACATCGCCTGGAACCACATAAGGCTCGACCTTGTAGCGTTCGCAATCATTCTCGTCCCGGGCGTGCTCGACGGGATTCAGCATGCGTAATAGTCGGACGGCTTTATCGCCATCGCCTTGGCGAGCAAAAGCCATGGCCACCCAGGTGGCGGCATGCGTGTATTGGCCGCCATTTTCCCGCACGCCGGGAGGATAACCCTTGATGTAACCAACATCGGCGGCCGTCTTGTCGAAAGGCGGAGTAAAGAGCAAAATTAAATCGTCGGGTTCACGCACGAGATTTTCCTCGAGTGATCGAAGCGCAACCTCAATGCGATCGGAGTGGCCAGCACTGGAAATCGCGGACCAGGTTTGTGAGAGTGAATCGATGCGGGCCTCGTTATTTTTCCTCGAGCCGAGAGGCGTGCCATCGTCGAAGTATGCGCGACGATACCACGCTCCGTCCCAAGCCTGTGCCTCAATTGTTTTAGCCAATTGCGCGGCGCGCACGCCGCAGGCCCGCGCTTCCTCACCCAGTCCGCGTAGCGTGAGCAGCTCCGCGAAGTCTTTCAGCACACAAATCTCAAACCAGGCTAGCCAGACGCTTTCGCCTTTACCACCCAGTCCGACGCGATTAAGGCCGTCGTTCCAATCACCAGCTCCGATCAAAGGCAAACCATGAGGACCCGCTGTGGCGGAGCGCGCGATAGCCCTCCGACAATGTTCGAGCAGAGAACCTTGCGTGGCGGAAACGACCGGAATGGAAAAGCTCTCGGCCTGTTGTTCCTTCAACGGCTTCTCGTCGAGGAATGGAACCATTTGATCGAGTATTGCGTCGTCGCCAGTGGTGCGAATGTAATGCGCGCTGACGAAGGGAAGCCAGAGAAGATCGTCGCTGATCCGCGTCCGGACGCCCGCGCCGGACTCTGGATGCCACCAGTGCTGCACATCGCCTTCCGCGAATTGTCGCGCGGCGGCGCGTAAAATGTGGTCGCGCGCGAGCGCGGGCGCCGAATGCACAAGGGCCATGACGTCTTGCAACTGGTCACGGAATCCGTATGCACCGCTCGATTGATAAAGGGCAGAGCGCCCCCAGACTCGGCAGCTGAGAGTCTGATAAAGCAGCCAGCGGTTGATTAGAAAGTTCGTAGAAAGCTCGGGCGTTTCCACTTCGATCGTGCTTAGGAGTCGGTCCCACCATTGGCGAGTTTCTTGGAATGCGGCTTCGACGTTGGCGGGATCGCGAAAGCGAGTAACGAGTGCACGCGCTCTTTCTTCGTCGTCCGCCTGCCCGAGAAGAAAAGTCACTTCGGCGGTGTCCCCCGATTCAATTTCGACTACGACTTGGACGGCCGCGCAAGGATCGAGGCCGGCGCCAACGTCGCCGGTCAATCGTTCGTGCTCCATCCCGGCCGGATCGCGCAGCGAGCGGTTGCGCCCGATGAACGCCGCGCGATCAGCGGTGAACGAAGCAGGCGTTGGAGCCGATGTGGCAAAAGTGATGCAATCGCAAAATTCCGGATTGTAGGAATTGCGGGCAAACAGGCTCTGGCTCTGCAAATCCCATTTCGTAACGAGATGCATACCGGTTTCCTCCGGATCGGTTCCCAGAACTAGCGTGGCGTAGGCCGTGACAGTCAGCTTTCGTCGGCGCGACGAATCGTTGCGCAACCGCAGACGCTGCAAGCGCACCGGCTGCCCCCCGGCGTCATTGACCGGCACGAAAGTGAGCAGCCATTGTTCGATCGCGTGGCTGTTGTGTTCAAATGTGGTGTAACCGTGACCATGCCGCGCGCGATAGGCGTCCGTCTCCCGAATCGGTTGGGGTGTTGGCGACCACACGACGCCAATCTCATCATCGCGAATGTAAATGGCAGTTCCGGGTGGATCGCAGATAGGATCGTTGAACCACGGCGTAAGACGATCGTTTTGGCTGTTGCGACCCCAGACAAATTCGGCACCAGACTCGGAAATCAATGTGCCGAACTTTGGATTCGCCATGATGTTGATCCAAGGAAGCGGCGTCTGTCGGTTGGGCCCCAGATACACGACGAATTCCTTCCCATCCTCGGTGAAGCCCCCGAAGCCGTTAAAGTATTTCAGTTCCATGAAAGGGAGGGGTGCGGAGGGCTCTTCGCGAAAGTGACGTTGGGTGACTAATTGCCGCGGTTTCGCAGCCGCCGGTGCGGTGGCAGCGAGTTGTTGGCGCAATGTGCCGCGAGCCGCGACAAGGACCACCCGTGCCGCCGCTTGCAGTGCGATCATTTCCTCTTTCGAAATCTTTGTCGCCGACAAGAGATATACGCCGCCGGGTTGATCGACGCCGGTCAAGTGCGCGTGCGCTTCGGTAAGCCGGCGTAAATGGCTGTTTAACGGTTCGTCGTAACTCGGCAATTCCTCGCTCACGAGGACGAGATCGACCTTCAGGCCACGCAGATGCCAGAAGGTATGTGCGGTCAATATCTCTCGCACGACTTCCATGTCACGGAGGTGACCAATCATGACGACGACGATCGGCAGATCACCCGAGATGCCTTGTCGCCAGAGCCCTCGTTGACCTTCGGCGCGGCGGCCGAGACGGCCGGGCGGCGGTCGAAGTTGGGCTTGTGGAATGATAATCAGGCCGGCCAGTTGTTGAAAGGTTTGCACATCGGTGCGCCGAATGTGTAGCCGCCGCATCTCAAGCTGGGAATGGGTCCAAGCGGTCTCAAAAGCGCGCGCACAAGTGTGAAACTCAGAATAGCGCCCCGCCAGTGTAATAACCGCTTCGCGGGAATCTGCCACCACCGTAACGAGTGCGAACTGAAATCGTTGGTTAGGCAGAATCGTGACGCGCCGGCGCAGGCTGAACATCGGATCGAGCACGGCGCCGATACTGTTCGTTAGACGGCGCGTGAGCGCTTTCGGATTTTCTGGGGTGCGACCCCGGCCGAGAAACTTGGCCCGGTCGGTTTCAAACTCCGGCGCCTCGATGGCGGATTCTGGGACCATGAGGTGCGCAGCCCAGACAGGACGGTCGTCGGAACCGCGGAGGCGGCGCCGTGCGACCAAGGCTTCGCAACGCGGTAGCCACTCAGTTTCGATGAACAGCTTGTTGAAGGCGGGATGCGCGCGGTCCGTTCGATGCGGCGCAAGAGCGAGCTCGACGTAAGTGGTCAGTTCCAGTCGACACGGTTTGCGCGACGTATTCACCAAAGTTATTCGTCGGACTTCCGCGTCGTCTTCGGCTGAGATGACAATTTCTGTGATCGTCTCGCACGGCCCACTCCGCCGCCGAAACTCCGCTTTGTCCGGCGTGAAACTCCAGGTGTAACGGCGCTCGGGAGATCTCACCGGCTGGTGGGTGTTGCTCCAAATCGTTCCACTTTCCAAATCCCGGATGTAGCAAAACGAGCCGGACACGTCGCAAACCGCGTCGGCGCGCCAGCGCGTCACGTCCAGGTCCAGCCAGCGCAGGTAGCCGCCGCCGGAGTTGGTCACTGTGACGGAGCAGGTTCCGTTGGAAAGGAGATGAATCCGCGGCGAAGAGATTTCTGGTGTTTGCGTCACGGCTGCGGCGCCGACCGTCGCTATTGTCTGGCGCACGGGCCGTTCTTCATGGGCCTCACCAGTCGTCGGCAAAATTTGCTCCGGGATGTGCTCGTGTAAGAGCGGCTCGGTAGCGCGAATACGCGGATCGGAATGAAAACGCTTCCGCATCGCGTTGTCATGTAAAGCGTTGCCATAAGCCAGGAGCGACATTCCCTGGTGATGAACCATGTAACAGTGGATGATGATTCCCGCCGCACCGTCCAGTTCCGTGCGTCGCGAATAATCGATCGCTTCGTAGTATCCGTAGTCAGCGAGCAGTGCCGAGTCGCCCAAGTTCGCCAGCCGCCGCAGATTCTTTATCGCACTGGCCGGTTCCACGCCGAGAGCGAGCGCAGCGGCATACGGTGCAACCACCAGGTCCTCGTCCTGACCACGCTTTAAAGCCAGCGCCGGTACGCCAAAGGCTCGGTATTGATAAACGTTGTGTCGGTCGAGCGCACTGAAGGCTGATTCCGAAATGCCCCATGGCACGCGATTTTGCCGGCCATAGCCAATCTGACAGTGCACGGCGTCATAACAGGCGCGATCCAGCAACGAATTCTCATGCGTTTGTGTGAACAACAGCGGCATCAAATATTCGAACATAGTCCCGCTCCAGGATAGAAGCGGCAGTCGCCCGTATGCGGACCCAAAGGGTCGGCTCAACGCCCACCAATGTTCTACCGGCACTTCTCCGCGCGCGATGGCCAGGAAACTCGTTAGGCGCGCTTCGCTTGCGAGCAGATCGTAAAACGAGGTGTCAAGCCGGCGCTCAGCCACCTGATACCCAATGGCAAAAATTCGCC
>JBKPMH010000193.1:0-5697 GCA_046732035.1 Verrucomicrobiota bacterium
GAATCGTGGGCGTGAACCTTTGTTACGGCGCATTTTTCCTGAGCCACGTGCCGGAGGAACTCGTTGAATCGCTGCTAGACAATCTCACTGCGCGTCGCCTCGAGATCGACATGATCGAGTTCAGCGGCATCGAGTTTCGCAACGTGGACAACCGCATCATGGCGCTCAAGCTCGTGCAGATCGACTTGAGCGGCGCGGCCATGTTTGGTCCCAACCGCGGGGTGCTGCAGCCATCCGACGTGTTGCACAACAAAGCGGTGCTGGTCGAACGTGGCAGTTTTCGTCCGGTCACTTACGTCAACCTCGACATGTTTCAGAGCGCTCTGGCAAAATTTAAAAAAGAGCCTGCCGTGGAAGGCAAACCGATCCTCGGGCTCACGGAGCTGACCATGCGCAATCTGCTCGCGGGCGGCAGAGACGTTGATCGCCGCGATTTTCTTGCGCGCGCAGACGTTCTGGCCGCGTGCGGAATGACTGTGCTCATCTCTGATTACTTCGAATACTACCGGCTCGCCGCTTATCTCGCCTGGCGGACGCGCGAACGCATCGGCATCGTCATGGGCGTGCCGAGCGTATATGAGTTATTCGACGAAAAATATTACGTGGATCTGCCCGGAGGCATCCTGGAGAACTTCGGCCGTCTCTTTAAGAATGACCTAAAAGTTTACGTGTATCCGCTGCAACGAAGTCCCACCGACGAATTGCAAAGCATCTCCACCATCAAAGTGAAACCTGACCTGCAACCGTTGTACAATTATCTGGTCGGCCGCGGCAGTTTTGTGCAATTGGATAACTACAATCCTGAATTTCTGCCGATCTTTTCACGCGATGTCCTCAAGCGCATCGCAGAAGGCGACGAAAGCTGGGAGAAGATGGTCCCGCCGCAAGTCGCCGACATTATCCGCAGCCGCGGATTTTTCGGATACAAAAAACACTAGACTGTGTAGCCGAGGGTGCTGACCGCGGCCACGCGTGAATCTTAACGCGATTCTGTAGTGCTGCGCGTAAGACGGATGTCCGGTGCATTTCTATAGCGCGCCGCCGACGCCCGTGAAACCAATCTGAGTGGCGGTCGCCTAACTGTCGAATAGAACCGCTACATGTTGTGTAGAAAGTTCTTGCACTCCCATATATCTTGCGCAAATCTCTCAAATCAGTGGACCGGCCTCCCAAAGACCTTACCGGCCGTAAGTTTGGAAAATGGCTAGTTCTGCCTCGCAACAGCCTTGAGTCGGAGTATCGGCAACGCGATTGGCTCGTCCAATGCGAGTGCGGAAGGCTGAGGCTCGTCCCTGGACAAGACCTGTTGACTGGGCGCTCCTCATCCTGTGGGTGCGTTCCGTCTCGCAAGAACGGTGATAACGGAAAGAACTCTGTGCGCGGTTCGGCGCTCCGAACGCGATTGGAGCGTGTTATGGAACAGCTTCCATCACAGGGAACTTCAGCAGCCACGCGTGAGTCTGAAGGTGTACAGCAATTGGGTTTGAGTGATGCGAACACATCATCGGATTGGCGGATGATTGTCTAATCAGACAAAATCCTATTTTCCCCGCCGCGCGAGAATTTTAGAAA
Source organism: Verrucomicrobiota bacterium (assembly GCA_046732035.1). Classification (GTDB taxonomy): domain Bacteria; phylum Verrucomicrobiota; class Verrucomicrobiia; order Chthoniobacterales; family UBA10450; genus Udaeobacter. The sequence goes on from JBKPMH010000193.1 coordinate 1,573, forward strand.
CATTCCTGCGCGTCAAAGCGTTGCTTCGTCAGTAATCATGGTCCCCACCACAAACGGAAGCCATTCGAGGCTGAAATGGAAATTCGTTCTCGACATCACGTGCATTTTACTGGCGCTGCCGATTTGGCTACCGCTAATGATTTTGCTCATCCTGGTGACCCGCATCGCTTCGCCGGGTCCGATCTTTTATCGGCAGGAGCGCGTCGGTCTTGGAGGGAAACTTTTCTCTATCTGGAAGTTCAGAACGATGCAGACAAGCGCTGACACGCAAACTCACGAAAAGTACTTTCGTGAATTAATGGAAGTTGACCGTCCCATGACGAAGTTGGACGCGTACGGCGACCCTCGTCTCACGCCTTTTGGCCAATTTCTGCGTGCCAGCGGCTTGGATGAGTTACCCCAGATTTTCAATGTGCTTTCGGGCGACATGAGTCTGGTTGGTCCGCGGCCCTGCCTGCCAAATGAATTTGCTCATTACGAGCCGTGGCAGCGGGAGCGCGTCAACGGTTTGCCGGGACTAACGGGACACTGGCAGGTAAACGGCAAGAACAACACGACGTTCACCGAGATGATTGAGATGGATCTGTTCTATCTCAAGAACGCGTCCCTGCTACTCGATCTGAAAATTATGCTCAAGACCGCCGCGGTTATGGCCAGACAAGTCATGGAATTCAAGCAGTCAGCACAACGGATTCGGCTTCGAAGCAACCGCACACAACTCGAAGGAATCAGTATCGCAACGAGCGTGTCAGCCACCCCGGCACAACCGTTTACTGATCCGCCGACTACGAACACGACCACGCTTGAAGAAATGGGTTAAGACTCGGCGCCTCGCTAGCTGCAAGCCTGTTTAATTTGCAGAGGCGATGACTGCCTTTGAAAAACGGCGCAGTCCCCCAGTTTATAGAAGCTCAGCTTGAATCCGAATCGAACTGCAAACTACGCAATTTCCGCTTCTCGGTTCCTGATATTTATCGGCCAGACGGCTCGCAATTCATCGTCGTAAATGGTGCAGCGTCCGTCTTTCTTATTTTGGATTTGCAACTCCTGTTTAATTCGCTTTGCCAGCTCTTTCATGTCCCATGCGCTCGTGATTTGGTTCTGCGCTTTTACCCTCCGCAGTTTAATCGCACCCTGATCTGTGAACGGTTTGAAATACCCCGCGTTCACGATTGCAGTGGCTGTATTCGGCCTCTGAACGAGGAAATCGCAAAGCGAAAATCGCGCAGTTCACAAGAACTGCGGATGTCCGTTGAGCTTTCTACAAGCAGGGACTGCGCGACGTCCGGCAATTTACGGAGCCGTTCCAAACAACACTTCGTCCAGTTGCCGCTTACCTATCTTTCGCTCCACTCGTGGTAACGATAGAAGCGTTGTTTTTCTTCCTCGCCTAACTCAGCCAAGTCGTCAGGTTCATTTGGCGGCGATACCTTGTGCTCCAAAGGGCAGTCCCATGTCAGTGTCAATCAACGTCAGGCTCCCGTCGTTTTCCACACGGAACGAACGGACTTCCTGTCCGCCAGCCGCTTGCACGTAAAGGAAATGGCTGTTGTTGTTCAAGGCCATGTCGCGTAGCGCGCTATCCGGTCCTCCATCGGCCGCGACCGGATTAATTAGACTCAATGTTCCATTGCCAGGGCCGACGCCGTAACTGGAGATTGTGCCGCTGCCGGTGTTCGACACAAAAGCAGTCTGTCCGTTGTTCACGATCACAACCCAGCACGCGGCCGTTTGAGAATCTGGGACCGAGGCGCTAATGACACTTAACATGCCATCGTCTGCGGCACTGTACGAAGAGGCCGACGATGCGTTTGGCACGCCGCCGGCAGCCTCTGACACAACCAAAAACCCGGGGTTGTTAAAAGCGAAGCCGAATGGCGTCATCCCGCTGGAAGCATTCTCGATAGGCGCACTGGCCAGTCCATTATTGTCGATGGTGTACGTGTCGATGCGATTGCCAGCTTTTTCTGTCACAACAAGCAGTGTGCCATCAGTGTTAAAATTGACCTGAGCTGGATCAGCTGCCATGCCCCCGATCAACGGCTGAGTGGAACCAGCTAAGGGCGTTAGTGTGCCATCGTCCTCCAAGGCAAAGCCAGTAACGTTGGGTGTGCCGCCTTCGTTAAGCACGTACAACAGATTTTCGTGCAGTGTCAGGCTAATTGGCCGCACGCCGCCCGAGTCCACAACATCCACTAGATCGAGTCCAGTGTTGGATATTTTCAAAACCGAAATCTGGTTGCTGCCGGCGTTGACTGCGAACAGAAATTGATGGCCTTGATCCAAGATTAATGCCCCTTGCGAAGCCAGCGGATCAACCGGCGGGTCTTGTGGCTGCGCAACCGGATCTCCGGCGCCGCCAGTGGTGAATTCACCTGCAGACGTCAACGTACCATCGGCACTGCGATTGAAGACTGCCACAGCGTTTTCGAGCTGATTTGTTAAAACGTATACCGCGCCAGCCTGGAAGTTTCGATCGTGCGGGGTGGGCCTCGCCCGCGGGCTTGGATGCGGCCGTTGAGCGATTGCGTTGGTCAGGGATGCCAGAATTAACACGCTTGCAAGAATTGTGATAATTTTCTTCATATGTTTGTGTGAGAGAGCAAAGGCAGGGGCTATTCCATTGGATCGGCGAATTTTTGCAAAGAAGCGTCATTTTGCATTCAGACAGCAGCCGCGCCGCTCGGTTTTGGTAGGAAGCAGGGATTCTCCTATGTGTTACTTAGGAAAGTTTGAGGTAACGATAAGGATCAAACTTGATGGCTGGATATGGATAACAACGGGATAACACCGGTACGTCGCCGCGGTTCTTGGTGTCTTCAACAAAGTTCGTCCGGACGGTCGACGACTCAGGTATGCGGGAGGTATTGGCGCGCTGCAGCCGGCTTATCATGCACAGCGATCATATAAGCGTACTTCTGATCGGCCCAGGTGGCCGTCGTCCAGTCCCCTTGGCCTGTGACTACGGGCGGATTTCCAGGTTTGAGTCCGCGCAGAGCAGCGCGGTCAACCATCAGCAAGTGCGCCACAGTTTGGCCATGACAAAAACAAATAAGCGTTACGGGATAGCCACGAAAATAGAGGATCCGGCAACCCATCGTCTCAACTGCTGCAATCCCGGGCGGAATGTCGGCCAGCGGAGCTTTGCGTTCCAAAATCCATTGCTTAATCGGCGCCATTTGGAGACTTTCCATTTCGAGCGGCGGAGGAAGCTTAATGAAGCTCATCATTTCCTGCTCGTAGTCGCTCAGCGACGCGGAGTGTTGATCGGAGGCGCGCCAGACGTTCATAAGCTGTGCGAGAACGAATAACGTTGCTGCCGCCGCTGCCGTAGTCGCCAAAGCAGCGACCCAGCGGGGTTTCGTACGCGTACGACGCGGCATGTTCGCGAGAATCCGCGTTTTCAAACCAAATGGCACAGGCACCGCACTGACTTGATCCGCCACCAGGCGATCAAACTCTCGCTCTTCGGCAAACCACTGAGCCAGCTCGGAGTCGTGTTCTATCTCTCGCAAGGCTTCCACAAAATGTGAGTCGAACCGGTCCTGATCGCCAGGGCGATAAGCGGCCAGGATTCTTTTTGCTTCGTCTTTGGTCATGCCATTTGTCGGTTCGTTACGGTTCCATGCGCACCATCCGCCAGCCGCTCGCGCAATCGAGCTTTACCCCGGGAAATCCGCGACATCACCGTACCCACCGGGAGATTCAGTGTCTCGGCGATTTCCTTGTAGGAATGTTCTTGCAGGTAGAAAAGCGATAAGGGCGCGCGGTAGATTTCCTCCAGATCAAGCAGGGCGCGAACGACCGCGTCGCCATCAAGATTGTTGGCTGCGACTGGCACGCATTCCACGTCGGAAAATTGGTCTTCGCTGCCGGACTCTCGACCGCGTTGGCGCTCGGCGCGCAGAAACTCGCGATACAGCGAAGTGAACAACCAAGCTTTGACCTTTGATTGCTCGCGTAACTGATGGCCTTTAGAAGCCCAGAGCAAAAAAGTCTGCTGTGTCAGGTCGGCGGCATCGGACGGGTCGCGTGTTAGTGATAAGCCGAAGCGATAAAGCGGCATATAAAAATGCTCGACCAGTTGTTCGAAATCCAAAACGGGCACACTTCAATTTCGCAAAT
>JBKPMH010000194.1:0-6549 GCA_046732035.1 Verrucomicrobiota bacterium
TACCTATCCATCGAAAACAAACCACGCCGAAGCTGACCGGCGCCGCGAGTTCAAAGCGATTGTCGTCTTTGATCCAGTTAGCAAAGAGATTGGCCAGCCGCATATATTCGTGCAGCCAGCCGGCCATTCCCTCGCGACCAAAGCTGCGAAAAATTACCCACGCTTTCAACGCACGAAATCGGCGACCAAGCTGGATGCCGTAATCCATATAATTTTTCTGCGCTTCGACCGTATCGCCACGCAAATATTCGGGCACAAGTGTGAAGACGCGTCGCAGTCGCTCAAGATCGCGTACGTAAAGCACGCTGAAATCGAGCGGAACAAAAAGGCTTTTATGCGGATTCACGACGATAGAATCCGCTTCGCCCCAACCATTAGTCAGCCAGTTGTTCTCCGGAAGAATCGCAAAGCCAGCGCCGTAAGCGCCATCAATGTGAAGCCACATCTTGTTTTCGCGACAGATCCTGGAAATCTCAGGCACAGGATCGACGCTTGCGGTTGAGGTGGTGCCGACCGTCGCGATCGTCGCCAGCGGTTGGAACCCGTCACGAACATCGTTTGCAATCATTTCGCGTAACGCGCTTGGATCCAAACAAAACTGCGCGTCAGTAGAAACGCGGCGTACGTTTTCTTCACCCAGGCCGAGGGCAATCGCAGCTTTTTCGGCAGAGCTATGCGCTTGTTCGGAAGCGTAAATGCGAAACACTCGCGCGCCCGCGGCGATTAAACCGCGTTTGCGAACCGAAGGCGCAGCCTCTTCCCGTGCAACGGCCAGAGCGTGCATCAAGCCGACGGACGCCGTGTCATACACAACACCGCCAAATTCGCTGGGCAGATTCACCCATTGCCGGATCCAATCGATCACCAGTGTCTCCAATTCAGTCGCAGCGGGACAAGTGCGCCACGTCATCGCATTCACATTGAGAGGCGCACTGATCATTTCGCCGAGAATCGCAGGAGCGGTCGTGGTCCACCCGAAGTATCCAAGAAACATCGGATGACTCCAGTGCACCATACCGGGAATAATGGCCTGATCGACATCGCCAAGAATCTTCTCGAACGGTGCGCCTTGTTCAGGCGGTTCGGCCGATAGGGCATGCAGAATCGCCCCGGGCTTGTCGTTAGGCGCGACTGGCAGCGATCCTAACCTTTGTCGAAAATCTGCGATCCAATCCGCCAGTTCGTGCAATTGCCTGCGAAATTCTTCCGGTGACGTGTCGGAAAGTAACTTTGGATCTTTCATCATTGTTGTAGCCGCCGCCCTCTGGGCGGCGCGGACCTGGACATGATTAGCACGTCAGCGCCACGCTTCCCACAGGGAAGCGACAACAGTTCAGAACGCAAAACCAAAACTGAAATGAAACGCGCCGAAATCTTCGTCCGGATGCGGATCCGGATTAACCCCGTAATCGAGACGAATCGGACCGACGGGCAGCTTGTACCGCAACCCCGCGCCTATGGCGTAACGCATATCGCTTAAACCAATGTCCTCCGACGTTGGCAAAAGATTGCCGGCATCGGTAAATATCGCGCCCTGCAATTCTCCTAAAATTGGAAAGGTGTATTCCACATTAAACACGGTGAAAAATTCTCCACCAACCGGATGACCATGATTATCATGCGGACCCAGTTCGCGTTCGCCGAAGCTTCGCACCGTGTCCGCGCCACCATTAAAAAAACGCTCGTCTATTGGAAGCTCAGTCGCTTCGTTCGAGCCACTTGAGGTGAGCGAATGAATAATGCCAGCACGAGCGCCGAATGCCAGGGACGACTGCTGGAACCAGCGCTGCAACGGGGTCCCTTCCTGAGCTTCGGTCACACCTGGTGTAGTCACTTTTGGCGAGAACGGCAGATAATAGGAAACGGCCATGGTGCCTCGCACATATTCGATGTCGCTTCCGAAGACGTTTGGTGCAACGTCTACCGTATTTTTGATTAGCAACCCTCGCGGGTTCACGTACGGGCTTTGCCGCATATCAAGGGTATTGGTGAGTCCGATTGTATTGACGACGTAATTTTTCGACGGCCCAAGGAGAACGGCCGGTCTAATTTCAGAATCGGTGATTTTAACATGACGCGCTGCGACACTCAGACCGACCTCATCAAATTTAGTGATCTTGCGAGTGAGCTCGAATCGCCCGCCCAATTCGAACTTCGTGTAGCCATCGTAAGCAAAAGTGAACGCAGCAAGCCGTGCTCTGAAGAAAAAGTCCGTATCGAAGAAGAACGGGTCTTCGTAGAGAATTTCGCCCTTGTAGCTGCGTTGTGAAACCTCCACCGACGTCGTGAGCGGCCTGCCATAGCCGAACAAATCACGATCGCGCCATTGCACGCCGCCAATTGCGCCTTCGAAAGTGCCGTAACCGACCAAAAAACCGAATTCCTTGCTCTTGGCTTCCTCCGCAGAAATATCCAATCGCAAAAGATGTCCATCGACAGGGACAGGCTTAATCTGAAGAACATTAAAAAGTCCCGTGCGCATGAGCGTGCGGAACCGCTCGTCAAGCGCTTCCGGGCTATAAGCTTTTCCCTCCAGTTTGCTAAAACGTTTGACCACATAACTGGGACGAAGTCGATCGAGTCCGGTGACGCTAACGCCGTCGAAGTAATAAACCGGACCGGCCGAGATTGTGATTTCCACCGGCACACGGCCGTTCACTGCATCGTCGGGCGCACCGCTGGCCACAACCTTCACATCGTAATATCCACGCGTTTTGTAATACGCCTGGAGACGCCGCGGAATGTCTTCCACTCGTGCATCGGTGTAGGGCCGCTGCAGAAGGTCCAGCATCTGTCCGCGCAAAGTTTCAGGATCGTAAATTGCGCGGCCATGAAACGAAATCCTGCCGAAGAAATATTGACGTCCTTCGTGAATCGGGATGACCACGTCCACGTCGCTACTCTCTCGGTGAAACGTGTAACGTGGTGCATCAACCACCACGTCCAAAAAACCCTCTGCAAGATAGAAGCGATGCACCAGGTTCGCTCCTTCCTGCATATCAGCGGCAACGAAAGGCAGGCTTCTCTCCGTCCTTGAATACCGCTCACGCGTCGGCCCTACTGCATATTCAAAAAGCTTGTCGCTTGGCTCATGGACGTTGCCGTCAAAGATGACATTGCGCAGCGTAAAGCGCGGACCTTCGGTAACGTCAAGGCGCACCCGGTTCTGCGACTCGATCGTGTAATGCACGTTGACGTCCGCGAAGCCATGCTTCCGGTAAAATACTTCGAGAAAAAATGCCAGGTCGTCGGCGCGCGCGGAACTTAGCCCGAAGTCTTCGATGGTCGTGATCTCTTCCTTAAGCGCTGTGCGCAAATCTTTTTCTTTGAAAGCTTGCTCGCCTCGAAATTCAATGATGCTCGTTTGTTTCGCGCGTTTCTCCTGTTCTTTCACAACAGCCTGCCGCTCTTTTTGCTGTTCCTCGGGGCGGGCGACATCGACGGCGCTTTGGGCCGCGGCTTCAATTGCAATGAAACTCCCGAGAAAAAAAAGAAATCGCCGGGACACCTCTAAAAAAAACAAGGAGCGGAGGTTTCCAATCCGCTGCTTCGGGGCGGTTTGAAAGTCGCCCTTAGCCAAAATGTCGTCCTTCTGCCTCACGCATCTCAACGAAAACGAATTAGATATTTCAGCATGCCGCGATAATCGCCACCGACACCGACATCCCCAACAAGCACAAATTGATCACTTATTTTGAATCTGGCGCTAACCTGCTGACGACCCGTTCGAGGATCAACTGCACCGACGTCCAAATCGAGGCGATTGAAAAATTCGCTGCTGTCAGTTGGCTCGCCTTTTTTGAAAATTTTCCGGTAAAGCTGTTGCACCAGCAGCATGGCAGCTCGTCCTGCCAGAACATTGCCGCGGCCAGACAACTCCTGCCTGGTGGCGCCAGTGGCGATAAGAGAAATGATTTCCTCCTGCGGCAGTGGCGGTTCACTCGTGAAAATGGCTTCGGGTGAAAGGACAGTTCCGTACACATAAACACGCACGGTGTAATCGCGGATCACTGATGTACCATGCAGCTCCAGCCTCGGATTCATCGAATCGCTCGGATCGAAGTAAAGAAAGCCGTTGGAAACATCCAATCGGCTGAATGGCAGCGTTGCTTCTACGTTTTCCAAACGGACAGTGCCTTCCAATCCTGGATGCAGCCCGGTTCCTGACAGCTTTAAATCCGCGACCGCGGCGCCGGTGGCCAGGTTGCCGCGAATTAGCACCGGGTCTTTGGTTTTAATCGCAACGTCGAATTTCCAATCGCGGACCGGCGGGTCCGGAAACGAAAAGTCTGGACGCTCTGATGGCGGCTCAGGCGCTGGTCTTCCGGGCAGACCGATAGGAATCAGATCGATGTTCTTTAGGATGTGACTGTTTGTCATTGCCACGTTGCCGGTAACTGTCGCGGTCGCCAACGGACCTGTGATTTTTATGTCCGCGTCGGCGCGGGCGGTAAGCGTATCGTTCCGCGCCACCAACACACTGTTGGCTTTCAATTGTAAATCCAGGGAGGGTTCGATTAGCTTTGGAAAAGTCACCCGGCCACGCATGGTGAAAGGACCGCCGGCCAGGTCACCACCGAATCGGTCCAGGCTAAGCGCGTTCTGTGCGAAGGTTAATCGCGCGCTAAAATTGGTTAGTGCCGGGAGCGTTGCATTCGTAAAACGCGCAACATTCACCGTCACGTCGCCCGCTCCACTAAAGACCGGTTTGCCGATTGTTCCGCGCACATCGACATCCAAACCAAGATTGCCATCAAGCTGCTCGAGTGCCGGAACAAATTGCCTAACGAAATTCACCGAACTGCGGGGAAGACGCGCCTTTGCAGTGATGGGAGTGTCGTCTGGCAATTTTCGGGCGCGCGCAATCTTGGGAATGTCGAAAGGGATCTCCGCGTTGAGCTCCAAAGGCTGAATTCGAGCCTGCTGTAGTTTGCCAAGCACTGTCAGCCGATTGTGAACAGCCTGAGCGTTTACCTCAAATGTAGCCGGCTCCATTTTGGGCCAGCGCTCATTTCGCAAACCCCGCGCTTGCACAATGAGGCTGGCATTCAAATCTCCGATCGTTCCGTTCGCGTCGAGCCTTGTGTTTACCGTACCCGAGGTCCCAGCTTTGATCCCGAGATCGCTGAACAATTTTTTCAGATCCAGGTTTTCCGACTGAACTGTAGCGAACACTTTGCCGGAAGACGGAATCGTTGCGGCATTCGTTCCAAGATTGCTCCACACCAGCGGGAAAGAGACATATCCCGATGCGAACCTCGCTGGTCCTTGGTCGAGCTGGATTTTCGTTATCTCCAGCGTCTCGCCTTTTGCCTGCGCGACCGCCTGAAAATCCGTGTTGCCGCTGGCGAAAAAGATAATGGGCACCTCAAGTCCTTCTGGCGAATAGGACGCATCAACGTTTGCCCTGAGCGATTGTGCATTTCCGTACCGTCCCTTTTCGAGAACGAATTTCAGATTCCCTGAGCTCTTGGAGATTCGCGCGTCACCATCCCCTTCCCAATCAAGGGTGATGGAGCCTGCCAATTGATTCTGATTGCCAAAAGTGCGAAGCAACGGTTGCAAGGTCGATAAGTTCGCTATGCTCGCCGATGCCTTGCCATTGTAACGATACGGCCATCGCAAATTCAACCTGCCTGTCGCGTAGGCGAAATCCGAATCATTCAGACTGGCCCTGCAATCGTTTAGATATACGATGCTATCCGAGATCGAACCTTGCGCGTTCAGTTGCTGAATCACCAGGTCCCGCGTTTTAAGATTTGAGCCAGAAATTGAAAACTGGCCATTGGCTGTCTCCTGTTTCCACACGATTTGCGCATTCATCTGCAATGGGCCGCTGAACTTGTTCAAAGAATCGGCGACCCAAAAGTCGCTAAGTTCCGGCGCATTGAACGAAATATCGAGATCCGCCGGTTGCGAAGAAGCTTTGCCCACTTCCGCTGGTAATTTGTAGCGCCCGCGAACACTTAGTTCATTTTGATTTCGCCGCAGGCTAAACCGGTCAAGCCCAAGAACGTCGTCGTTTCCATTTAGAGAACCTTGGACCGAATCAATGATCTGATCCCGATAACGTATTCCTGCCAAATCGAACTCCATTGCAGTGCGAAGATCTGCAAACCATGGCCTCGCTGCAGCCGGAGTGACTGACCCCGGCTTCGGGTTAGGCGCAGCCAGGACCTTGGATGCGCGCAGTGTTGAGCTCAGTCTCTCAATTGTTCCGTCTGGAAAGGCGAGTGACTCTGCAGTCACACCAAGATTCGCGTCTATTTTCGAGTTAACGATGTCGATCTTACCGGTGAACTGAGCTGAGCCGCTGAATTGCACAGGTATTCCTGTGGTTAATCGTTGGAGGTCAGGCGCAGTCCCGGCAATTTCCAGATTCCCTGGAGTACGGCCGAAATCTTCGACAGTCGGAGGCAAGTCCATTGTTCCACGAAGATGAAACTCATTCTTGTCTTGAATAATGTCCGCCGATCTCAAAATCGCTCTGCCCTGCTCTGCCGACACTTCGAAAACACCGGTGTCGAAATGGACTGGCGGCCGATCCAT
>JBKPMH010000195.1:0-15258 GCA_046732035.1 Verrucomicrobiota bacterium
GCGAGGACGCGACCGCCAGCGGTCTTAACCTCGCCGCCATCCCGTTTGGTTCCCGCATGGAAAATTTGGACAGCTGCAAGCTTTGCAGCCTCATCCAAGCCGGAAATCGGTTTTCCAGTTTCGTATTTTCCAGGGTAACCACCAGACGCAAGAACCACCGTGACAGCCGCGCGCCAATCCCATTCGATCGGGTAGCTATCGAGGTTGCCATCGATTGTCGCAATCAACAGCGGCAGCAGATCGGATTTCATCCTTGGCAGAAGCGCCTGAGTTTCCGGATCGCCAAAGCGGCAATTGAATTCCAGCACACGCGGGCCGTCGCTGGTAATCATCAAACCTGGATAAAGAAGTCCTTGAAAAGTGATTCCACGTTCGAGCAGGCCGCGAAGCAAAGGCTGCATAATTTTCGTTTCGACCTGTGATTGCAGATTACCATTCCAATTGTCGGCAGGACTGAACGCGCCCATTCCTCCAGTGTTCGGCCCCTGATCACCATCGAACGCGCGCTTGTGATCGCGCGCTGATTCCAGCAGACGATAGTTGCGTCCATGGACCAAGGCGTGAACAGAACATTCTGTTCCGCGTAAGAACTCCTCGATAACAATGCGTCGACCTGCGTCCCCGAAGCGGCCTTCGGCCATCATTTCATCAATGGCGGATCTCGCCTTGGTAGCGTCACCGGCAATAATGACTCCTTTTCCGAGGGCCAGGCCGTCGGCCTTGATCACAACCGGAAACTTCAGCTTTTGGCAGTAGTGCAATGCCTCCTTGCGCTGCGTAAACGTCCTTGCGTCGGCCGTTGGGATATTTTGCGCGCGCATGACTTCTTTGGCGAAAATTTTGGAAGCCTCAACGCGGGCCGCCGATTTTGTCGGGCCAAAAACGCGCAATTTTTCGCCGGTAAAAAGATCGACAACTCCTGCGGCAAGCGGATCGTCAGGGCCGATCACCGTCAGGCCGATTCGATTTTGCCGGGCAAACCGAACCAGCCCATTCAAATCACTCGCGGAAATGGGAACGTTTTCGGCAACTTCCACCGTCCCGCCATTCCCCGGGGCACAAAAGACACGTTCAACATCTGGAGATCGCCCTAACTTCCACGCAAGCGCATGTTCACGGCCGCCGCTGCCAACGATCAGGATTTTCATGGCGAATTGATTCGACTGTAGAGGCACGCGTGTCGGGTGCAAAGGTTTCGAAAATCAAAGGTAACAATCGTGTTACTATAATCGGACCTGATCACCGCCGTGCAGCGTCTTGCCATTCGCAGCTGCTTCGCCGTAATCTTTTTCCGTGAAAGGGATTCCCGGCACACTCCAGGGGGGTGGAGCAGCTTTCGCCACGACACACTGGAGTGTCGTAGAAGCTTGCGCTGACGAGAACACGACGGACACTGCGGTCGCACGGCTTTGCCAGGATTATTGGCCTCCTCTCTATACGTTTGCGCGTCGGCGCGGCAACAGTTCGTCGGATGCGCAAGATCTCGTTCAAGGTTTCTTCGCTTACCTGTTACAAAGCAAAGCTTACGCACAAACCGACCGCAAGAAGGGTAAGTTCCGTTCCTTCTTGCTCGCGTCTTTCAAAAACTACATGGCTGACGCCTGGGACAAAACGCGAGCGGCAAAACGAGGTGGTGACTATCAGTTTGTGCTGTTGGATGATGAATTTGAAGCAGCAGAAGCGCTCTACAGGTGTGTGCCATCCGCCTTAAGATTGGATGCGGAGCAACAGTACGAACAGGCTTGGGCTGCTGCTCTGGTTGCTCGCGCCCTCGAGCGGACTGAAAAGGAACAAATCGAAAAGCCCGAAAGCGTTCGGGGGCGGCAAGCACGGGTTTTTAATGCGTTGAAACCGTTTCTCACGGGAGGCGTGGGTTTGCCCAGTCAGGATGAGGTTGCGAATCGGCTCGACCTGTCGATCGACACCCTTCGCAGTCACCTTTCACGAATGCGTAGCCGATACCGCGCATTTTTACGCGAGGAAGTCGCTCGCACGATTGGTATCGCCGAGGATGTGGACGAAGAGCTGCGCCATCTGTGCAGAACACTTATCGCTGCGCGCTGATTGTTGAAATTTTCCAATGCGGCATGCTGACAAAGAGCTTTTACTCTGCGAACAATGTGGTGCGCCAGTTGCGAGTGACCACACACCAGGAAGCTTTGCTGGTTGCTTGAATTGCCTACTGCTCGGAGGTCTGACCGAAATTGAAGGCGTCAACCGGCGCTTCCAGCATTACGAAGTCTCGGTCTCGTCAAATGGCGTCAGTCTTTGGGAACTTGGACGCGGCGCGATGGGAACGACGTATCACGCGATCGATTCGAATTTAGGTTCGCCTGTAGCCCTTAAAGTTATAGGGGCTCGCTACTCGGTCGACGCGGTGGCGCGCGCGCGTTTCAGGCGCGAAGCGCAGCTTGCCGCTCAGCTGCGACACCCGAATGTCGCCACCGTTTTTCATTTTGGGGAAACTCCGGCCGGTCAGTGTTTTTACGCAATGGAGCTGATAGAAGGAGAAACCTTGGAAGCCCGGGTGCTTCGGGACGGACCGCTGCCACTTGCGACTGCCTTGCGTATCACCGAACAGATTGTGCGCGCCTTAGCCGCCGCCGAAAAGCATGGGCTGGTCCATCGCGACCTCAAACCCAGCAACATCATGGTTGTCGCCAACGATGCGGACACCGCGGATGGACTGGCGGTAAAGGTGATCGATTTCGGCCTGGCCAAACCCATTGTTGTGACACAGACCTCTCCGGATCACCACCAGCCTCGTTTTTCCGGTACCCCGGGGTTTGCCAGTCCAGAGCAATTGACCGCCGGCTGCACATCTCTTGACGCGCGCTCAGACATTTACTCGTTAGGCGCAACACTCTGGTATCTGCTTTCGGGCAAGCCGCCTTTCACCGCGCGAACGCTAAGAGAACTTCGCGAAGAACAATTGCAAGGATTGCCGTTCGAACAGCTGACGGCAATAAAAGTGTCAACCTCACTTGTGACGCTTCTTCGCTCGATGCTCGCGACGGACCCGGCTAAACGGCCGCAATCGGCTCAAGAGTTGTTAGTCGACTTGCGGCGGTGTCGCAAAGCGATAGAAGCACGCCCTCGCAGACGCAAACTCTTTCAGCTGGCCGCGCTTGCATTTTTGCTCATCGGCGGCTTTGGCCTAACAAGTTATTTTTGGTACCGGCAGCATTTCCCGGAACGACTCTCGTCATCGGCGGTAATTGTACCAGAAAAAAGTGTCGCCGTTCTACCGTTTGAAAATCTGAGCAACGACAAAGAGGACGCCTTTTTCGCCGATGGCGTGCAGGACGACATTCTGACCAAACTGGCAAAAATTCGCGATCTGAAGGTGATCAGTCGCACTAGCGTAATGCAATACCGCGCGAAACCAAACACGCGCGAGATCGCCGCCGCGCTGGGAGTGTCTCACGTGTTACAGGGCAGCGTCCGCAAGATGGGAACACAGCTTCACCTGAACGCGCAATTAGTCGACACCCGCACCGATACTCATGTGTGGGCGGAACAATACGACTGCGATTTGAACGGTATCTTCGCAGCACAGAGTCAGATCGCGCTAAAGATTGCCGACCAACTTCATGCCAAAATGTCGACCGCTGAAAGGCTTGACATGGCGCGCCCCCCAACGGCCAATCTCGCCGCGTTCGAGCTTTACACTCGAGCCAAGAATCTCCTTTTAACCACTAGCTTTACTACTAACGCAAAGGCGAACTTGCTGCAGGCGGCTGACCTGCTGAATCAAGCGATCGCGAATGATTCATTCTTTTTCCAGGCGTACTGTCAACTTTCTCACACCCACGACCTGCTTTACTTCTTTGGGTTTGATCGTACTCCCGCGCGGCTGACCTTAGCTGAATCAGCGATCCAGGCGGCATTCCGCCTCCGCCCTAATTCCGGTGAAGCACACTTGGCACGTGCCGAAAATCTTTATCGAGGACACCTTGATTATGATGGCGCTCTGGCTGAACTGGAACTGGCGCGTGAGAGGCTACCTAACGATCCTTTAGTGTTTGAGCTGAAGGGATACATTGAGAGACGCCGGGGTAAGCAAGAGGACGCGCTGCACAATCTGGAGCACGCGGTGGACCTCGATCCGCGGAACTTCTTTACCTTACAACAGATCGCCGCGAGTTATGACTTGCTCCGTCGCTACCCCGAAGAAGCAAATATGTTGGACAGGGCTCTCGGTGTTAAGCCGGGCGACATCGATACCAAGATCGCGCGTGCGTTGGTAGAAATAGATTGGAAAGCCGATGGCCGCCCGCTTCATCGACTAATTGACACAATTCGAACCTCAAATTCGGCAGACCCTTCTGATTTCGCCGACGCCTGGCTCACGTGCGCGCTGGTGGAGCGGGACGTTGCTGCAGCTCGGAACGCTTTAAGTGCATCGGGCGAGAACCCCTTGAGCGACGATGTTATTCAGTTTAGTCGTCCGTTTATAGAAGGCGTAATTGCTCGCATAACAAATGACAGTGAGGCAGCGCGGGTTGCTTTCACTGCGGCGCGCAGGGAGCACGAGAAAGTGGTCGAAGCTCAACCAAATTACGGACCACCGCTGTGCGTGCTTGGTTTGATTGATGCGGCTCTGGGACGGAAAGAGGAAGCGTTGCGCGAAGGAAGGCGCGCTGTTGAACTTCTTCCAGTGGAAAAAGATGCAATCAATGGCGCCCGGATGATATGTTATTTGGCGGTGATCGCCGCATGGGCAGGCGAAAAAGATCTAGCCTGCCAACAGCTTGAGATCGCCATTAATCCACCAGCCCCCGTCACGTACGGTCAGCTGAAACTTTGGCCGTTTTGGGATCCGCTCCGCGGCGATCCGCGTTTTGAAAAAATCGTCGCTTCCCTTGCTTCCAAGCAGGCTCACCATTGATTCCGCCAAACACGCTTCAAATCGGTGATGCCTCATACCCGCGCACGTTAGCTCACTCGGAGACAGCTTACCCGAAGTTAAACGGGACGTTCCGGTATTTTTCTGCAATGGCGGTCAGTTTTTTCCTTTGGAATTGGGCGGACACAAACCGCAGAAAGGAAATTACCTTATGTTTAGCACTGAAACAGTAAGAGAAAACAGCAGGGCCGGGTGGCTCATTTCATTGGTCACGCCGCATATCGCTGCAGTGGGCCTGGTATTCGTAATGCTCCTGAGCACGTCGACCGCCTCGGCAAGGCGGCCACCGACGCCTCAGAACTTTCGCGTGACCGGGACGACCGCTTACACGGTCACCGTCGCGTGGGACCCAGCCCCCCGTAACTCTGGCGACTTCAATTATTATCTTTCGGGAGCTTACGGCGTTACCCCTGCGGTCCTGCCCAAAACGGCGACGAACCACACCTTTACAAGACTCCATGCGGGAAATCAGTATTGGTTTTTTATCTATGCAAAGAATGCAGGGGGAGAGGTCTCGGGACAGGCCTCAACAACCATCAGAACCCTTGTTGATACGACAACGCCATCAACAGCGCCTGTGGTCACGTTGACAGAAGTCGGTTCCAACTATGTCTCTCTTACCTGGACGCCCGCGCAGGATGACTGCCCTTTTCTGTCTTACCAAGTATCGGTGAATGGCACCCCTTACACAGCCTTGAGTCCCAACCTGTCAGCAAGTCTTCGGCTGCTTTCGCCTCAGACGACATACAGCTTGACGGTGCGCGGCCGCGATGAGGGGAATCATTGGTCACCGTTTAGCGATGCCGTTTCCGTCACGACTCTGCCGCCCAATCCCAACGACCACACGCCGCCGACCACACCCGCCAATTTGAGCGCGTACAGCATAGATGGCGCCACCGAGATTCAAATTCAGTGGTCCCAATCCACCGACGATTTCGACGCTCAACGCAACATCCGTTATGATGTTTACGTCAATGGCGTCTTTGAGGATGTCCTCTTTGGTTCCGGCGGCCCGATCCCCGAATATGGCGAATTCGGAGAAAACACGATCGAAGTCATCGCCACGGATACCGCTGGCAACGCGTCGCCGCCGGCCGCCACTACCTTATTCTTACCATAAACGTTCCAGGCAGATCTGGGAAAATCCTGGTCAGCGGAAAATCCATGCGTTGTGTCGGTGTAACTTGCGGTTACGCGGAACTGCTACCACACGTCTTGTGTGGTGTATACCTGCTGGCCGAATCGACGCGCAGTCGCCATGTACTTCTCAAGGCGACCGCGATCACTCCCTGCCACGTCTGGGCGGTTGGGCTGCAGTACGTGGAGTATAGGCTTCCAAACTTTGAACGAACGCTTTACTTCAGAACCCCTGTGGGCCCCGCCTTCAATACCCATGTCCATTCTGACCACTCAGTTCAACCTCGACTCCGACAACTCCGACAGCTACGATTACACCTATAACAACGCTGCGGCCACGTTCGACACCACGACCACGACCGACCCTGAGGCGTTCGTAAGCCCAATAGCCACTTTAATAACCAGGCAGCCACCGCGGAGAATGAATTCGAGTGAGAGCAGGCACTCCTAGCAAAATACCGAGAGGAGAAAGTTACAGAACACGGCCTAACATTGACACATCCAATAGCAGAGGAAACTGCGTAGTCACTGAGCTCAGCTGAATCTTCTTTGCTTCTGCAATACCGCATGCAACAGGTTTATTTCATCAACCTCACCCGGCGTCATAACGATCATAGGAATCCGTGGACAGTGCCAAAGTTAATGCTCAGCTGTTTTGCTTTTCCGTTGTTCTTAATCTTTGCCTCCCCCGCGCCGAGCGCCGCAAAGTCTCTGGCCACTGCAAAAAAAACTTTCGGCCGTGAAGATCAAAGCGGCACGCTTCAAAGAATGATTGTGGAAAATGGAAGCGTCACAATCGAACTTGATCTCTACCGATTGGATGGAAGCGCTCTCTCCAGTGGAAAACTCCAGACGGTGCGATTCGCTGTCACGGCGAATTCTTTCTTTAGCGTTCTTGTATTTAACGGTCTGCTGCGCGGGCCTGAGCAGGGCTCGATGGCGCTGATCCAGCAAACCTCGGCGCCGGCTCTTCCTGAGTCGCTGCACGCTTCCATTAAGCGACTCATCGTGGAGAAACTTCCTTCCGACGCAACATTCGATCTTGCGGTGCGCGACGCAAAGACAAGCTTCACGTTTTTCAACGTCGAAGGACACCAGTATGACTACGACGCGAAGGCGCACTTACTCAGCATCACCGGGGGAAAGCTTCTTATCTCAAAAGAGTTTGCCAACGCGGTCGGTCGGCCGTCGGCCGCCGGCGAGATAGTCGGAAAAATCTCTGTCAATGCGGCGATGCAGCCGACCGAGATCATGCAACCGGTGAAGGGCGAGCCTAAGTCGGGTATGATGCCTCCGTCGCGCAGGGCGGCCTGGCTGGAAACGCCAACCCTGGTACCGGGGCCGGATGTTATTGTGGGAAACCTGCCCAGCTTACAGCAATTCGGGGACGCCGGTACTCAGGTTGGCCTGGCGGTAGGAACAGAGTCTTGCAACAACGGGCAAGTGGATGTGGATTGGTTTGCGCTGCCAAGCAACGATCACCCGGTCATTCCGCAAAATTTGTATCGAATGAGCGCAGGAGTTGACAACACGCAGCGGTTCGAACAAATCGGCCAATCGTGGCTCAAGCACGCCTTTACGGCAGCGTCGGAAGACAACTGTGGCTTCGGCTGTAACGATGTGTTCGGCAAACATCTCGGCTCAGGCTGTTCCGATTTGTACAGCACAAATCAAAATGGGATTCAGAATGTCCTCGGTTCGCGTGCATGGGTTAATCCATTCACAGGTTTTTTCACAGGCGGATCGAACCCGGGGCCAGAGGATCATACCGGTCATGTCCACGACGGCGTCTCGCACCGAATCCTCGTTGAAGCCAACGACCTAAACACCACACTCAACGAGGGGGCAACCTATTTTGCCGAAGGTCAATACGTCGTCCCACATGAATATGCCTGGTGCCAATCCCACCCTGGGGAGTGCAACATGTTTAACAACGTTTCCTACCGTCAGTTTAGTGTCAGCGGTGGCCCAACGAATTTCTCATTTTCGCCTGTCGGATCCACGGTGCGGATGCAACCTGCCATCGTGGCTTGGACCGGCGCCACAGTAAATCAGATCCAGCCTGATCCGGGTAACGATGGGATCTGGTTTATGGGTTATAAAGTGACGAACCCAAGTCCCGGAGCCTGGCACTACGAGTATGCTTTGTACAACGAGAACTTGGATCGCGGCATTCAATCTTTTAGCGTGCCTCTCTCGCCCGGCGCGAACATCAGCAATATTGGGTTTCACGCGCCGCCGCAGGAGCCCGGCTGGCCAAACGACGGCACCTTCAATAACCAGGGCTACAGCAGCATGCCATGGACTGTCACTCAGACGTCCAACTCGGTGACTTGGAACAGCGAAACCTTCGCGCAAAACCAAAACGCCAACGCGATTCGCTGGGGAACGCTGTACAATTTCCGGTTTGATGCCGATCAACCGCCGCAGAGCGTGAATGGGACGATCGGCTTCTTTAAGACAGGATCGCCCATGGCGGTTGCAATTCAGGCGCCGATAGGCGGCAGCACGCCTTCCCCTACACCCACTGCAACTGCCTCAGCTACTCCGACTCCGAGTGTTACACCGAGCGCGAGTCCACGTAATCCTACCCCGCGGCCCCGTCCGACTGCCAGGCCTCGCCCTACCGCCGGCTGACCCTCATTCCAAGTCAAAGTTCTTACGAGTAACTACCACGTCTACACCCTGAGATCGGACGCTGCGCAGACGTCATAGGCTGTTAACAGTTTGGCGACTTCGCCAAAGGTTTTCGCAATGTCGCGCAGTTTTTTCCTTTGGAGGTGATAGACAACATCGGGACGGTCCGAAACGACGTCTGGCGGCGGAAAACTCAAGGGCCGTTGCGTGGTCGCGGACCGTCTTGTGTGGAAGCCAACTCAGATAATTGAAGGGTGCTGAACTATGAACATTGCTAATTTTTTTCGCAAAGCAGTCAGTGATGCTGCGTCCGACAATAAAGTCGATAGAATGATCCAACCACAAAGGCTAGGCAGGCTGATGCCTATGAGAAGCCGTGTTCGGGCGTTTTTGTTGGTTTGCATGATGATCGCGATCGTTGGCTCGATTGCGAAAGCAGATTGGACACACTTTCGCTTTGATCCTGCGCACCGCGGAGTAAATCCCAACGAGACCATTCTCTCTCCCGCAAACGTGGCAAACCTGACCGTGAAATGGCGGACCAATATCGGCGGGGGTTGCTTTGCCTCGGCAAGCGTATTTGAAGGCAAGCTGTATACAGCCGATACCGGCAGTGCTGACGGCAAGCTCCATGCGCTCGATATCATCACCGGGCAAGAACTTTGGACCTTCCCATCTGATGCCCTCCGCGGAGACCACGCCTGGACGTCGCCACCGATCGCGAACGGTGTCGTCTACTTCGGTGTAAATCGCCCCACACCAGTTGTGTACGCCGTCAACGCCACCACAGGCCAGGAGATCTGGCACCATGCGGGACCAGTCTCGAACATCATCTCCTCGCCAGCATTGGAGAGCGGCCGCCTCTATGTGGACTTCAGTGATGGGACTATCCGGGCGCTAGACGCAAGCAATGGGCAGGTGATCTGGAGCGTCACTCATCCAGGCGGTGCTAATTCCTCGCCAGCGGTCGCAGACGGGCGACTTTATCTTCCAATTCACAACCAGGGACTTCTTGCTCTCGACGCCAACACCGGGTCTGAACTCTGGCTCGCGCCGATGCCTGGACCGCAATGGTCATCGCCGGCTGTGGAAAACGGAAAGGTTTTCGTCGGCTCCCGCGATGATCACAAGCTTTATGCCTTCGATGCAGTAACTGGAAATACGCTCTGGACTGCTAGTACCAGTGACTGGGTGCAGACTTCGCCGGCCGTGAATAATGGTGTCGTTTACATCGCTAATAATTCAGGAAACGTGTACGCCTATAACGCTGAAACCGGCGGTCTTATTTGGCAGAGTCCGGTCGCGCCTGGGTTCGCCTTCGGGAGCTCACCGACGATAGCCAACGGTGTGCTCTATATCGCTTCGTCATTAGACGCTTCGGCAACACATTTTGACGGGAAGCTCTATGTACTCGATGCCGCCACGGGCCAAGTGCTGTTTAGTGACTTCGTTAGCGAGAATGACGAGGGCGAGGCGAGATGGGTAATGGCTTCGCCAACTGTAGACAACGGGGTCGTGTACATACCCAACTATGGCGACGGCACGGTAGCCGCCTTTTGGGTAAATGCGCCTACATCGCCGACTCCTACTCCCACGCCGACCGCAACACCCATAGTAACACCCAGTCCTACTCCAACGCCCATAGTAACTCCCACTCCCGTAGTCACACCCACTCCGACCGCGACACCCAGCACAACGCCGCGGCCACACCCGACTCCGCGTCCGCGACGGAGCCCACGGCCTCGACCATGAGCCACTAAGTATGAAGCCCGCGTTTGCATTGCCGGCCGAGGCTGGAGTACGGCGCGGTGAGCGAATGTCAATCGATGGTGATTGCATCCTTAGCGACTCGGCGACACGGCCATTTCGGATTGGTAACAGGGTTGTTACGACTCTCCGCTTGCTGGAATGAACTCTCGCCTTATGAACTTGGAAATAAGCGAGAGAGAAACTTATGCAAATGAGCGGCTATAAACGTCGGCGATTCAACGTTTACTTTCATGCGATCTGTGCAACGGCAACAATGTTAGCTTTTATTGCGACTGGACAGACGGTGCTAGCCGCCGACGGAGACCTTGATCCGGCATTCGGGACTGACGGCAAAGTGCTGACGGATTTCGATCACAGCACTGACATCGCTAACGCTGTGGCGATCCAAACCGATGGCAAGATAGTCGTGGTAGGCACAACCTATCAAAACAACGATTTTTCAACGGAGGACTTCGCGATAGCTCGATATAATCCGGATGGCACGCTCGATAAAAGTTTCGGCGCCGGCGGTAAGGTGCAAACAGATTTCCCTGGTTTGGCTTCGGTGGCGTCATCCGTGGTCGTCCAACCTGATGGGAAAATCGTAGTCGGCGGCGGTGCGTTTCCGCTGTTTACTTTTCTTGGCAATTTCGAAATTGTTCGTTATAACCCAGACGGCTCGCTCGATACATCCTTTGGGGACGGCGGCATCGTGACAACGATTTTTCCCGAAGGTAGCTACGCATTCGACGTGGCCTTGCAGGCTGACGGTAAGATCATTGCTGCTGGGACCGTCTTCGTTGATTTCGATCCTGGCGAATCTTCCAACACCGATTTTGCACTGGCGCGTTACAACCCAGATGGAACCCCGGACGCCACATTTGGCTCTGGCGGTCAGGTTTCGACCGATTTTCTCGGTTTGGAAGACGATGCCTTTTCACTTTTGATCCAACCCGACGGAAAGATTGTCGCGGTCGGCTCCGCCAATGATCCTGCGGCTTTCTACGACTTCGCCGCTGCGCGTTATCTCAGTGATGGCGCACTCGATACCACATTCGGCGTGGCGGGAAAAGTGCACACCGACTTCGGCGATCAAAACTTTGATCGCGCACGCTCAGCCGCGCTTCAATCCGATGGCCGGATTGTCGCTGCTGGCTTTGCTATCTCTCAAAACGGCGGCGTCCAAAATTTCGCTGTCGCGCGGTATACCTCCGATGGACTTGTTGATACCAGCTTCGGCACCGACGGGATGACCCAAATCGATTTCGGCAACTGCTGCCAGAGTGCCAGCAAAGTCCTGCTACAGCCCGATGGCAAAATCATTACCGTCGGCGGTTCAAACGGTGAATCACCCGAGGACGATTTTTTGTTGGCGCGTCTAACCTCGGACGGCGCTCTAGATCCTACCTTTGGTGCCGGCGGCAAAGTGCGGACTTCGTTTGGTGATCTGAACGGCGGAGCCAATGGCGCCTGCCTTCAGTCTGATGGGAAAATTGTGGCGGTCGGTTTCCAAGCGACCGGCCTCGAGCTTTTCGCTGACTTTGCACTCGCCCGTTACCTCAACGCCGAAGGACCTCCACCGCTAACGCCTACGCCCACTCCTACACCTGTAGCGACGCCCACGGTTACGCCTAGCGCGACACCGAGTTCTACACCAACGGCAACACCTGGACACACCCCGCGACCACGACCGACGCCGCGGCATCGGCCGCTCCCACTACCACGGCCATAGCTAAGGCAGACAGCCTTTGGTGGAGGAGCAAAAACCGGTGGTAGGGATGCCGTAATGCGGCGTCCCGACCGACACCGTCACTCCGATCGCGATTCGGCTGGTAAGATCGGCAACTCTAATTTTTCAGTGTGCCGAATAATTGTCAGCTTGGAGTTCACGCCAACTTGTTCGCCGACCAAAACCTTATGCAGATGATGTACGCTTCCGATCGATTGGTCGTTGAACGCAACAATTAAATCTCCTTCGCGCAATCCAGCGCGCGCGGCGGGACTAGCCTTCTCTACTGAAACAACGAGAACAGCCGTCTCGAAAGGCAAACCATAAAATCGGACAATTCGTCGGTGAATCGGCACGTTTTGTCCGGCTACACCGATGTAACTGCGGCGGATACGTCCGTCGCGGATAAGCCATCCGGCAACTAGCTTCGCTGTGTTACTACCAATGGCGAAACAAATGTTTTGGGCCGGTCGAATCATGGCCGTGTTCACGCCGACTACTTCGCCTGCTGAATTAACCAGTGGTCCGCCGGAGTTTCCCGGATTCAAGGCGGCATCGGTCTGAATGATGTTGTCAATCAACCGGCCTGACTGTGCGTGCATCGAGCGACCAAGGGCGCTGATTACGCCAGCGGTAACACTCGCCTGGAAGCCGAGCGGATTTCCAATCGCGATCACGAGCTGGCCCACGCGCAAGTGCTCAGAGTTGGCGAGCCGCACGTGCTGCAGATGAGGCGCATCGATTCGAATCACCGCGAGGTCCGTGTCAGGATCGTCACCCGTCAATTGCGCTGGATACTCGCGACCGTCCGGCAAGTTCACGGTGATCGAAGCCGCTCCATGAACAACATGGCTGTTCGTGAGAATGAATCCGTCCGGTGTGATGATGAAACCGGAGCCGTTGCCACTGAGCTCTCGCGTTCCTTGCTGCAGGTTGATACGTTGTTTGACGTCGATATTCACAACTGCCGGGGAAACACGCGCGACTGCACCTACAACGGTTCGCGAATATGCGTCGAGCAGAAGTGAGTCGTCCGGTTCTGGCGCTTCGGCGGGTTCATTTGCACTCGCCGGTGATGAAGCGTCAGGGGCCGTCTCATTGAAAAGAAAATCCATTGAGACAGGCTTTTCTTTCGTTACAGAATTTATCGTCATATCTAAATTTCGGACGTCCAAACTAGCAGTCAACTACATATACTTTCAAACCATACAGCTCTTCTCGAACGTTACTCTCTGCTTGCACGTCGTTCGGAGTTGTTTTACACACCGATTGTGCCAAAAGCATCGTCGGCCCCTTCTGTTCTGGAACCTCAGTGTCCCTCTCGGCTCGTGCTCGACCGAATTGCGGATAAATGGACGGCTCTTATTATCCAGATTCTGGCACGCGGAACGATGCGTTACGCTGCATTACAGCGTGAGATCGGCGGCATTTCGCAAAAAATGCTCACCCAGACATTGCGGAGTCTGGAGCGCGATGGCCTGGTACAACGCACGGTCCATCCGGTTGTGCCTCCAAAGGTGGAATATTCTCTTACGAGACTGGGTCGAACGTTGATTGAGCCACTGCACTCACTTTGTCGCTGGTCGGAAAAACATCTCGCTGAACTTCAGGCGAATCGCGCTCGGGCAAAGACTGCAGCTGCCGCCGGTGATCGAAACTAGTCAAGCTATCATTCGCGCCGACCTGAGTAAGTACGGCTGGCACCGCATCTAGCGATCTGATCATGCATCAAGCGGAAATTATCGTGCTTCTGTTCACGGCCGTCGCGGCGTCAGTCCTGGTCGCACGCAAGATGGCGCTGCCGTATCCGGTCGTGCTCTTGCTTGTCGGGTTGGTGTTGAGCTTCGTTCCGCACTTGCCTGAGGTGAAATTGGATCCAAACATCGTCTTTTATTTCTTTTTGCCGCCACTGCTTTATCCAGCCGCCTTGTTTACTTCGTGGCGCGATTTTCGACGAAATTTGCGACCAATCGTCTTGCTTGCCATCGGCCTGGTGCTTTTCACCATGATCGTGGTTGCGTGTGTGGTGCACGCGCTCATTCCATCCTTGCCATGGGCTGCGGCTTTCGCTTTGGGCGCGATCGTTTCTCCTCCTGACGCGGTCGCGGCTACCAGTGTCATCAGCCGCCTACCGGTACCGCATCGGATCGTCAGCATTTTGGAAGGGGAAAGTTTGCTAAACGACGCAACCGCACTGGTGGCATTGCAATTTGCAGTCGCGGCGCTGATGACAGGCAAGTTCTCACTGGGTCAGGCATCGCTGCGCTTCGTCTGGGCTGCGGCAGGTGGAATCGGACTCGGCTTACTGGTCGGGCTGGTGATTCGATGGGTGCAGCGACATCTCGATGATCCACCGGTGCAAATCACCATTTCATTGCTAACACCATTTCTGGCGTACTTGCCGGCGGAGCGGATGCACGCTTCAGGCGTGCTGGCTGTGGTTACGGCTGGAATTTATCTTGGCTGGCACTCTCCGTTAATTCTGACAGCTCGGTACCGTTTGCAGGCGTTCGCGTTTTGGGAAATTGTGGTGTTCCTACTGAACGGTTTTGTTTTCACGGCGATTGGTCTTCAATTGCCGGGAATCCTGAGATCCCTCAAAGGCGAGTCTCTTTTTTCGCCGATTGAAAATGCGCTTTTCGTTAGCGCTGCGGTGGTGCTGGTCCGGCTTGCGTGGGTTTTTCCGGGTGCTTATCTGCCTTTTCTGCTCCACAAGAAAGGCCGTCGACGCGAGGCCCCTCCGAAGTGGCAAAATGTGGCGGTCATGGGCTGGTCGGGAATGCGCGGAGTCGTTTCCCTGGCTGCTGCCTTCGCGCTTCCCTACATGTTACCGAATGGCAGCCCGTTTCCCGGACGGAACTACATTCTGTTTCTGACGTTTGGCGTGATTCTAGTGACCCTTTTGTTTCAGGGTCTGACGCTACCGATTGTCATCCAAAAACTTTGCATCAAAGCCGATAGTTCAACTGATGAAGAGGAGCGAACGGCACGCTTAAAAGCCAACCAGGCGGCAATTGAATCCATCGAGAAGCTTCGCGCCAGCGGGAAGTTTTCTCCGGATACCGTGGATCGTTTGCGCGCCGAGTACGAGGAGCGC
>JBKPMH010000196.1:0-5841 GCA_046732035.1 Verrucomicrobiota bacterium
TTGGAGCTGATTATTGCCAGTCTGCTGATGATTAGCCTTGGCATCATCGGAGAATACTTGGCGCGTATTTACGAAGAGGTTAAGGGACGCCCCCGATATATCATCACAGATTCGATCGAGCCTCGGCAGTGAAATTTTCGCAGGGTACCTATAGGCTATAGTTGAATTTCAACGACTCGATTCGAAAAGGTGCAAAGCACATAAAGCTTTCGGTCTACCAAGACCAGCGCTGATGCGCCTTCGAGCTTGTCAGGCGACTTCGGCCGCAAGGAGGCGATTCTTGTTCCGTTTAAATTGAAAACCAGAACCTCATCTGTTTGTGTGCTGGTTGCATACAGGCGATGCATCCTGGGATCGATAGCCAAATGCTGCATGTACCAGGCGCCCTGTATCTGTCGCCACTCTGGCACAAACCAGCTCGTCACAAACTGCCCGTTTGTATCGAAGATTTGGATGCGCCGATTTACAGGGTCGGTCACATAGACTCTATTGTTTTTTGTATCGACGGCTACAGAAGTTGGCGTGCTAAATTCTCCGTTGCCAGATCCTCGTTTACCCCAAGCCGCGAGCACGTTTCCATCGCTGGCAAATTTGACTACTTCCGCGCGAGATTCGTCAACGACGTAAATAGAGTTGTCCGACCCAACAGCTATTTCCCGTGGAGCATCAAACCCCGGATCAACACCTCTCCACTCAGCTAGAAAGCCTCCATTGGAGCTCAATTTCTGCACCCGGCGGTTACCTGTGTCAGCGACGTAAATGTTACCTTCAGAATCAACAGCTATTCCGGATGGTTCTCGAAACTCCCCCTGGCCTTCTCCTTTGGATCCGATAACGCCAAGAAATATTCCATCCACCGAAAATCTTTGCAGTCGGCCATTGTTAGTGTCCGCTACCAAAATGTGCCCTGTTGAATCTACGGCCATCCCACGCGGAAAGTCTAACTCCCCATATTCGATTCCTTTGCCACCCTCGAACATGTTAGTAGCGCGTGCAGGCAGGGAACGAAGGTTAGGAGGCTCTGTATCAGGCACCTTATAGATTTTCAGTAAGTCGTATCTATTTTGCCGATCATCGAAAACCTTCGGGAAATATGTGGAGTAGATTTGTTCGTTAGGACGTTTGACGAACTCGCCGCGCCGCACCGCGTTATCGATTGCGACGTAGTTGATATGATTTTCTTTCAATAGACGGAATACCTTCCTGGGATCTCTGCTCTGAAACAACTCGAGGTAGTCCTTATCACGTTTGCTGGCGTCATAACCGGCTGACCATGCGTAGTAAGGCCAGCCATAAAAAACTCGGCGACCAGCCATTAACATTGGATGATTTACAAAGCGGTTCGTAAGAAAGATATCGCGCGGCTTCGTCTCTTTCATCAGCCATTCGATCAGAGGATCGTTCTTGTAAGCGACTTCGCTCCAGTAGGTGTTGTGAATCGGAAAAAATTCAATCAAACCACCCGGAATAATTAGGATGAACAAAAGGAGCGCGGTCAATTTGCCAGGTATGGTCGTTCCACCCAGTGACAGGCGCCACAAACGCCAAAGCCCAAAAGCAACAAAAACGTTGGCGATGATGATCCAAATATGAAAGAACTTCTGGTTTGCCAACACTTCGATGGTGAATTGAAAGCAAAACGCTATCAGCAAGAGACTCGAAATTGCTAAAAACACGCGCCGTTGCAACTTGCTGGCGAAGAGCAAAGCCAAGACGATTAACAACCATTTAAAGCCAAAACTGAAGCCAAGATACTTTGTAACATTCCAAGCTGTCGGATGATCGAGTGTATATCCCCAGTGGAAGAGCTTGGGCATTTGTGTTCTGCCAGTTCCTGTACTGAGATAAAGCATTTGGGGAAGCGCGATCAATCCGGCAGGAATCGCCATCGCAACCATCTGCACTCGAAGTGGACACAAGATGAAGAGTACCGCCAAGATCACGAATGCTGCGATAAAGACCGCGCTATTCCACATCGGCAGAAGTCCGAGCAGAACACCTGAGAAAACAAAGCCCGGTAAGGTACTGCGAAAACTGTCCACGGTAGTCCAGGCTGGCTCCCTAACCTGGGCAGGTGACGTAGCAGTGACCGCGCTTGCCGTTGCCTGAAAACCCTCAGGTGCCGGATCAGCCGGAGGCATTCCGGTTGTACGTTCAGGAGAAACAGCTGGCTGCGGTGTTAGTGTGTTACTGGACGATGTTCTAGCAGCTCGTTTCGCATAAAAAGCGCGATATTGAATCACTAGAAAAACGACAACCACTAACAATATCCCGATTGCACTCGCAAAGTGCCTTTGGTTAAGAAAAGTCACTTGAGACCAGGTACCCCAGGCTTCACCACGATATGGGAAGATGGTTGGGAGAAATTCCCGCAGATGCAGGATTGCATGAATTGCTCCGCGGACTGAGCCCTGCTTGTCAAGAAAGGGCATGTAGGAAAGAGACCCGAAGAAAAAGAACAGTACAGAACCCACGCGTCCAACTGCACGAGAATCAAACAATGCCTCGCCGAGCGCCATCACAAGCATGAGCATCGCCACGATCGTGAGGATGCTTAGCAGATTGAGGCTCCACGTCGGATCGAGACCAAGGAATTCCAGATTTCCGGCTTGGAAGTAGAAGAGAAAATGATATCGAATGCGGTCGCCTGAGAAGTGTGGGTACTCTGTGGGGAAGTTTTGACCCACTGCAAAGCTCTGCATGATCGCGGTGTTCGGCCCGAAATCGCTGTACTCCGGGTTGGAGATCCGTAATTTGCTTCCGGTGGTGTTAAATGACGCAAACATCATCCACGACACGAGAATGACGTATCCAGCGATAAGCGCCCAGTCAGCCCAGGTTGAACCCTTTGGACGCGGCAAGTAGAACCTGCTCGCAGTATGATTACCGGTCTCCTCCAGCTTGGTCTTCGAAATTTTGCGTTTCCAGGCAAGCCAGGAGACTAGTCCGACCGCTGCCAGGAAAAACAGGAGATCGGCCCATAGGAGAGGCCACCAGTAGCGTGCAAAAGCTAGTCCGGCTAGATACGTGAACCAGGAGCTGGTTAGCAGCCCCACGAGCACAGCTGTCGCCCAGCGTTGCGGAACCGAAACAAACCGATAAAACCGTTTACAAAGAAGGTCCCCGAGAGCAATGCTTAAGCCGAGGTAAATCAGAGCGAGCATATGCAATCCCTCCTTGATCTACCCGCTTGCACAGGCGCGAATCCTAAATGCCTGACCCGCTCTGTCAAACGCATTAGCGCAATGGCGTCGGACGCTGCAAAGGGGTCGGACGGGATCTCGGGGTCGGGTGAGGTCTGGGTGCGGGCGTTGGTCTTGGTACCATGAACGCATATACTTTGTTGTCTGCTGCAACATAAATGTGTCCGCGAGCTATAATCCCAGTTGTGCTATACGAGTGTGTGCCGGGAATTTGCTCTTTCGGACCTCCGCCTTCGTAAACCACGGCGCCGGTATCGCCATCATAACCGTGTAACTGTTGGTCGCCTTCTAGACTAGAGCTCTCTGTCCCTACTACCCACACAATCATGTTATGGACACCATCCGTAGAAGTGACAAAAGGGGAGCCGCAACCGCCTTTAGCCCGGTCCACACTCCAGCTTCCCGTAATGGCAGGTGGATCGCTGGCGGTGATATGAAACGTGGACAACGTGGTGGGGCTGGCGCGAAACGCTACATAGGTACTCTGTTTCGTTCGATAGGTTACTGCTGCCTGGATAATGTTGCTTGCGGCAACAAACGCTGAGGTCACTGGTTCGCTGATTCCGCCGAGGTTTTCTCGATCGAGCAAATACGCAGTGCCGTTTTTGCCCAGCGCGACCACAAGACTAGAAGGGATTGCACCGGGCACATCCACAAGCAACGGACCGGAACCGCCGAGATCCCAATCGAAATTATCGAGGCTCATCCAGTTGATGGGTACCCAGTAATCGGCGGGCGATCCGCTAAAAATTGGCCCGGGTTGAAAGCGAATCACTGCCTCGCCGCCTCCCCACGTTGGCGGACTAAACGTGTTGCCTGTAGTAATGAACGGATTCGCTCCATCGCTGGCTACGCCGCCAACTCCCCATATGGCCCCGCCAATCGCATCTGTCGCCCATGCCATTGCGCCGCCGGGGTTATTGATGGGGACCCCAACCAACCAGCCATGATAATCACAACGATCCAAAAAACTGCCATAAGGCACGTAAAGAATATTCCCTACAATTCCGAGCGCAGGCCGTTGAACTTGCTCGGATGGTGTAAAAATAGTGCCGTTGTAAGCTGCGACCGCGCCGACGTCGACAGGCCATCCCGGATTGATCTCACCAGTGTCTACAGCCAGAGAGAAAATGAGATGTTGCTTGGTCGTGCCGCCGTCAGGTGTGATCATCGCGTCGAAAAATAGCGCACGAGAGGCAAGATCGATTATCGGCGTGCCGGTGATACCGAATGGATTAATATTGCCCTGGCATACGAGCTCGTCTTCCGACACCGGCTCGCCCATATTGCGCTCCCAGATGACTGAGCCGTCCACAGCGTCGAGTGCGTACACGTTATTCAACTCGGTTACAGCGATAACCGTCGGCCTGTTGTCGGGGCCGTTTTCGATGTAAAGCGGTTGCGCGTAAACATCGCCGGCAATGGTGCCGTCAAATTTCAAGTCGCGCATCAATCCAGCTGCAGCGTCGGGAGTGAACGCCGAATCGATGTAAAGGCCGTCACGTGAACTGTGATTGTGAAATTCCGTAACATTCACCTGTGCGTTTGCTGACGCGGTTGCTAGCCACAAGCAAAGGACCACCAATGAAACTACGAGACGCAATTGTTTCATACGTCGATTGTCGCTAACGTTCGTGTTTTTTTACCATGACACGCTGTGAGTGTGTCAAGCTGGGTGATCTTGCTGATCACCGATCAACTCACCAATCATGACGTCTTTAGCGCGGCATTGGGCGAGGGTGTGGGGTGGGGCGGGATCTCGGGGTTGGGGTAGGCCTTGTCGGGGTTGGAGTTGCAGTCGGAGTAAGTGTAGGTGTAGGCGTCGACGTCGACGTTGGGGTGACACTCGGTGTAACCGTTGGGGTGACCGTGGCACTGGGTGTTACAGTTGGTGTCGGAGTAATTGTAGGTGTGGGTGTAGGTTCCGATACCGCAAAGGCATAGACTTTATTATCACCGGCGACATAGATGCGTCCAAGAGCTACAATGCCCGTGGTATTGTAGTAATGGGTGCCTGCCATCTGTTCGTCCGGACCGCCGCCGTCGTAAATCACTTCACCTGTGTTCCCATCATACCCGTGCAATCGCTGGTCCCCTGCGGTTTGATGATCCTCTGTGCCGACCACCCATACAATCATGTCGTTTGTTCCGTCAGTTGAAGTGCTAAAGGGCGAGCCGCAACCGCCAGTGGCCCGATTCACGTTCCAGCCGTTTGCACTGTCGATGGTGGGCGGACTGGTGGCAGTGATGCGGAAAGCCGAAAGCGCGGTGTTGCCGTCGTTGTTCGCGCGGAATGCTACATAAGTGTTCTGTTTGCTGCGATAGGTCACGCCTGCCTGCAGGATCGTGCTGGTGGCAGCCACTGATTCATCCAAGGGTGCGCTAATACCACCCAGGTTGTCGCGATTGATTAAATAGGCGTGGCGATCTTTGCTCAATGCAACCACAAGATGCGATGGCGTTGCACCGGGCACGTCCACCAGTAAGGGACCGGAGGCACCCATATCGGCATCCATTTGGTCCAGCGTCAGCCAGTTTGTGGGCGCCCAGTAGTCTGCCGGGTCACCGCTGAAGATCGGGCCCGGTTGAAACCGGATTACTGCTTCACCTCCGCGCCAGTTCCCACCAGTGTTGGCAG
>JBKPMH010000197.1:0-14720 GCA_046732035.1 Verrucomicrobiota bacterium
CGAAAATTTCCAGCCGCGTAAGAAAGCAAAGCATAAGCAAACGCGACGGTAACAGTGCAGCCAATCGCCAAACCGTCGAGTCCGTCGGTGAGATTGACCGCATTTGAGGAACCGACAATAACGAGGAGAAAAAAAACGAACGTGAACCAGCCCATGTTCGTGATTACCGGCGTCTTAACGAACGGCACGTAGAGCGAACGCGCTTGTACCTCCAGCAGCGGACTGCTCAGAAAAACTGCCGTGACGATTAACGCGAGAGCAATCTGAAAAACCAGTTTAATCCGGCCGCTGATGCCGTCGGATTTCTTCTTCGTTACCTTCAGATAATCATCCGCGAAACCGAGGCCGCCGAGATAAACCATGCAAAACAGAACGAGCCAAACGAAGCGGTTATCGAGCCGCGCCCACAGGAGACTGGACACAAACACAGATCCGATAACAAGCACGCCACCCATGGTTGGAGTTCCCTGTTTACCACCATGCAATTCAGCGAGCCGGTGAACTTCCGCTGCTCCGCGAATCGGTTGTCCCAATTTCAGCGCGATCAGTATCCGAATGATGAAATTTCCAAAAATCAATGTGAACAGGAACGCCGTCACTGCCGCGGCAATGGCTCGAAACGTGACGTAAAGGAACACGTTGAACCCGATGAACCGGTCGCTCAGGTGATGAAGGAAGTACATCATGGCGAATTAGCGGCTATCGAATGCGCATTACGAAACGTTTCAATGACCTGCTCGGTGCGGGCCAGACGGCTTCCCTTGATGAGTACGAGATCGCCCGGCGCGGCGAGTTCCGCTAGCAATTCAGCCGCCTCAGACGTGGACGCCACGACAGAGCTATTTTCCAATCCGGCCTGCTTTGCCGCTTCTGCGATGGTCGCAGCTACGTTTCCGATGGCGATCAGATGATCGACCTTCAACGCTGCTGCGGTTTCGCCAACTTCGCGATGACCACTGTCCGATTTATCTCCCAGTTCACGCATTTCACCCAGCACGGCGATCCTTCGCCCATCTGCATCCAGCTCAACCAACGTTCGCAACGCCGCTTTCATGGAATCGGGGTTCGCGTTGTAGCTGTCGTCGAGAAATTGCACACCGTGGATTTCCTTAACTTGCAAGCGCGCTTTGGTGAGTGGAGCGGCAACAAGGCCGGCGGCGCATTCTTCGAGCGAAAGACCAAAGACACGACCAGCCGCAATGGCGAGCAGTGCGTTCTGCACCATGTGCAACCCGGGCACAGGCAACTGACCGCGACAGCGATGAGCACCCTCGAGGATTGTAAAATCTGTTCCGCTTCCGGTTTGATTGATCTCACTGGCGCGAATCGTGCCGCCAGTCGTCCCCGCTAAAATCACTTTACCATGGGTTCGAGCCGCGATTCTCGGAGTAAAAGGATCGTCAGCATTTAAGATGACTGTTCCCTTAGCACCAATTCCCTCTGCAAGTGCGCCCTTCTCATCTGCGATTTTTTCGCGTGATCCCATAAACTCAATATGTGCGACACCAATGTTGGTAATGATGCCCACGTGCGGCGCCGCGATTCCGGCTAGCGCCGCAATCTCGCCTGGGTGATTCATGCCGATTTCCCAAACAGCGACCTCATCTTGCGCCGTGGCTTCAAGAATAGTTCGCGGCAAGCCGACATGATTGTTGAAGTTGCCCTGCGTTTTCGTCACTCGAAATCTGCGCGCGAGCACCGCTGCCGCGAAGTCTTTTGTGCTGGTCTTTCCGTTGCTTCCCGTGATCGCGATCACATCCAACTTGAGAGACTTCCGGTAATTGGCGGCGAGCTGTTGATACGCATCGAGAGTGTCCTTGACGCGAATCAGCGCGAAATTTTCCGAGACATTGCCGTTCCAATTGGAATCAATGATCGCGCCGCCGGCCCCAGCTTTTGCCGTGGCTTCTATGAAATTGTGCCCATCAAAATTGTCGCCACGCAATGCCACGAACAGCTCACCGGGCTTAATGGTGCGCGAATCCGTGCTGACCTTATCAACGACAATATTTCCATCGCCAGATGACAGGGAGCCTCCCGCCCATTGGGCAATCTGAGAAAGGGAAACCGGATTCATACGTCAAATTGATGCGCGCATGCTGTCTCTCGCCGAATTCCCAAATAAAATGTCATGAGCGAAACTCCACTGGATGATCTTCGATCGCACGCCGCGCGACCTGAATATCGTCGAACGGAATGGTATGATCCGCGAACTCCTGATAGTTTTCGTGCCCCTTGCCGGCGATCAAAACAATGTCGCGCGGTTGTGCCAGTTCAACGGCGCGATTAATGGCCTCAGTGCGATCGACAATTTTTTCAAAATGCGCCGATCGAAAACCCTTCTCGATCTCGGTGATGATCGTGTCTGGATTTTCTTTGCGCGGATTGTCGGACGTAATGATGGCGTAATCAGCGTGGCGATCCACTACTTCGGCCATCAATGGACGCTTCTGCCGATCGCGATTGCCGCCGCAACCAAAAACCGCGATTAACCGATGCGGTTCAAGCTCGCGTAAAGTTTTGAGAACATTGCCGAGCGCGTCTGGTGTATGGGCGTAATCTACGAAAACCTGAAATTGGCGTTTCGCGGGAACCAATTCCAAACGCCCCGGCACCTGCGGTGACTTGCCGAGACTAACGACTGCGTCACGCAAATTAATCCCGAGGGCATTGGCAGCTGCAAGAGCCGCAACAGAGTTTGTCACGTTAAACCGGCCAATCAACGGCACCCGGACCAGATAACTTTTGCCGAGTGCATCCAGCTGGTAAGAAGTGCCGCTGGACTCAACGCGATAATTGGATGCGCGAAATTCTGCGCGCAACCCCATTCCATAGGTGATCACCGCGATCCGTTTGTCGAGTTTGTCGAGCAGTTGTTCCCCGTAGCGGTCATCAATATTTACGATTGCTGTTGGTTTGCGCTTTTTCTTCTGACTTCCAAGTCCGGTGAAAAGTTTCGCTTTGGCCTCGAAGTAGTTTTTCATCGTCCCGTGAAAGTCGAGGTGGTCCTGAGTAAGATTTGTAAAGACGGCAATGTTCCATTCGAGCCCGCGCGTACGATCCTGCGCGAGGGCATGCGAAGAGACTTCCATCGCTGCCGCCTTACAACCTGCATTCACGATTTGCGCCAGTAATTCCTGCAAATCGAGCGATTCTGGGGTCGTGCGAATAGCCGGAAGAACCCGTTCACCGATTTCGTAGCGCACCGTTCCAATCAATCCGCAACGCAACCCGGCATTCTCGCAGACGTGCTTGATCAGAAAGGTTGTGGTGGTTTTGCCGTTTGTACCGGTGACCGCCGCCAGTTTTAATTTCCGTTCCGGATATCCGTAGAAGGCAGCTGCAAAGTCAGCAAGCGCGGCCCGCGTGTTCTCGACAACCACACAAGTCGCGCGCGGATTCTGTTCTTCGCGTTCGGCAACAATTACCGAGGCGCCTTTTTCGATTGCCTGTCCGATGAACTCGTGGCCATCGGATTTTTCACCGCGCAACGCCACGAACATCCCATTCCTTTGCACGCGGCGCGAGTCATACGCGATGTTTTCCACTGTGCGATCAAGTGCCCCGATGACCTGGCGAACTGCAGTCGCGGAGAGAAGAGTCTTGAGCTGCATGAGGCTTTAACATGTCCGCAATGGGACGGATTCGCAGCTGCGAACCATGGCGACGTGTTCAATTGTGCGAGGCATTGGTTAAGGCGATTCGTTCCGCCGGCTTGGCTTTGCGAATTCGCTCTGCCGGCGTTGTTTTTTCGACTCGCTCTACGGGAATCGCTTTGCGAATCTCCTCATGCGGCTCAAGATCTAGATAGCGGGCCGCCTTCTCCGCTACTCGGGAAAAAATTGGTCCTGCAATAAGTCCTCCGTAGTTTAACTCCGGCTTGCTGGTGTGCGCGTCATCGAGGACCACCAGACCAACGAATTCGGGATGGTCCGCAGGCAGATATCCCGCGAAAGAAACCACATACTTGCCGTGCTCGTATCCGCCCTTTGGATCGACCTTTTGCGCAGTGCCGGTTTTGCCCGCAATGATAAAGCCTGGAACAGCAGCAGCGGCAGCGGTGCCCCGATCGCTTACTACACCGCGCAGCGCGTCACCGATTTGCCGGGCGGTTTCCGCAGAAATCACCTGACGCTGCACTACCGGTGAAGGCGCGCTGATGGTTTTCCCGTCCGGCGTGTTGATCGATTTTATGATACGCGGCGTGACCAATTTGCCGCCATTGGCAACCACCGCCATCGCCACTGTCATTTGTAGTGGCGTAACACCAACCTCGTGGCCCATCGGAATACGGGTGATGGAGATTTTGCTCCACGCCTGCGGCGGCCGAATCAGTCCACTGATTTCGCCCGGCAACTCAATTCCGGTCCTCTCACCAAAACCAAACCGACGTATGTATTCGTAGAACCTTTGTTCACCCACGCTCAAAGCAAGCTTTGCAGCGCCGATGTTGCTCGATTTGACGAGAATGTCGCGGACGCTTAGATCAGAAAACGCGCGATGATCGTGCAGGGCGGTGCCGCCGAAATTCCAAAGGCCGTTTTCGCAGAAAACGGTCGAATCGGGGCGGAGCTTGCGCTCATTGAGAGCAGCGGCCGCGGCAACGATCTTGAAAGTCGATCCCGGTTCCATCATATCTATGATTGCCCGATTTTTCATCTCCTCAGGCTTTGCTTCCGAGCGGAGATTCAGGTCAAAGTCCGGTCGATTGGCCATTGCGAGGATTTCGCCGGTCTGTGGTCGCATCAGAATAATCGTTGCTTTTTGCGGAGAATATTCGCCCATCGCCGCATCGATCTCGTTTTCGACGATGTTCTGCAGGCTAAGATCGATAGTCAGATGGACCTGATAGCCATCTCGCGGTGGGCGTTCCTGTCCGCGGTACGGTACGATCTCCTGTCCAGCGCGGTTGTGTTCGATAAAACGAAAACCATCCTGACCGTGAAGATATTCCTCCATCGACGCTTCCACCCCCTGGATACCATGATGATCGAAGTCGGTGAACCCGATCACATGGCAGAGCATTGAGCCGTTCGGGTACACGCGCGTTGCATCGTGCTCAAAATAAATTCCGCGGAGATTGGCAGCACGAAGTTTTTGCCGTAGAGCGCCTGCCTGGGCTTCAGGCACTTCGCGCTTAACAATGATATATCGTCGATCGCTGTTTAACTTTTCGGCGACTTCCGCCGCCGGGAGCGCGAGCTCCTTACTCACCAGGTCGACGATCGCTTCCCGATTATTAAAGTGTGTGGCGTCGGCCACTACCGTTTGAACAGGAATGTTATCGGCAAGGATTTCGCTATTCGCATCGAAGATCGTGCCGCGTTGTGCATGGATGATTTGCTTGTAAACGTGTTTTTCAGCGGCAAGACCCGCATATTCGTCGTGCTTGATTGCCTGAAGGTAGATTAATCGAAACGAGAAAACGCTGAAGAGTCCGATGAACGCAATGCACACCAGCACGCAACGGGTTCGGCCGGTCCCTTTCATTTTGTGCCGGAAGAATTGGCGACGGGTTGGACCGTGTCGTCGTCCGGTGGGCGCGCAGGTGTAGTCAACCGCACAATGTTGGCTTCGGAAATCGGCACCATCTTGAGGTAACCTTCTTTCAATCGGCGCTGCAATGCGGAGCGCGAAGTCAACGCCGCGGTTTGTGCGCTGGCGATATCGTTTTGGGTTCGAAGAGCAGCAAGCTCGTTCTCGATTGCCTTTCTGCGCTCGCCCAGATGATAAAGCTGCAGCGTCAGATAGACGTAACTTAACCCGGCCAGCGCCAGAAACGCCGTGACCACAATCCAGCGCGCCAGCGACGCCGCATTTACTGTATTGCAATTTCTTCGACGGGATCGGTTCATTTAAGTTTTCTCGGCCACGCGCAATTTTGCGCTCCGCGACCTGGGGTTCATGCGCCGTTCTTCTTCGGTCGGCTCAACTGGTTTTTGCGTGATCAGTTTAAGATCGTAGTCGGGGTTGCGTTGCGGTGCCGGCCACTCAGGCTTGTCCAGCCACTCGCGACTATGATCGCGAAAGAAATTTTTCACGATCCGATCCTCGAGCGAATGAAAAGTAATCACCGCGACTCGGCCTCCGCGCTCCAGCCGTGAAGTGAGCGCTCGCAGGCCTTCTTCGAGTGCGCCCAGTTCATCGTTGACTTCCATGCGAAGCGCTTGAAAGACCTGCGTGGCTGGATGATGCCGTCCGTGGCGGCCCACCAGCTTCTCAATGGCTCGCGCCAGCGGCAGCGTTTCGCGAAACGGCGCGCTCCTTCGCATTTTCACAATCAGGCTGGCGATGCGACGCGCTGCGGGCTCCTCTCCCAATTCGCGGAATAACCGCGTCAACTGTTCCTCGCTGTACTCGTTTACAATCGCAGCGGCAGTGATCTGCGCCCGCGGATCCATGCGCATGTCCAGGGGGCCATTGCGCATGAAGCTGAACCCGCGTTCCGCATTCTCGAGTTGCCGGGAAGAAACACCAATGTCGAGCAACGCGCCGCCGATCGCGCGAATTCCAAGCTCATCGAGAACGCTCG
Source organism: Verrucomicrobiota bacterium (assembly GCA_046732035.1). Taxonomy (GTDB): domain Bacteria; phylum Verrucomicrobiota; class Verrucomicrobiia; order Chthoniobacterales; family UBA10450; genus Udaeobacter. The sequence continues at coordinate 6,533 of JBKPMH010000197.1, forward strand.
CCGCGCAGCGGAAGTCCGCCTGTCGCACCACAACACGTTCGCCAAAGCGAGCCAGCTGCTCACCCACGTGCTGGACTGCATCTGGGTCGCGGTCCAACGCCAAAACATTAGCCCCGCTCTCCAAAAGCGCTTCGGTGTGGCCGCCTCCGCCACAGGTTCCATCCACGATGAGCGACCCTCGTGTCGGTTCGAGTAGCTCCAGTACTTCGCTCTCAAGCACGGGACGGTGATAGATGAATTCATCCACTTCGGGTGCCTCCTCTTCGGCAATAAACGGATCAACGGCCACCCATAAAGGCCGCTCAAACCAAAATGTGTTGATAACGTTCTGACCAAGCATCTGATTTATAAGCCAATGACGTTTGCCACATGCTGGTAAGTAGCTGTTTCGTCCTCGTGTGCCCGTTTCCAGCGTTGCAGATTCCAAACCTCAAAACGCCCGCGGTTACCGACCAAAGCGACTTCATCCTTCAGCCCGATCTTGCGGCAGAGCTCTTCAGGCAAAACAAGACGTCCCTGCCGATCCACGCTCGCGTGTTGCGCTCGTGAATGCAGATGACGCAAGAAAATCCGCCGATCCCGAGGTGACACGTCTTCGTTCGTTTCTGCAGCAGAACTCATTCGCGCGAACTCCTTTGGCGACATGACGAGGAGGAATTGATGAGTGGCCTCCGGCAAAAGAATGAATTCTTCTGCTTTGTCCCGTCGCCACCGAGAAGGAATGGTGATTCGATTCTTTTCATCGACGGAATGCCGAAACTCGCCGGCATAAAAGCGTTCGGGTGGAGAATCGTTGTCCATGTCTTGAGTGGAGCATTCATCCATTTTGCTCCACTTGACACCACTTTTAACCACCTCCCCGCTGCGCGGTCAATAAAAAAATTTGGCCCGTTTGCGCCCACCCACCTCAACCGTAAGCTCATCGCATCATGAAATTTTTTCAGGCAGGGCTAACTACGGCGTGTGTCCTTGTCGTCTGCGCGCATCAACTCGGATTCAGCCAATCCCCAGGAGCAGCGCAGAGTGATGCCGTGCGTATCACTATGTCGATGCACCCGGACGGTTCACGTACAGTTTACAAATTCGATAACGCCCAACACAAAGCCGTGGCAACCACGACCGATCCGGATGGCAAACTGCGGGAAACGATTCGTTACGAGCTGGACGATATGGGTCGTTTTGCCAGCGGCGAAATTTCCGGACCCGATGGTCGCCTTCGTTTCAAGAGCCGCTACAAATATGATGATGCCGGACGGCTTTTGGAAGAGACTCAAAGCGCTGAAAACGGGACGCTGTTACACAAGATCGTTTACAGTTACGACGCAGCGGGCAAGCAGATCGGGTATTCTACGTTCGATGCGTCGGGCAAATTGGTGGGAGGCAAAAGTGCCGGCAAGACACGCCCTTCTCCTACTCCGAAAGCTAAAGCAAAAGCGTCCCGATAGAAGAAGGCATTTGGAAAATCGCGAGATGTTGGGTATTAAATAGAGCGACGAATCGTGCGCCGACGTGTCGCTGTCGGCTTGCCACAGCTTGCAAAGAAGACTAGAAAACCGACGTGATTGATTACATCCAAAAGGGTGGCCTGTTAATGTGGCCAATTCTGGTGTGTAGCATTATCGCGATCGCGGTTTTTGCTGAGCGGCTATTTTATTTCCACCGGGCCACAATTCATGTCGGCGAATTCCTGAAGGGGCTGTCGAACTTGATTCGGCGACGGAATTTCGCAGAGGCCCTCCATGAATCCGCCGGAACTCCAGGCCCAGTGGCTCGTGTGATTCACGCCGCAATTATCCGGCATGATGCACCTCGCGCAGAGTTGCGCGACGTCGTTCAAGAAGCCGCTCAGCTCGAAGTACCGAAGCTCGAACGGTTTCTCCCAGTACTTGCTACGATAGCTTTCCTTGCTCCACTGCTTGGATTGCTGGGGACAGTCGCCGGAATGATCGATGCATTTGCCACGATCGCTTCAAGCGGCGGCTATGCCACAGTGACCGAGCTTTCCGGCGGCGTATATAAAAGCTTGTTAACGGCCGCGGCGGGGTTGGTTGTCGCCACTCCCAGTTTCGTTGCCTACAGTTACCTGTCTTCGCGAGTGAATAACATGCTGCATGACATGGAGCGGGCAGGCATCGAAATTGTGCATATGTTGACTGAGAGCCGGCCGATCAGCGGGATCATCAGCTTTCAACAACCCAATGAAACTGCACGCGAGCTCGAGGCACGGCCGGATTTGTAGAATTCACCTCGCGCGCGGCACTGTCATGTTGAGCGCAGCGAAACATCTCTGATTAGTTTAGCAGCATGATCAGAGATTCTTCGCTTCGCTCAGAATGACATGAAAAGGATGCGTTAGTCATGAAGTTGGAACGCACGATTAACTACAACTTCGCGTGGCTTGTGCTTGTGGCACTGGTGAACGTCGCATTTCTCCTGGTGTTTTTTCTGTTGCTGAGTTCCAATTTTATTTTGCAACAAGGCATTTCCGTTTCGATGCCGTTTTCTCGCTTTACGCTTGGTCCGCAAACTAACCAGCAAATTATCAGCATCACCGGCGGTGCAGTTCCGGCCATTTATTTCCGGGACCAACGGGTGACCATGGAGCAACTCGGCCCGCTGCTGGATGCGGCCAAACGCGAAGGCCAATCAATCATAATCAAGGCGGACCGCTCCACTTCTTACGAAACGGTTGCCCTGGTAACCAATGCTGCTCTTGAACACGGCATCACATCAGTGGCACTTGCTGCCGGTTCGCCGAGATGAACGATCCTCGTTCTGAAATTACGGCAGAACCGCTGCTGTTTAACTGGGATTCACCCCGATATCGACGAGCTGCTTTGATCGCGTTTCTGGCGGTTTCATTACTGGCGCATGCGACCTGCTTTTACATTTTTCAAGTTGTTTATCCGCCGGCAATCACTCTATTGCCGCCCCCTGCCCGGGTCGCTTTGATCACTCCTGCATCTGAAGAAGGACGCACGCTGCTTCGCTGGATCGACGCAGAAGATCCGGCACTTGCGTTTACAACTCACCGTCCGCCGGAATCAAGGCTCCGCGCTCTCCCAAAAGTCGAGCACGTGCCTTCCTATCATGCGATGGAACCAACTCTTAAGGAGCTCCCGCGTTTGGAAGTCGATTCACGCGCCCCGGATCCTCAACCGCCAGCCGCAGTACCGGTCATACGCCAGAAGAACGCTTCTGCCCCCGGGTTCATTCCAACGTCTGTTTCGTTTTCGAACGAGCTCAAGAGTCTTGGGCGGGCCACATTCCCCGAGCTAAAGTTTGTTTCTTCGAATGGAGAAACACCTGAAGCAATTCGTTTTCGAGTCGGGGTAAACGGACTTGGAGAAATCAGATACTGTTTTCCAATGAATTCCTCAGGTGATCCTGGTCTGGACCGACAGGCCCGGCTTTATCTCACTCGTTGCCGTTTCTCACGCGACGATCTGAGCGGCGCGAAAGCTGACGAATCTTTAACCTGGGGGATTGCCACAGTTGAGTGGGGCAGCGACATTGCCCGCCCGGAGACACCACAACCGGGCACAGTTACGCCGTGATTCGAGTTAGTCTCGCCGCCCTGGTCACTATTTATTTGCTGCTTTTTCTTGCGGCGGTTTTTCTCCTTTGGATAGTGGGAGAATGGAATCGCCGGCGGCGGGAGCGACGGGCTCTGGAGTATAGACTGCGCTGTGTGATTTGCGCGTTCGAATTTGAGGATCGAACAGACGCACTGCTTCCTCGCTGCCCGCGCTGTGGAAGTTTAAACGAACGATATAGAATGGAGCCAATTTAGTATGGGAATGTGGATAGGTCGAAATCGGAAAGCGCGCGTTACCTACGGATTTGACGAAATCGCGTTGGTACCCGGCCGCGTAACCATTAACCCTAACGAAGTCGACATCGCATTTCGCTTGCCTCGCAGGAACGCGGAGCCGCTCGAATTGAAAATTCCCATCCTTGCCAGCGCCATGGATGGCGTGGTCGATGTCCGCTTCGCCGTGGCCATGAACAAATTGGGCGGGCTGGCTGTGTTGAATCTAGAGGGCGTACAAACGCGCTACAAAAATCCGCAGGAAGTGCTGCAAAAAATCGTCGAAGCGGATAAGTCCGAAATCACAGCGCTGCTGCAACGAATCTACCAGGAACCCGTCCAGGAAGATCTAATCGCCGCGCGTGTACGTCAGATCAAGGACGGCGGGGCGTTAGCCGCGGTTAGTTCCATTCCTCAACGTGCGGCCGAATTTGGCAAGATCGCACAAGACGCCGGCGCCGATGTTTTCGTCGTGCAAAGCACGGTTTCAACAGTGCGGCACATTTCGTCGGAGTACAAATCGCTCGACCTCGAAAAGTTTTGCCGCGAGATGCGCATTCCTGTGATCGTAGGAAACACTGTTGGGTATGATGTCACCTTCGAGATTATGGAGTGTGGTCCGGCTGCGGTCTTGATCGGAGTCGGGCCAGGAGCGGCTTGCACGTCACGCGGGGTACTCGGACTCGGTGTTCCGCAGGTTACCGCGACTGTAGATTGCGCGGCTGCGCGCGATGCCTACTTCAAGAAAACATCACGCTACGTGCCGATCATTACCGATGGCGGGATGAGCAAAGGAGGCGACGTTTGCAAGGCACTCGCCTGCGGTGCGGATGCCGTGATGGTCGGCAGTGCATTTGCCAGGGCGCAAGAAGCGCCTGGCCGTGGGTACCACTGGGGAATGGCCACGCCGCATGCCAATCTTCCGCGAGGGACGCGTATTAAGGTGGGAGCCACTGGCCCCCTAAAACAAATCCTCTTCGGTCCGGCAGAAGTTGACGATGGCAGCCAAAATCTGGTTGGTGCGATTACTACCTGCATGGGTAACGTTGGAGCGCGAAACATTGCCGAGCTTCAGCAAACCGAGATCATTATCGCGCCCTCTATCAAGACCGAAGGAAAACTCTTCCAAACCGTTCAAAGCGTTGGAATGGGAACGAGCTAACGTTTTAACCTTGCGACGTTCACCTTTAACCATTCATCGCCATGACCGATCGTAGAGTAGTTATCACCGGCTTGGGCCTGGCTACGCCGGTCGGAAATGATGTGGACACGTTCTGGTCCAATCTCAAGAACGGCGTCAGCGGCATTCGCACAATCGACGCATTCGATACAAAAGCGTACGATTCGAAAATCGGTGGCCAGGTTCAGAATTTCGATCCGAAGCCATTTTTCAAAAACCCGAAAGATGTCCGTCGCACCGATCGATTTTCGCAGCTCGCCGTGGCCGCGGCAAACAAGGCGCTTGTGGACAGCGGAATTGATGTCGCGAATTTGGAACAGCGCGACCGGTTTGGCGTGCTCGTTAGTAGCGGAATCGGCGGATTAAAAACGCTTCAGGATCAACTAAACATCCTTTTGACCAAGGGACCGACCCGCAATTCGCCGTTCACCATCCCCATGTTGCTCAGCAACATGGCCAGTGGCCTTATCTCGATGGAGTTCGACCTTCGAGGACCGAACATGTGCATTGTCACCGCGTGTGCAACGTCAAACAACGCTATCGGTGAGTCGTGGCGGATCATCAAATTTGGCGATGCCGATATATTCCTGGCCGGCGGCTCCGAGGCGTCAATCGTCGAGATTGGCCTGGCCGGGTTTTCTGCCATGAAAGCGCTGAGCACGCGTAACGATGAACCTGAACGAGCATCACGACCGTTCGATCGTGACCGGGACGGTTTCGTTGTCAGCGAAGGCGCGGGAATTGTGGTTGTCGAGGAATTGGAACATGCCAAAGCGCGTGGCGCGAAAATTTATTGTGAACTGACTGGATATGGCGTTTCCGGCGATGCTTATCATATGACAGCTCCGCCGCCGGATGGTGAAGGTGCGGCGCGCGCCATGCGAATGGCGCTGAATCACGCCCGCTTATCACCTGACCAAGTTGATTATATCAATGCGCACGCTACCTCGACCGATATTGGTGACATTTGCGAGACGCGCGCGATCAAAAAGGTTTTTGGAGACAATGCCTACAAGGTCGCAATCAGCTCTACAAAATCGATGACCGGCCACTTGTTAGGCGGTGCTGGCGGAATTGAAATGGCAGCCTGCGCGCTTGCTATTCGTGACTCGGTCATTCCGCCGACGATCAATCTGGAAAACCCGGGAGAAGAATGCGACCTGGATTACACGCCCAACACCGCGCGCGAAAAGAAAGTGCGCGTCGCCTTGAATAATTCATTCGGTTTCGGTGGCCACAATGCCACGCTCGTGGCGACGAGCTTTGAAGGATAGTTTCGCGCCGCCGAGTGCAACCCGAGCTGGCAATCGTTTTGACTATTCACCGGTCAGCGGGCAGGTTTACCGGCGAAACAGTTGGAGTTCATTCCGCGACAACACGCGGGCATAGCTTAATGGTAAAGTTCCAGCCTTCCAAGCTGGCCATGCGGGTTCGATTCCCGTTGCCCGCTCACTTCCATCGTAAAACGGGGTAATCACAGCGTTAGTCATAACAGTGGTGCCGAAGAGTCATAACATGTTCCCCGGAGTCCGGCATTATCCGCTAACATACTTTTTGCTCGATTTTCGGCACGGAGGCTGGTCGGGTGCCCGCCTTCTGAACAAGCTCCCAATTTGCTATTTTTTCAATGAGCATATTTTACATATCGACACCTTCTTAAAGCCAAACTTATTTATCCTTAAGACTTAACCTTACATAAGAGATCGTAAGATATTCCGACCGATAACTCCCCAATAAGCATCAAAAAATGACAACGTTTGCGAATGGTCCTACTCTCGTAAAATGTTCAGACATAATGAATTCCCATACTTAGATTGAGACCCGGAAATCTCGAATTGAATTGTGGGATATTCCGTCATGTGCGAGACGATATTCCGATGAATGGACCTGGGGCTGCGTGTCAGCCGTGACTAGTGACGGACTTGTACGGAAACTTCTACGCGCAAATTCCGTAGTAGGCTTGTGGAGTTTTTTCATAAGGCCGCGCCTTGTCAGCAATCATGTTGATTTGGCGCGGCTAAGCTTGCCTGGCGTTCCAACTTAGGTTGGATTGCACCATGCGTGAGGCCGCCCGAGTTGCCACCTCCCAGCTCGACAAACGCTGTTAGATTTTCATCTGCGTGTACCACGAAACGCCTTCGTTCGTCCCTGTAGGCGTTCTCAACAAAGATCGTTAGCTCTGGCAAACTCGAACGGCTATCTGGCAGTAACCGTAATTGTTGTCGTGGCACAAGAGCCGAGATATCCTGCAGGAAGACTTTGCGAGGTGATCTGGTGACCGCCTGGGCCGACGGTCGTCACCCTAGTTGTGAATCCTGCGTTGTTCCAAATTGATTGGGCTCTATTTAACCGGCCACCAATAAAATTAGGAACAGTGCATTGACAAACCGGCGTTGCTGTAGGCGTCGGCGACTGCATTGGCGTGGGGGCCGGTGTAGGAGTTGGCGTTGCGACAGGGGTTGCCGTCGGAGTAGGCGTGGGCGTTCCTGCCGGCACCTTAAATGCATAGACTTTGTTGTCTGCGGCGAAGTAAATGCGACCGCGGGCGACAATGCCACTATTCCACTTGCGCGTGTTGGTCATCAACTCATTCGTGCCGCCACCTGCGTAAATGACTGCGCCCGTGTCGCCGTTGTAGCCGTGCAAACGCTGGTCGCCTCCGCTGTCAGAGCCGACTACCCAAACAATCGCATTATTAGCCCCATCAGTGCTTGTCACCCAAGGCGAGCCCTGTCCACTCTGGCTCAGACTCCAGGCTGGAGTGATAACAGGTGGACTTGTCGCAGTAATTCTATAAGCGGAAACGGCATTGCTACCGGCCCGGAAAACAAAATATGTTCCCTGGCTGGTGCGATAGGAGGCAGCGGATTGACCCCTAATTACGCCATCAACGTTCGCCGAGGCTATCGGTGCGGTAATGCCGCCGAGATTACTACGATCCAATAAATAAGCATTGCCATCTTCGCCCAGCGCGAGCGCCAACTGCGAAGGTGTCGCGCCCGGTACATCAATAAGCACGGCTCCGCATCCGCCGAGGTCGGTATCGGTATTATCGAGTGAGAGCCAATTAGTAGGCGCCCAATAGTTAGCCGGATTGCTGTTGAAGATTGGTCCATCTTGCAACCGAATGATCGCTTCGCCACCACTCCAGTTGCCTCCAGTGTTGAAGGTGTTTCCGGTCACCACAAACATGTTAG
>JBKPMH010000198.1:0-19146 GCA_046732035.1 Verrucomicrobiota bacterium
GCGCGCGGCGCTGATCGCTCTTCGCGTTAACTTTCAGAAGTTCCGTTAGTAGCTTCGCAATGTTTTCCCTGTCGCTGGCATTCGCGCCCGCGTAGCGTGCCGAATAAACTCCCGGGGCGCCTGCCAAAGCATCGACTTCCAGTCCTGAATCGTCGGCGATGATCAAGCCGGGCAATTTTTTCGATACTGCGAGTGCTTTAAACTTCGCGTTCTCCTCAAATGATGTCCCAGTCTCTTCGATTTCGGCGATTTCGGGGTATGCAGTCAGATCGCGTATGGGCACACCTGGTTCCAGAATGTTTTGGATTTCGCGTGTTTTATGGGTGTTGTGTGTAGCTACAATCAATTGCATGCGGGTTTCACAAGATTGGGGTTAACCACTAATCCACACCGGAGAGTCAAGTAAGGAAAATTGATCGGCGTGAAGAGATTTTTTGTGAATTCGTACTCATTCGTGTCCATTCGTAGTTAAACCATGGACGAGCGCCGCAAACCTTACCCATTCGACCAGTTCGAACCAAAATGGCAGGCCATTTGGGAAGCGCAGCAGCTTTTTCATGCTCCCAATCCAGGTGAAAAAGCTTTCGACTATTCCAAAACAAAATTTTACGTACTCGACATGTTTCCGTACCCGAGTGGTGCGGGCCTGCACGTTGGCCACCCCGAAGGTTACACGGCCACGGATATCATCGCGCGTTATAAACGAATGCGCGGATTCAATGTTTTGCATCCCATGGGATGGGATGCATTCGGGCTGCCTGCCGAGCAATATGCCATTAAGAGTGGTCAGCATCCGGAGATTACTACGCGTGAGAACGTCGCGAAATTCAAGAATCAGCTGAAGCGAATTGGTTTCTCCTATGATTGGCAACGTGAGATCAACACAACCGATCCACGCTATTACAAATGGACCCAGTGGATTTTTCTCCAGATTTACAATTCCTGGTTCAATCCAAAAACGAATAAGGCCGAGCCCATTTCCACGTATCCGGGTAAAAATCCGGATGAAGTTCGCCTCGCATATGTTGCCGATGTCCCGGTGAATTGGTGCCCGGAACTTGGCACTGTTTTGGCTAACGAAGAAGTAGTCGATGGAAAAAGCGAGGTCGGCGGATTCCCAGTCGTGCGGCGGCCAATGCGTCAATGGATGCTACGGATCACCGCATATGCAGAACGGTTAATAAATGAACTCGACAAACTTGATTGGCCTGAGGGGATTAAGTTACTTCAGCGGAATTGGATCGGCCGGAGCGAAGGTGCGCTGATTAAGTTTCAAATAGCAAACTCCGGGTCTCAAACCATCGAAGTATTCACCACTCGCCCGGACACACTTTACGGCGCCACTTACATGGTGATTGCTCCGGAGCATTCACTCGTCGATCTCGTTGTCAGTGAGGAGCAATGGCTCTCGGTTCGCGAATATCGAGAAAAAACGGCCCGCAAGAGTGACCTTGAAAGGGCCGAGATGACGAAGGAAAAGACCGGCATATTTACGGGTGCTTACGCCGTGAATCCTGCCAGCGGTGAGCGCATTCCAATCTGGATTGCCGACTATGTGCTGCTGGGGTACGGCACCGGCGCGATCATGGGAGTGCCAGCCCATGACGAACGCGATTTGGAATTCGCCAGAAAATTCGATCTGCCCATCGTGGCAGTCGTGCAGCCTCCGGGAGATGAACCAGCTGTTGGATTCACTGGAGAAGGGGTCGCAATGAATTCGCCAATTATTAATGACCTAACCAGTGCAGACGCGAAGAAGAAGATCACTGCGTGGCTGGAGCAACGCGGCTTGGGCAAAGGTGCGGTCAACTACAAGTTGCGCGACTGGCTTTTTTCACGGCAGCGTTACTGGGGTGAACCGTTTCCCATTGTCTGGAAGGATGGCAATCATCGCTCGTTAGGCGAAAGCGAACTACCTGTCGTGCCTCCGCCGCTCGAAGATTACAAGCCGACAGGGACTGGCGAACCGCCGCTCTCCAAGGCGAAAGATTGGGTCCGCTACTCCGAAAAAGCGACTCGTGAAACGAATGTCATGCCGCAATGGGCAGGCTCGTGTTGGTATTACCTGCGCTTTTGCGATCCGCATGATGACCGACGCTTCGTGGGAGAGGAGGCAGAACGTTATTGGATGGGCGGGGAGAAGCCGGGTGGCGTCGATCTTTATGTTGGTGGCACAGAGCACGCTGTTCTGCATCTGCTCTATGCTCGCTTCTGGCAAAAAGTATTGTTCGATCTCGGTTTTGTGTCGAAGCCTGAGCCTTTCCAGCGGCTGGTGAATCAAGGAATCATTCTCGGCGAAGACAATCAGAAAATGTCGAAATCGCGCGGCAATATCGTAAACCCGGACGATGTAATCGACCAGTACGGCGCTGACGCTTTTCGGTGTTACGAAATGTTCATGGGTCCCTTCGAACAGATGAAGCCGTGGAGCATGCGCGGTGTGGAGGGCGTCTCGCGTTTCCTTGCGCGACTGTGGCGTCTGTTCATGATCGAAAACCAGAGTGGCGAGTGGGAGTTATCGGCAAAAATCAAAGAGGTCGACGGAGACAAGGCCCAACGAAAGGTGACCCATGGCACCATCAAAAAAGTCACGGAAGACATCGAGTCGTTTTCGTTTAACACGGCAATTTCACAGATGATGATTTTTGTAAATGCATTCACTGGAGCCGAGACGATTCCGTTGTCGCCAATGCGCAGCTTTTTGGTTCTGCTCAGTCCGTTCGCTCCTCACATTGCGTCTGAATTATGGGAGCGGTTGAACGCGAAATTTCTCGATGCCTCTGGCGATATTACGAGACAAATCTGGCCGACCTACGATGAGACGTTACTTGTCGAGGACGAAGTGGAAGTGGTCCTTCAGATTAACGGCAGGGTTCGCGATCGAATGAAGATGCCGGTGGCGGCGACGAATGAACAAATGAAAACCGCTGCGTTGGCGAACGCAAAAGTTCAAGACCGCATTGCCGGCAAGAACGTGCACAAGGTGATTGTGGTGCCGAAAAAGCTTGTAAACATTGTGCTCGATTAGTTGAATAAAACCTAATGTGGAAGGAATTTAAGGAGTTTGCCATTAAGGGCAACGCCATCGATCTGGCGGTTGGCGTGATTATTGGCGCGGCATTTGGCGGGATCGTCAATTCACTGGTTAAAGATCTTCTTATGCCGCCAGTAGGCTTAATCACTGGTGGCCTGGATTTCTCGAACAAATTTCTCGTTCTCAAGGATGCCCCCGGCGGCGGCTCGTTTAATACTCCGGCCGATGCCGCCAAGGCAGGGGCGGTCACTTTGAACTACGGAAATTTCATCACTCTCGTTATCAATTTTGTTATCGTGGCTTTCTGCATTTTTCTGGTGGTTAAGGCGGTAAATAATTTGAAAAGACCGTCGCCGACTGCCGCTCCCGTTTCGAAAGATTGTCCAGCATGCGCGATGACAATTCCGATCAAGGCGACACGGTGTCCCCACTGCACAACCGAGTTAGCACAAGCGTCCGCTCAGTGATGCTGTCTCAAGCGTTTTCACCCCAACCGGAGTGATCCATTCGTATAACTGAAACTGAGCTTGCCGTCCCAATCCTAGGGAATTCTTGTAAGATATTACTTGCCCTTGGCTGCTTCGGCTGGTAGGGAAACGGCCAATGCCGAAGTGCCTTAACCTTGCGGTGGCAGCAGCTGGCGCTTGTTTAATTGTTGGATGTGCCACGCAATCAAAATCAACTCTCAGCAGCACGCGTCACATACCAGACGTCCGGACCACTGCGTATACGCACAGTGAGGGAAGCGGAGCCCACAATGCAATTGGCACGCATCTTTCTGGCAGGCAGGTGATGAGTGCGGCCTCTGATTGGTCGCGCTATCCGCTTGGTACGCGGTTTCGCATTTCCTCTACAAACGAGGAATACATCATAGATGATTATGGTTGGGCACTCGTTGGGACTGACACTATCGACTTGTACAAACCGAGTCGGCTCGAAATGAAACGCTGGGGCGTCCGCCACGTAGATATTGATGTCCTCCAATGGGGCTCGGACGAACAAAGCTTGAAAGTACTTTCCCCGCGTTGCAAACATCGGCGGGTGCGACAGATGGTGACGGCTCTCGAGAAAAAGACAGGAAAGAAAACCGTCGCCCAAACGTCTCCTTCTCACAGTTCGCTTTGATTTAATTCCAATCGCGTCGCATTTTCCCGGCGCATGAGAGTTTTCGTCGTTGGCGGCGCCGGATACATCGGAAGTGTTTGCGCTGAGCTACTATTGGATGAAGGCCACCAGGTAACGGTCTTCGATAATCTGACCGAAGGCCATCGAAGCGCAGTCGATTCCCGCGCGGAATTCATTGAAGGTGAGTTGGCCGATCGGGCGCCAACCGAGGCTGCTCTCTCTAAAGCGCGCCCGGATGCCGTAATGCATTTTGCGGCCAACGCGCTCGTTGGGGAATCAATGCGTGATCCATCAAAATATTTTCGCAATAACATCTGCAACGGCTTGAATCTGCTGGATGCGATGATCGCAACAGGCGTTCGGCGAATCGTTTTTTCCTCGACTTGCGCGATTTTCGGATTGCCTGAGCAGCTGCCCATAGAAGAAACAACGCCGACGCGCCCGATCAATCCGTATGGCGAATCGAAACTCGCTTTCGAAAAGATCCTATACTGGTACCACCGGATCCATGAAGTACAGTTTGTGTCGTTACGTTACTTTAATGCAGCTGGTGCCACGAAGAATTTCGGTGAAGATCATCGGCAGGAGACGCATTTGATTCCCAACGTGCTCAAAGTTGCGCTGGGCCAAAAACCGAACGTCGAAGTATACGGCACCGATTACGACACACCAGACGGGACCTGTATTCGCGACTACATCCACATTGTGGATCTGGCGCGGGCGCACATCCTGGCGCTGCGCTCAGATAACAGCGCTCTCTATAATCTCGGTACGGGCGGTGGTTCCAGCGTTCGCGAAGTGATCGCAGCCTGCAACACGGTGACCGGGCGAAATCTCGCCACCGTGGAAAAGCCACGCCGGCCGGGCGATCCGCCTCGGCTCGTCGCTTCTTCGGAAAAGATAAAAAAGGAACTCGGTTGGCGGCCGCAGTTCGAATCATTGGAGGCGATTATCGAAAGCGCGTGGAGATGGCACGAAAAATTTCCGCGCGGCTATCACGATTAACGACCGAAAAATTCCACGTCGTGGTGAAGGTGTGCGCATCGGTTCAGTCAAGTTCGACCTGCAAGAGTTCTTGTTAGGGCTGCGCGAACGACTGCGATTTCCAGGTCATAAATCTTTCCGCTTCGCGCACGAAGCACCTGAACATTGTCATTCCTGGGCGCCCAGACATTGGGATCGGTCGGTCCGAATAGCAGGGTGCAATTTGCGCCTGCGGCGGCCGCCAGATGCGAGATCCCACTATCGTGCCCGATGAAGGTTGAGTTCTTAAGCACCGCTGCGAGTTGAGGCAGCAGCAAGTTTTTTGCGAATCGGATATTGTGGTCCTTCCAGGTATGTTCCAACTGGGCCGTCTCCTCATTGTCTGCTTCACCTGAAATGACGATCAGGGAACTCCGCTCCGCGCCGTGCGACTGTTCACTTGAGAATAACCCGATCCAGTTTCGTATTGGCCAGTTCTTTTCCTTGCTGCCGCTTCCGGGATGAATGGTGATGATCGGTCGCGGTAAACCCTCGAGAAATCTGCGGCCGAACTGGCAATCTGCTTCGGAGAGGAAGATTTTTTCACTGAGATCAAGAACTCTGATTCCGAGTTCTTCGATCGGTCGCGAGAGCTGCCGCGCGGCGTGGTCACCAGTCTTGATAATTTTGGCCGGTCCGCACACAAGGTTCTTAACACCAGACCGACGAAGATTATTTTCAAAGATTCGGTCCGGGTCATACAAATAGCTGACGATCAAATCGAAACTGGCGAAATAGCGTGCCAATTCTGCGGATAACTCCGAATTCTTGGCGAAGAACCCAGAAAGAGGTCCGTATTCGATCGAGCGAACTGCTTGTGCGTAGAACCGGTTTTCCGCCAATACGGCAATGTGTTTGTAACCAAGGATCTCGATGTGGGAGTGTGGGCGAGCGTCGCGTAAGGCCCTGAACGCTGGTAAAGTAAGAATGAAATCGCCGATTGCGCCGCCGCGGATAACGAGAATGCGGTCCATGATTCTGCTCTATGGAATGTCATCGGCGTAGTACCAACGACAACTGCTTTCGACTTATTTAGCGATCAGTGATCGCCGCTGTGGCTCTTTAGTACCGCGTAAACGCGAATGTCAGAATCACGCAGCCGTAAATCAGTGCGATGACGTGCAAAAAGCGCCACCGAAAAACACTTCGCGTACCCCAATTGATTTGATCGCGAAGTAAATAGGGGATGGCGACCCAAAATAGTCCCGCGACAATCAACAAGTAGGCAAGGACGGTAACAAGCAAACGACTTGGCTCGTAACGAAGAAACGCTGCATCCAGCAACGGTTCCGCGGCGAGTAAGCAAAGAATCCCAAGCGCGCGCACGGCCAAAAATTCTGCGACAAAACGCAGCGTCAGTGCATACCCGATCGGCAACGCGATCAGAAGCGGCCGTCGAAAGGACGAGAACTCACCCATCTGGATGGTGGCGAGGAGCCAGAAGGTCCATACAAGGCAAATCGTTAGCAGGAACACTCCGGCCACGTGGGACCGCGGAAATTTTTGTGCAAAGCCGGCGAGGTTTGGCTTTAACAAACCTGGAAGGCTAACCAAAACGAGACCTACGCCTGCGATAATTCCGGCGGTTTGTAAAGAGAGATGGTAAATCACTGGCGGCGAAAGTGCCTCCCGGCGGGTTCCTCCCGTCCGTAGGGCGGGCGAATTTTCAACTCGCCGTTGGGCGGATGCAACCGAAAAAGTGTCGCCTATTTTACGCGCGGTGTTCCGTACAGGCTGAATCCGTTGGCGCGTTGCACCTGTACATCAACCATTTCGCCGATCATCTTTGGATCGCCTTCAAACACGACGATCTTGTTGGTGCATGTTCGGCCCATCAAGCGACTTGGATTCGTTTTGCTCGGACCTTCGCAAAGGACTTGGACATTGCGACCCACCAGACGTTCAGCAGAGCGGCGTGTCGATTCGTTGACAATTTGTAACAAATCGTGATTGCGCTTTTCTTTGACGTGCTCATCGACTTGAACAGGCATATCCGCGGCAGGCGTCTGCTGACGCGGCGAATAGCGAAAGACGAATGCATTGTCGAACTGCAGCTCTTCGACTAAATCGCGTGTTTGTTTGTAATCTTCGTCCGTCTCACCTGGAAAGCCGACGATGATATCTGTGGTAATCGCAATGCCATCGCGCGCCTCCCGAATTCGTCGAACCAGATCGACATATTTCTCCGCTGTATAGCCTCGGTGCATCGCTTTAAGAATTCTGTTAGACCCGGACTGCAACGGCAGGTGAACGTGTTCGGCGATTTTTGGCAGATTTGAAATCGCGTCGATTAAATCGCCACGAAAACCGATTGGATGCGGCGAGGTAAACCTGAGCCGTTCGAGACCTTCAATTTCGCTAACGGCTTCGAGCAACTGCACAAAGGCACTTTTGCCGTCGCGTTTTGGAAACTCGTGGCGGCCATAAAGATTTACGATTTGCCCGAGCAGCGTGACTTCTTTAACTCCGTTCCTGACCAGGGCTTGCACTTCTGTCACGATGTCATTGATAGAACGGCTGCGTTCTGCGCCCCGCGTCTGTGGGACGATGCAAAAAGTGCAATGCATGTTGCACCCCTGCATAATGGAAACGAACGCCGTGGCCTGTCTCGGCACGAGCTGTTGATCACGAATCGTGGATTGCGAATCCGGTTCGGGTGCAATGTCGACAATCGCCGACCGCAGGTCATCCATGGCGTAATTCTGATAGGACGGGGTTGCCGAACGCGTCGTTTTCTTGGCCACCAATT
The DNA here is from genome assembly GCA_046732035.1 of Verrucomicrobiota bacterium. Lineage (GTDB taxonomy): Bacteria > Verrucomicrobiota > Verrucomicrobiia > Chthoniobacterales > UBA10450 > Udaeobacter. Next base: position 7,932 of record JBKPMH010000198.1, read on the forward strand.
CTTCTACGTAATCTGCAACGCGATGAAATTTCTGCGTTCCCACGACTAGATCGAGGTGGGGCAGATGCTCGAACAGTGATTCACCGCGCGCCTGCGCCATGCACCCAAGGAACCCGAACACCACGTGCGGCCGCTGCTTTGCCATCCGCGCCATCATTCCCATCTTACCGAGTGCCTTTTGGTCGGCCATGTCACGAACGCTGCAGGTGTTCAACAGCACGACGTCGGCTTCCGCCTCGTGTCGCACGCGTTCGTAGCCGCGTTTGATCAGCGAATGAGCCACCTGTTCTGAGTCGCGCTCGTTCATTTGGCAGCCGTAAGTCTTGATAAAAAATGTCGGCATTGGACGGACGAAAACCATACACGCTGGCACGTTCTCCGCCATGCAGACGATATCCACGCTTCCTCCCGGAGATTTTTTGGATTAAATGCCGAAATGCCTGCAAGAAAAAATGAGCTACCCGCAATAGGAGTGATCGGCGGCAGCGGGCTGTACCAAATGGAAGAATTGCGCGACCCGACCGAACACAATATTGAGACGCCATTTGGATTCCCCTCGGACACGCTCATCGGTGGCAAGCTCAGCGGACGGCAGGTTTATTTCCTGCCCCGCCACGGGCGCGGTCATCGAATTTTGCCCCACGAAATTAATCATCGAGCCAACATCTACGCTCTGCGGTCGCTGAATGTTCGCTGGATTATTTCAGTGGCGGCAGTGGGTAGTCTGCAGGAAAGGTACGCGCCCCGAGATGTCTTGCTCCCCTCGCAGTTTTACGACCGTACGAGCCGACGCGAAGGCCATACATTCTTTGGGAACGGAATTGCGGCGCATGTGGCGTTTGCCGAGCCGATAAGCACAAACCTGCGAAATCTTCTGGCGGAATCCGCGAGATCTCTCGGCGGCACTGTGCACAATGGCGGCACTTACGTGAATATGGATGGTCCCGCGTTTTCCACTCGGGCGGAATCGGAATTCAACCATCGCAACGGTTTTGACGTTATTGCGATGACCAACCTGCCGGAGGCGAAACTCGCGCGCGAAGCGGAGATCGCATTCGCCACAGTGGCCATGATCACTGATTACGATTGCTGGAAAGTGGAAGAGGAACCGGTCTCGGCGGAAATCGTTCTCAGCCATCTAATGGCCAATGCTGAGACGGCGAGAAGAGTCATTGTGGATGTGATCCCAAAAATTCCTGCTGAGCCGGATTGGCCGGAGCATTTTGCTCTGAATACCGCGTTGGTCACAGATCGTAAGCTTTGGCCGAAAGCTACCGTTGAAAAACTGAAACCGATCTTGGAACGTTTTGTCGCTCAATAGGTCGGCGGCGCCCACACCTACCTTGGTTGATCGCAGCAATCGCGACCTCGCGCAATCGAGGATGATTTGCGAGACCGAGATAGTCGTTTGAAGAGAAATTAACGAAGCGGTGATCAGTGATTTCAATTTCGCCGGCGCCTGCGGCTCTCAATTTCGCGCAGGTGTCGATCCAGCGAACTTGCACGCTGTGCCTCCAACTCATTTGCGAACAGCCGCTTCATGACGCGACATTGAGTTGTAATACCAACCAATTAAGAATCGAAAAATGAAAACGCGCTGCTTCGATCATATCGACTTACGAGTCAAAGACATCTCCCTGGCGGGAAAGTTTTATGCAAAATTTTTGCCGCAGCTTGGATTTGTTAAGGAAAAACCAGGCAAAAAGTATCATATGTTTTATTCCGCCGGCGGCGACAAGCCGTCAGAATTCGTTGGCCTGGTCCAAGACAAAAATCATAGGCCCAACAACACGCGAATCGCATTCTGGGCAGATACGCGGGAAAAGGTGGATCAGCTTGCCAAATTGGTCCGTAAGGCAGGCGGTAAAGCGCTTGAAGGTCCGGAAATCTGCAGGGAGTACAGTGCTGGTTATTATGCATGTTTCTTCGAGGATCCAGACGGCAACAAGCTGGAAATTTGCTGCCGGGAAAGGCCGGTCATTGCAAAATGAGGTCGTCTCGGCCAGGAGGTGAACAGTGAACAAACCGCCGCGTGAGCCGGTTATTTTGCAGGACAGGCGGCGTGTTCGATATCTCAAACTGATCGCTGTTTTCAAAATTGGTAAGGGCGTTCTGCTCCTGGTCCTGGGCGTCTCGCTCTTTTTCCTTAACGCGAGAACCGGGTGGATAAATGCGCTGTCGAATTGGATTGGCGACGAAATTCTACTGAAACATAGCAAGCCGGTCGCATATTTGCTCCACAAACTCCAAGCCTTGCTCGCAGGCGGAGCGCTGAGGGCAACCGCTTTTCTGGCGCTTTTTTATGCGGCGATTCTTTGCACCGAAGGAACCGGTGTTTACATGCAGCAGCGGTGGGCGGAATTCCTGATGATTTTTGCGACCGCGACCCTGATTCCGGTTGAAATCTGGCACCTGTGGCATCGCCCGGGATTGATTAGTTTTCTCATCTTGCTGGTGAACTGCTTCATCGTCTGGTTCCTGTATCGCGTGCTTACGCGCGACAAAGCGACAGGTGATCATGTCGAGTCGCACCGACTAGCCGGGACACGCTGATTTTTCATTGCTGATTAGGTTTATCGCTCGCGCTGCGACCTTTTGTGACCGCCCTTGTGAATGATCGATTTGACCATGGACACGCTCGCAGAAAGGTCGAGCAGCGATTCAGTTTAGCGTCGCATATTCGTGACGTTTCTCGCAGTGAAAACGCCCGACATAGATGATAATTTACGACTCGTGGCCGACTTCGGTGAAACCGATGCAATCTGCGTTGAGGTCCTGAAGAATCCTGCTACTGAGGAAGGCATTTTGCTCAAAGTGATGGCGCGCGGGCCATTCGAACAGGGCCAGCAAGTTTGGATACTGGACCGAGATGGCTCGAAAGTGGGCGCCACAGTCGAAAACGTGCTTGAGCAAACCATCGACAGCGAGGTAACGCTTTCGACTGTTCTTCCCGCCTAAACAACGCGTCGGTCGGTTGCATCACTGCGTGGAGCGAAATTCGCGGGTGTCGGTAGTGCCATCTCAGCTAGAGAACTCGAGTGAGTCTGATCCGTCGCACCGAGACATAAACCGAACCCGATGCGCTTGCTCTTCAGGCGGCCGCTGCGGTTTCCTGCTTCGTTCCTTAATTGGAATGAAATCAGTTGAGCCTCACCGCAGTTTTACCTTTCTGAGAACCAATGAGCGCGGACAGAAACCGCGAAAGCGCGGATTAACCGAGATTCGAGGACCCTACTATTCGGTTATTGGCCGACGATATCTCGAAGATTTGCTCGAGATGATGGGCGCGTATGTCGATTCGCTCAAATTTGCTGGCGGCTCCTTCACTCTGATGCCGGAACGAGCGATACGAGAAATCATTGAGGTTTGCCATCAGTTTGACGTGCTTGTTTCAACTGGTGGTTTTGTTGAACGGGTTCTTGTTCAAGGCGAGGAGGCCGTGCGGAGATACGTTGCCGAGTGCAAACAGGTCGGATTCGATATAATCGAGATCTCAGCCGGGTTCATCTCGATCCCCACAGATGATTGGGTGAGACTGATCGAATTGGTTCGCAAATCGGGATTGAAAGCAAAACCGGAAGTTGGAGTCCAATTCGGAGCGGGTGGGGCGACAGCAGCCGGAGAACTAAAAGCCGAAGGCACTCGCGATACGAACTGGGCTATTGCGCAGGCAAAGCGATTTCTGGATGCTGGCGCCGATATCATCATGATCGAAAGCGAAGGAATCACTGAAAACGTCGAGCCCTGGCGCACCGACGTTGTCGTGCAATTCATTAATGAGCTGGGAATGGAAAAGCTGATGTTTGAGGCTGCCGATCCTGATGTGTTTGCGTGGTACATCAAAAATTATGGCGTCGACGTGAACCTCTTCGTCGATCACAGCCAGATCGTGCAATTGGAATGCCTGCGAGCCGGTATTTGGGGTACGAAAAGTCTATGGGGTCGCGTGGTGACATACAAGCAAGGGCGAAGCACGTATGACGATGAAAAAAAAGCGTGAATGCCTAAAAGATGACGAATCACGAGTAAACTGGCTGATCATCAGGATTTCGTCATTCTTTCGTCATTCGACATTCGTCATTTGCGAATGAGGTGAAGACAAAACCAGTCGCTCGCGAGTTTTGCGACTTTCTCCAGCGCTCCGGCCTCTGCGAATAGATGTGTCGCGCCTGGAATAATCTCCAACTTTACTCTGCAGCGCATTCTATCCCTTGCTTGCTCGTTCAGTTGGATAACGACGTGGTCGTTGCCGCCAACAATAAGCAGGGTCGATGCCCGCACTTTTGTCAAAGCGTCGCCCGCCAGATCAGGCCGTCCGCCGCGTGATACGACGGCTCCTATATCATTTGGTACATCGACCGAGGCTACCAGTGCCGCGGCGCCGCCCGTGCTGGAGCCGAAATAGCCAATCCGCAACTTGCTGCTTTGCTCTTGCTGGCTTGCCCACTTCGTCGCATGCACCAGACGCTCGGCCAACAACTCGATATCAAAGCGATGCTCTCGAGTCTCCATGTCGACGGCTTCCTCCTGCGGGGTGAGCAAATCAAAAAGTAACGTGGCGAGTCCCGTCTGGTTGAGTGTGCGTGCCACGAATTGATTCCGCGGGCTGTGGCGGCTGCTGCCACTACCATGCGCAAAAAGGACCAGGCCGCTCGCGCCATCGGGAATGAATAGATTGCCGGGCAGAACCGCGCGGCCTGCCTCAATTTTCACTTCGCTCATTTTCGAAATGCCCTTACCTCATGGATCATTGAATGCGGCGCGCACGGCAGAGGCGCCCTGGCAACACATTAACAACGAGCGGCTCACACTTTAAATGGATACGTCTCCGGCAACTCGCCAGCGTCCCAGATGCTGGTCTGTTCCAACGGTTCGACCGCGCGTGTTTCGTCGATGTGAATAATCGCATCGAATTGTTGCGGAAGGCGCGCATGAAAATAATGGCTCAACCGTTCTGTCTCCGGCTGATAAATCACCCCAATGGCGCGCTCGATTCGCCGTTGTTGCAACGCCCGGGTCTGACCGGCACCTCGCAAATCAATCCAAAACCGAGGTAATCCAGTCTGATGAAACAGATCCTCATAACTCCCCCGCAGCGCAGGCCGGACGTTTTTGCGTTCGGCAGGCGCCCCCCAATCCGACGCTGCGGTCACAGTGCCACGATGTGTGGTGAAGCCGATCAGGACGGTTTCACCGCCAAAACGTTCGCGCATCAATTGGCCGACGTTTATCTCGCGGTAATGGCTCATCTCCGTGGCGCGCGCGTCACCGAGGTGCGAATTGTGTGCCCAAACAACCGCTTTTGGTTGGTGGCTTCCATCAAGATGCGCAACCAAATTTTCGATCGTCTCGACCATGTGCCGGTCGCGCAGATTCCATGACGATGCACGCCCACGAAACATGGAGCGGTAATATTGCTCGGCGTTTTTGACCAGCCGCGCGTTTTGTTCTGCGAAGAACAGCTCCTCGTTAGCGATCTCGCCGTCACGATTTAAAAGTTCGGCGGCTTTGGTCTGCAGTTCTACGAGCTGTTCGACGACTACCTCTTCGCATGGTTCGGCTGCACCGACAGCCGTGGCGTAACCGTAGTCCTGGGGCTTGTGGCTGAAATGGTCGAAGCAGGAATAACGCCGGCGCGCGCGCTTCGCCGAATCCGGATCGACTTTTTCAAGATACGTGAGCACCGCCTCAATTGAGGAATGCAGGCTGTAGAGATCCATTCCGTAAAATCCGACCGGCCGTCGTCTCCGGTCGATATGTCGGTTGAAATCACGCAACCATTCGATGAACTCCAATATGACGGTATTGCGCCACATCCAGGTCGGAAACCTGCGAAAACCGGAGAGCGCTTCATTTGCGTTTGCGTCCGCCGTTGCGCCGCGTGCGTACCGATGCACCCGGGACGAATCCGGCCAGTCCGCCTCAATCGCGATAATGGAAAATCCCTTTTCTACGATCAACCGTCTCGTGATTGCGGCTCGCTCAGAATAGAACTCATGCGTGCCGTGTGTTGCTTCGCCGAGCAACACAAATCGCGCGTTCCCAATCAGCTCGAGCAATCCGTCGTGGTCATCTGCGCTGCCAGAGAGGGGCTGTGCCATTTCGCGAATACATTCGGCGTCTGTCATTTGTGTTCCTGTGTGGCTCGACCAAGGAGCTCGCGCACGTCTTCATCGGTTGTCTGCGAGAAATCTTCGTAGTACTGGCCAACAGCCTGAAAGAATTCAGGCATGCTCAGGCAGATCGTTTCGTCAGCTTGTTGTTCGATCTCGTGGCAGGTGTCGGGTGGGCCTACTGGTACGGCTACAACAACTTTTGTAGCCCCGCGCTGCCGCAGAGCTTTTACTGCGGCGCGCATCGTCGCACCGGTGGCCACTCCGTCATCCACCAGAATGGCAACTCGGTCGCGCAGGTCCGGTGCAGGGCGTCCTTCGCGATAAGCCTGTTCACGCCGCTGCAGTTCCGCTGTCTCGCGTGCCGTAACAGCCTCGATTGCCTGGTCTGCGTGCGGTATCGCACGCATGACATCTTGATTTAGAACGCGCACCCCGCCTGAAGCGATGGCACCGGCAGCCAGTTCTTCGAAACCCGGCACACCGAGTTTACGCACAATGAAAACGTCGAGTGGCACGCCGAGGCGCTTTGCGACTTCGTAGGCCACAGGCACACCGCCGCGAGGCAACCCGAGCACGATAACATCATCCCGCCCCGCATATTTTTCGAGCTTCTGCGCGAGTTCTCGCCCCGCGTCGAGCCGATTTGGAAAAGCTTTTTCCATCTAAACAATGAAGCCGACACCAAGCCTACCTCAATAGTTTCGCTTCTTAATCCGGCGTCGCGCGTTTGGAAATCGACGTTCTGGCCAGCAACGGCTTTGAAAGCCGCGCTTTTGCTAACCGCAATTTACCCTGCGGCATCCCGATCAAAGGTGTGGCGCGTGCCTAGGTCTTCTTCTCCGGATTTCTGTCTGGATAGGTGGGAACCGGAGGCAGATCGTATCGCTTGGTCTTCAATTCTTCCTGAATTTCTTGAATTGCCCGATCTAGTTGCTGGTCTTCGCCTTTGAATTCTTTTCCGGGATCATTATCGACAACAATGTCGGGATCGACGCCGTGACCTTCAACGACCCATTGTTTGCCATCTTTTGAGAATGGCGCGAATTCCGGCTTGAAGAATTGGCCGCCATCGGCGAGCGGCAGCGACTCGCGAATACCAATTACGCCACCCCACGTGCGTTTCCCGATCAGTTTGCCCAGACCAAGCGCCTTGAAGCGATATGGAAAAATATCCCCATCGGATGCAGAGAATTCGTTGGTCAATGTGACCATCGGGCCGACAAATGTTTGCGGCGGGTCAGTCTGAGGAACGCCGTTCCGCGCCATTCCGACCATGACCAAGGCACGCCGCAGTCGTTCGATTACCAGCGGCGAAACGAATCCGCCGCCATTGCCGCGAACGTCAACAATCAGTCCGTGTTTGCGGATCTGCGGAAAGTAAAGCTTGGTGAACTGGTTCAAGCCAGGTTGGCCCATATCCGGGATGTGCAGGTAGCCGACTTCGCCGCCGGTTTTTTTGTTCACATAATCAATATTTTTTTGCACCCAATCGAGGTAATAAAGCGGTGCTTCGTCGTCGATTGGCACCACTGTGACGTCCCGAGCACCGGCATCGGTCGGCTTGGAATTGACGCGCAGGATCACTTGTTTATCCGCTGTGCCAATGAGTGCGTCGTAAAGGTTGGGCAACGTGGAGACTGGAACGTTGTTGACCGCCAAAATGTAATCGCCGGGTTTCACGTCGACACCTACATCTGTGAGCGGCGACCGGGTTTTCTTGTCCCAATTTTCGCCTGGCAAAATGCGGTCGACGCGGTAGGCGCGCGAGGCCGGATCGCGAGAAAACTCAGCCCCAAGCAGGCCAAGCTTAATGCGCGGAGTATCGGGGCGCTCACCGCCGCCGACGTAGGTATGGCCATTGTTCAATTCGCCAATGAGCTCGCCTAACAAGTAAGTCAGATCATTGCGATGATTCACGAAGGGGAGCAACGCGGCGTACTTGTCTCGCATCGCCTTCCAGTCCACGCCATTCATCGTGGGTGAAAAGAAGAAATCGCGCATCTGCCGCCAGCACTCGAAGTAGATTTGATTCCACTCGGCATGGCGATCCAACTGCGTATCGAGACCCTGGATCTTGTGCTCGTGGTCCTTGGTCTCGAGCTTGTCCTTTGGCACGTCGACGATGGCGTAATCTTTTTTCACTTTCACCAGCATCTTTTTTCCGTCGAACGTGATTTGATAATTATTCACGTCACCGAGGACGGTCTCTTTACGATCCTCCAGCTTGTAAACGCACAGGTGCGATTTCCTGTCTCGATCGGGAAATCCTTCCTCGTCATCTTCGCCCACTTCATCAGCTGCGGTGCGACGTAGATAGAAAATGCGCCCGTCATCCAGCATTCGAATGTTGCGATAATTTCCAGGCGTTATCTCCAGGCCAAGAATCCGATTCTGGATCCCATCGGTATCCACCTTTACAACAACGGGCTTTTTTGGCTTTTCTTCCGGCCTTTTGCCGGTGGCTTTTTCCTCCGGCTTTTTCTCTTCCGCTTCCTTCGCTTTTTCCTTTTGTCGTTTTTCTTCAGCCTTGCCTACCTCATCGCTCTTTGGAGCCAGCGGGTTGGCGGTTTCTTTGGCGAGGGTGACAAGATAGATGCGCTGCATATCGCGATACACATTTGCGAATTCCTGATCTCCAAAGCTCGGCTTGAAATCGCGCGCGGAGGCGAACAGCAAATATTTTCCATCGTCGCTAAAGACTACTTCGCCGGAGCCGTACCAACTGTCAGTAACAGGAGTCTGCTGTTTGCTCGCCAGCGAATACAAATAGATGCGAGGCATGTCGTTCTCCTCCGGCCGCGCCCAGCTAATCCACTGACTGTCCGGCGACCAGTTGTAACCTTGGATCTCGCCAAATTTGTCTTGATCGACCTGGGTGATCGCTTTGGTTGCAACATCGACATATCGCAATCGTTGCAGGCGATCGCTCCAAAGCAGCTTCTTGCTGTCCGGCGACCATTTTGGCGCGTAATAATAGGTGTCGGCGCCGTTTGTGATTCGCTGCGGCTCGCCTTTGCCATCTTGTGAACGGACGTAAAGTTCATTTTCGCCCGTCACATCCGAATTATAGGCAATCCATTTTCCGTCCGGTGACCAAACCGCATCACGCTCGTGTGCGCCGGAAGTCTTGGTCAGATTGCGGGGCGTTCCATTTTTAGCCGGCACAGAAAATATATCGCCGCGCGCCACCGTGATCGAACGTTCGCCATCCGGCGCGAGGTTCACCGATTCGATATGTTTGGCTGCGTCGACCAGCGCGGAGCGGCCGATAGCAAAATCTTCCTTGATCTCGATAGGCACGGGCGTTGCCTGACCGCTGGCGAGATCGTACCGCCAGATGTATCCCGCCTGCTCAAACACAATTGAGTCTTTGCCGATCGACGGAAACTTGATGTCGTAGTCTGTGAAGTGGGTGAGTTGGCTGGTCTGCTTCGTCGCCGGATCGATAACGAACAAGTTCATGCGGGTGTCGCGATCGGATACGAAATAGATTTTGTTGTCCGGTCGCCACATCGGGCAGATGTCCTGCGCGGGGTTGTTCGTCAGATTTTCGGTGCTGCCGGTCTTGAAATCGTAAATCCAAATGTCATCCGCCATACCGCCGCGATAATGTTTCCAGGTGCGGAACTCCCGAAACACCTGGTTGTAAGCCATCTTGGAATCATCCGGTGAAAACGAAACGAAACCGCCGCGTGGCACCGGCAGTTGCTGCGGCAATTCCGCATCCAATCCGACAGTGAACAGTGACCCGATGAAATCATTAAACGACTTCATACGTGAACGGAAAACGATTAGCGGCTTGGTGTTTTCCCACGTCATCACGAGGTTGTTAGGCCCCATTCGGTCGGAAATGTCGTCCCGACCCAGAGTGGCCGAAGTCGTCAACCGCTTCGGTGTGCCGCCTTCGGCTGGCATGACGTAAACTTCGGTGTTCCCATCGTATTGCGAAGTGAACGCGATCTGTTTTCCATCCGGCGAGAAACGCGGGAACGAACTGTACCCCGGCCCGCTGGTCAGGCGTCGCGCGATGCCGCCGTCTTTGCCGACTGTGTAGATCTCACCAGCATAGCAAAAGACAATCTGGTTATCGTTCGTTGCTGGAAAACGGAGCAGCCGCGTCGTGTCCCGTAGCTTCTGCGCCGGCGCGGTTGCGATCGAAATCACACCCGTCGCGATTAAAGACAACACAACAAAGAGCCGAGAAAATGTGTTCATAGAAAAAGGCATGAAGTGAGCAAACTGCCGTCGAACGAACGGGATGCAACTCCGATTTCATCCCGCATTTCGCACGATCAAGAATCAAGACGCCGCTAAGTGCCGATTTTGTTTAAGTGAGTTCAAGGCCTCTTACCGGACGTTCGCCGCACAAACTAGCGGCGGAAAAGTGGGATTAGTCAGAAAGTTTTTTCACGGCGTTGGTGCGCCCAGAAAATAAGTGTTCATCGGGCCTCGACCCTTGAGTTCAATCGTTCCTCGCTCCTCGAAAGCAAAGCGTCCTTGCAGTCTCTCGAACACCATTTCGCTAACGTGAGTACGACCGGGCGCGCCATGCGATTCAAGCCGGCTTGCGGTGTTCACGGTGTCACCCCAGACGTCATAAATGAATTTGCGGATGCCGATGACGCCCGCAATGACGCTGCCGACCTGCAATCCGATGCGCAAACTGAAGCCGCCGAACTCGCTGTTCGACTTGCGTACGCTTTCGTGCATCGCCAGCGCCATCGTGGCCATAGCCGCAAGATGATCCGCATTCTGCTCGATTAGGCCGCCGGCCACCATGTAGCCGTCGCCGATGGTCTTGATTTTTTCTAACTTATGGTGGTCGGCGAGTTCATCAAACCCGGAGAAAACACGGTTCAGCGACTCAATCAATTCGGTGGGCGAAAGCCGTGCCGACAGGGGCGTAAATCCCACGATGTCGGCGAAGAGGACCGAGACGTCGTCGAAGCGTTCCGCGATAATCCCGACCTGCTGTTTGAGTTTGTTGGCGATGGAAGCCGGCAGCACGTTGAGGAGCAGGCGCTCGTTCTCCCGGTGGAGGTAATCGAGGGTGAGATGGGTGTTCACGCGCGCCAGCAGTTCGTGCGCGTTGAACGGCT
>JBKPMH010000199.1:0-18113 GCA_046732035.1 Verrucomicrobiota bacterium
ATGTTCGCGTCGCGCCGCTGGTTCTACTACATCCCGGCCTCCGGGGAACCGGTGAAAATTGTGCAATCAATCGAGCAATTCAAACTCGACTCATTGCCGGGCAAAAAGCTGATCTTCCGCGGCTGGAAGGAATTGCAGGATCGATTGAAAGAAGTGCTTGGCCCGGCAGCGGAATCGAAGAAACGGATCGCGATGCAGTATTCGCCCATGAACGATATCCCATATATCTCACGCGTGGACGCAGGAACGATCGAGCTGGTTCGCTCATTTGGAGTGGAGCCCGTCACCAGCGCGGAACTGGTACAAAAATTTGAGGCTGTGTTTTCCCCGGCCCAGTACCAGATGCATGTGGAAGCGTCCGACAAAATGCATCGCATCATTCAGGATGCGTTTGCAGAGATCGCGCGCCGAATTCGCGCCAACGAACCAACTACTGAGTGGGACATCGCGCAGTTCATGCTGCGTCGTTACAGCGAGGAAGGCATGGAGCAGGAGCCGATGATTGTGGCGGTGAACGCGAACACCGCTAATCCGCATTACATGCCGACGAAGGAAAAGAACTCACCGATCAAGCGCGGCGATTTTGTGCTGATCGATGCGGCTACCAAATTGAACAAGCCGGATGCGGTCGCGACCGACCAGACCTGGACCGGTTACGTCGGTGACACTGTTCCGGAAGAATACGTGCATATTTTCAACATCGTGCGCGAAGCCCGCGATTCAGCCGTTGAGTTCATACGCAAAAATGTGCGCGCCGGAAAACCAATCCGCGGCGCCGAAGTCGACGATGTGTCGCGCGGCGTGATTACGCGCGCGGGATTTGGCGAGCAATTCACGCATCGGACCGGTCATTCCATTGGCGAAGAAACTCACGGCAATGGTGTGAACATCGACGATTTCGAGACGCGCGATTCGCGCCGCATCATTCCGGGAGTTTGTTTTTCAATCGAGCCCGGAATTTATATGCAAGGCAAATTCGGCGTTCGCTCGGAAATTAACGTTTACGTTTCGGACAAAGATATCGAAGTCACCGGACAACCAATACAAACAGAGATCATTCCGATCTTGAAGAAGTAGGACTGTAGCCCAGGGCGCCGACGTCGGGCGCGTCTTTATGCCGGAAATGCGGCGGTCAACGCCCGCGGCTACAGCAGCCGACATCCGCCTCAGGCGGACCTCTACAGAAAATCGATATCTTTCACCAATGCGTTAGGGAGTCGCCGCGGCGACCGTTCCACCTGCGGTTAATCGACGTAGAACACGCTCGGCATCGCGATGCGTATTCCTGTTTGTGCATAAGAACAGGGTTTTGTAACCTTGCCGCCGTTGTCATGGATCCGGCTAGGTTCTTTACTGAGCTGAAACGACGAAAGGTTTATCGAGTTGCAGTTGCGTACGCGATCGTGGCCTGGTTGTTGATCCAGGCGGCTTCCATTCTCTTCCCCACCTTCGAAGCGCCTCCCTGGGTGATGAAGGTGTTTGTGACTGCAATCATTCTCGGGTTTCCAGTTGCGCTGATCCTGGCCTGGGCATTCGAGCTGACTCCGGAAGGAATCAGGCGCGCGGAAGAAGTTGGTCCGCGAGAATCGAAGGCTCCCGCAGCCGGTCGCAAATGGACAGCGATCATTGTCGCGGCCGCCGTGCTCGCAGCTGCATTACTCGCCTTTCAATTCACGCGAACACGATCTGCCTCAGCCGTCGCCGAACTGCCAAAACAAACAGCCCCGCCTGCAAACGTGGACAAATCCGTCGCCGTGCTGCCGTTCGAGAACCTTAGTTCGGACAAGGAGAATGCGTTTTTTGCGCAGGGTATTCAGGACGAAATCATCACTGCGCTGTCGAAGATCAGCGGGCTGCGCGTTATCTCTCGGACCTCGACCGCCCATTATCAAAGCGCTCCACAGAATTTGGCCGAGATCGCGCGCCAGTTGCATGTGAGTAACGTGCTTGAGGGCAGTGTGCAGAAGGCCGGCGATCGCGTGCACATCAACGTGCAATTGATCCAGGCCGATAATGACGCTCATCTTTGGGCGCAAAGTTACGACCGTCAGCTAACCGACATCTTCGGAGTGGAAGGCGAGGTCGCCAAGCGCATCGCTGATTCGTTGCAGGCCACGCTTTCACCGCAGGAGAAAGCGCGTGTGGAAACGAAACCCACAACCAACCCGGACGCTTACGTGCTCTATTTGCGCGCCCGGGATTATCAGACGCGCCCTGATAATTTCCTGCAGGATTTCAAATCGGCTGCGCAACTTTACAAGCAAGCCATTGCGCTCGATCCAGGCTTCGCGCTTGCTCACGCGCGGCTCTCTGCCGTGATGAGCCAGATTTATCATTGGTTCGAACCGACAGAAGAGGTAAAGCATACGGCACATCGTGAAGCGCACGAATCGCTTCGCCTGCAACCTGATCTCGCCGAAGGGCATCTCGCACTCGGCCTTTATCTCTATTACGAGGAAGGTGATTACGAGGAAGCTCTGCTCGAATTGAATTCAGCAGCGAAGACTCTTCCGAATGATGGTGACGTCGGTCTTTACATTGCTGCAGTTCAACGACGGCAGGGGCATCTCACGGAGGCTATTGCCGCTTACCAAAAAGCTGAGGCAATTGATCCGCGCAATTCTATTACGCTCTACGATGCTGCGCAGACCTACTTCGGAATACGCGACTGGCCGAATGCGATCAAAGGAATGGATCGTGTTCTCGAGCTCGCGCCCGATTCGCTCAATGTCAAAATTCAACGCGCCTACATCGAGTTTTTTTGGAAAGGCAGCACCAGCCCGATAAAGGCAGTTCTGGAGAGTATCGCGCCAAATCTCGATCCCGACGGCGTCGTTACCTTCAGTCGCTGGGACGTAGCTCTGATGGATCGTGATCCGAAGGCGGCTGAACGCGCCCTGGCATCAGCCCGGCTGGAGAACTTCGTTGCGCCCACTGGCATTCCAATGCCCAAAAGCTACCTGGCGGGGTGTGTGGCGCTCATGCGTGGCGATGCTCCGCGGGCACAACAGGAATTCGAAACGGCGCGGCCCATACTGGAACAAGTTGTGATGGCCAGCCCGCAAGACGGCATTCGCCACGCGCAGCTCGGTTTTCTTTACGCATTGATGGGACGCAAAGACGACGCTGTGCGCGAAGGTCAGCGTGGAGAAGAATTGACATCGATTTCCAAAGACATAATCAACAGCGGCACCATCCAGGGGTTTTTAGCGTTAATTGATGCCCGCAACGGCGACACCGATCACGCCATCCAACTGCTCCAACGCCTTCTCACCACGCCATTCGCTGTCGATTACTGTGACGTCAGCATCACGCTTTCAGACTTGCGTCAGCGTTGGGAGTGGGATCCGCTCCGGAAGGACCCTCGTTTCCAAAAGATCCTGGCGTCGCCCGAACCAAAAACGGCGTTCCAGTAACGGATTGGCAGGGCTACAGAACGCCTCGACACAGGGAGGCGGCTACAACTTGCTTTGGGGGGCGGAGCGGTCGACACCCGCGGCTACAGCTGTCTCGTTAGGCGACAGCGAGTTGTGGCGCAGTCAGCTCCAAATCGGCGATAGCATTGGCCAGTTCCACTGGAGAAACGGGTTTACTCAGGCAGAATTGTGCGCCGTTCGCGCAGGCGAGCGCTCGGACCTGCTCCGAATCTTTGTCAACCACAACAAGCGTAGGCAGCTGTTCACAGCAATCACGAATAGCTCTCAACAGTGTGACTCCACGGCAATCTTCATTGAAAGACATGATAGCGACATTCAACTCGCGCCTTCGGCGGCAAACGATTTGTAACGCCTCCTCGACGGTTCGTGCTATGAGGACGATTGTGCCGGTGGCCGAGAGCGCTTGCCTTACAACTTTTTGGAAGTCTTCGTCGCGCGTATAAAGAAGAACGAGCCGTGCGAGTCGTGGAAGAGGGAGCGGTGCCAGACGTGATTTTGGATTCACGCTGAGTTCTACGGAAATTGCGAAACGAAGGTTCCAAATAATCTGGTGAATTCCTTCCGATGCCAGAAATTCGCAGGCGTTTCTCATTAGCGGGCCATTGAGAGGTGCACTAACGAGGATGCACAGGGTAAGAGTCGTTTTGTTTCGCCGTTCAACGGTTTTTGGGGAACTTGCTTTCGCCGGTTCCGTAGAATCAGGTGAGATATGCCCAAAAAGCAGTGGATCAAACCAGTGCTGAAAACGGTGCCGATCTTTTTCGAGTGCACGTGTTATGCGGGCGCGGTTTGAGGAAGAAACTTCGGCTAATCGCAAGCATCTCCGACACGTATATCCGGCGGCATTTCTGCCTGCAACTCCGCGAGGTCAAGCTGGATTGGATTCAATTGCGAAAATCTCGCGGAGTTTTTCTCTTCGATAGGCGAAAATTCGCTCGATATTAGGCCTGACAAAGGATCGATGGATTAGAAAATCAAAAGGCACGACATAACGAACTTGATCGTGGACCAGCGTTCCACCATCGGATTCCTCGAATCGATGTTCGTGAACCCAAAGCCGGTACGGACCGCGGATCTGTTCGTCCACAAAACGCGCCGGCGGATCCCAATCGGTGATCTTACTACGCCAGCGAAACGGAACCGCATGAATACGCAGACGATGATCCATAATTGTGCCTTGCTGCATCTGGCAGTGACTTTGGCTGATGGTCCGAAAATGCAGCCACGGCGGTGTGATCACATCGAGATTCTGTGGATCGGAAAAGAACGCGAACACGTTCGGACGTGGTTGTGGCAACCAAAGCTGTGACTCGAAATTGCGCACGCGCATGGCATCACGCCGGTCTCAGCCATATTGTCACGGCACAAACAAGCATCGCAACCAATCCGGCAACGTTTACGCTTCTGATGAATCCGATCCTCACTCCAACAGCGTGAACGAGAGATCAGTCGATACTGTGTGCGTTATTCGACGAAGAACTCGCGCGCCCTTTTCAAAACCTCTTTGAGCTTCGCTTCAGTGACTTTTGCGAGTGAACGAAGAATTTTGTGATGTTCGAGTGTGAAAAGCCGCTGCGGCCGAATGTAACACGGCTGATCGATTTGGCCGCGCTCACAATCGCTGTTATCCAGCGTGATCGCAAAACCATCGAAGTGCGCGCGGCCAGTGATCTGGCAGAGAATTAGGTCTGCACCTGGCAGATCGGCAATCACGAAAGCCGGTCGGCGCTTTCCGCTATCGCTTCGAGGAAACGGAATGACGACGATTTCGCCGGCTACAGGTTTGACCATGCCGCCTCCTCTTCTGACGAATTCCAGTCCCGGCCGAGAACAGATTCGCTTAGTTCCGCGCCACTAAACGGCTCATCGATGTCCTCATCGACCGGTTCATTCGTGTCCATGGCGTCTTACTACGCCAATCCCGTTCCGCTCGCTAGCACTCAATTCTACAACAGCGCGAGTCATGCGTCGGCCCGCGTCGAGGCTGACTTGATGTCGATCACGGGTGTCCCGTCGAATACCTCGATCGGCCCAATCTTCACACGTGTGCCCTCGATCTGGCGCACCGTCACCGGATGTAACCCGAGCGGATTCGGCCGCGCCGGTGAACGCGTGTAAAACACGCCGGTGAGTGGACGGCTCTCATCGCTGCGTGGATGTCCCTTTAAAACGTCCCGATTGGCCTGATGTAACCAGGTGATAACAATCAGTTGGTGACCGACTTCGACTCCCAGTAAGGCTTCAGCGAATTTCGGTTCGATCTCCAGCCACGCGTCCGGCGCCCCTTCCGGTCCTTGCCGCGGGGCCTCTTCCCGCCGCTTTATCGTGGAGCGAATAAAACCAACCGGTTCCAAAGAGTAAGAGGTCATTTGTGCGGATTTAGCTGTGATCATCGGGACCGCACCAGGTTACTTACCGGCTGGTGGTGAACTGATCTTCCTTGTTCTTAAACAGGATGTTGAATGTCGTGAGCGAACCGTAACAGCGCGTGATGTACTGTTGCAAATCGATCTTGTCGGCTTCGCCAAGTTTGTCGCTCGCGTTCACTTTTTGTTCCAGAACGCGAAGATTATTCCGAATCATCACGACCTTATGGAAGAATGTTTCAAGGGGAACTTCTTTCGGTTGAAGCGAGGTATCGGCCGGTTGCAATACCAGGCTTCCGCCCTGCCATCGTGTGGCTAAACCTTCTACGAGCGAATCCGTTTGTTCCAGTCCGAGTGCCTCAACGACAGCATGAGCCGTATCTCGAATTACGTTCGCGAGCGGCATCTGTAGCTCACTTACCGTGGCGGTTGCCTCCGCAGGTTGGAGATCGCTGGAAGCCGGCGCAACTTTTCGTGGCGCGTCCTCGAATGCGATCTCAGCTGTCTGTTCGGTCAGCGACTTCACAACACCTATGCCGTATTGCGGATGGCGTACTTTCATTCCGATGCGCAGCGTTTCGATATTCATAATGCTTGCGTAGCGTGCGAGATTGTGAGGAAAGTGCAACCATCGTCGCGATTCTGGAATTAGATTCAAAGACGGCAAAACGTATTCTCTCGCAATCAGGTCTTCGCGTAACCGTCAAGCCTTGAAGACAAAATTTCTGCCGCTCGAGGAATGGCAACGAATGAGCTGCCGGAGACTAGCAAGTCGCCCGGCAGCACATTTTGGACTCGTTAGGTTCTATGGTTTTGGGCCGTTGCGTTCAGGTTGAGTGGCGCTTCCATAGTATCTACCGCAGAATCTGATCTTTCCTTCCTCAAAGGAGCTGTGGCTCGCCGTAGATGAAGTCATCCATCATGACGACGTCATGGCGTTCGTCGTCGTTTGGACCCGGGGCCACGTCGCCGGCTTTGATTCGGACCGAAGCGATGCGGGCGTCATCAAACACGATGCCGAAGAAAGACAAGCTTCCATCGCCCGGGGAGGCCGGGACGAAACTGCTGAATAGAAGCCTGCCGTTCTGGTCGAAGTACTCGATCCGCGTGCTGGCTCCGCGATTTCCGCGCCTTCCGGCAGGCCCATTGCCGTCTGGCTGGTCAACATCTGTGAATACTGCGCCGAAGCCTCTGACTCTTGCCGGAACGGTACCATTCGTACCAGGTATAGAGAATACTGCTTCGGTGATGTTGCTCTCTACAGGAGTGAACAACCGCGATGGGCTGAAGGTCCTGAAGATTTTGCCGTAGGTAGGATTGGCAAAGAGCACGGCCAGCCCCCCCTGTGGCCCGCCCGATGGAGGACCCTGCGATAAGCCCAGGCCCGGTGTCGTGAATTGACTACCGCGCGTGTTCAGAAACACGTTGAACGGCGTTACCGGAGCTGTCGTATCCAGGACGTTGGGGTTGCCGCCGTCCCAATTGATCTCGCGGCGACCGCTTTTGAGCGGCCCTGGGTTATTGAGGTTGTTGGGATCCCCAAGACGAGCGCGGAACGCATCGACCGTACTCTGAATGGAGGCAACGTCCGTGCCGGCCGCCTGGAAGACAGCCGGTGCAACAAACTGCCTGGACTGGATGTCCTGTGCCTGTGCAGCCTGGCTAACTGCCAATAGGGTCAGTAGCAAGCCAAAGGCGGCTATGACGGAATTGGTTACTGATTGTTTAGTGTGCATAGTTTTTTTTGCTTTCTGTTTTGGTTTCTCCGGCGTTTGTGTTTGTGCCGGTTCATGTGGTAATGCGGAAAGGCCGCCTGGAACCCGCCACGATCGCGCGGTTTTTTTATCGCATTCCCGGCTGCACTGTTAAAACGCCTCGATCGTGTTAGAATTTGCGGCGTCGAGCAGCTGTATGACGACGCCCCCATCCACGCGACAAGCGGTCACCCAACTGCTTGGCGACTGGAGCGGCGGAGACGACAGAGCGCTGGAGAAATTGTTCCCGCTGGTGCAACCCGAATTGCACCGGCTGGCCCATCATTACATGAGTCGAGAACGCGCCGGCCACACACTGCAAACCACTGCCATTCTGAACGAGGCTTATCTGCGGCTGGTCGATAATACAAAGCCGGTCTGGCAAGGCCGCAGCCACTTTATCGCGGCGACCGCGCAGTTGATGCGGCGCATCATGGTTGACCATGCTCGTGAACGCCGCTCACTCAAGCGTGGCGGCGGCGCGCTGAAAGTAACCCTGGATGAAGCCGCGTTAGTAACAGAAACGCGATCGGAGCAATTACTCGCGCTCGATGAAGCGTTGGACAGGTTGGCTGCGCAGGATGCGCGAAAAAGTCAGATTGTTGAACTTCGCTACTTCGGCGGTTTGACGGTCGAAGAGACGGCTGAATTCCTGAAGCTCTCTCAGCGGACGGTGGAGCGCGAGTGGACGATGGCCAAAGCCTGGCTTTACCGGGCGCTACGCGGGGAAGAGACCTGATGAAGGCTGAGCGCTGGAAAAAGATCAACGATCTTTTCCAGTCAGCGGTCGAGCGTGCGTCCGGGGAGCGGGCCGCATTTCTTCATGAGGCTTGCCGCGGCGACGAAGGCTTGCGGCGAGAGGTGGAGACTTTGCTCACCTCTTATGAGAGGTCGGCGAATTTCATTGAATTACCGGCGTTCGAAGTCGCTCCCGATCTGGTGACTAACGACAAAGCCGGCGCATTGGTTGGAAGAGTAATTGGTCATTATCGGATCGAATCACTCATCGGTATCGGCGGAATGGGTGAAGTCTATCTCGGGCGCGACGAGCGACTCGGGCGCAAAGCAGCGCTCAAGCTTCTCCCGGATAGCCTGACCACGGACGAGACGCAGTTGAGCCGCTTTAAAAATGAGGCGCGGAGTGCCTCGGCCTTAAATCATCCAAACATTCTAACGGTTTATGAGATCGGCGCGGAGGGAAAGCGGCTGTTTATCGCGACGGAGTTCATCGAGGGCGTTACGGTGCGCGCATCGCTCGCGCGCGGGAGGATCAAACCGCACGCTGCGCTGGAAATTGCTGTGCAAGTGGCCTCGGCGCTGGCTGCGGCGCACGAAGCAGGCGTCGTGCACCGCGACATCAAACCGGAGAACATCATGCTGCGACCGGATGGATACGCGAAGGTGCTCGATTTTGGGATCGCAAAACTGACCGAGCAAAGGCTGGCTTTGGACGATCATACAGGCGAAACAACGGCGGCGTTGCAAACGCGGCAAGGGTTAGTGTTAGGCACGGCGCGTTACATGTCCCCGGAACAAGCGCGCGGCCAGAAGGTGGACGCGCGCTCGGATATTTGGAGTCTGGGCGTAGTCCTCTACGAAATGGTGGGAGGGAACCCACCATTCCGCGGCGAGACGCCGAGCGACTGTATCGCCTCCATCCTAACAACGGAACCGCCACCTTTATCGGGCGTGTTGCCCGATTTTCCGCTCGAACTCGAATCCATTCTGCAAAAGGCTTTGCGCAAAAACAGTGACGAACGTTACCAGACGATCAACGAGATGCTCGCCGATCTCCGCGCTCTCAAGGGCGAACTAGAAACGGACAGTTCCTTGTCGCGGGCCAAAGCGCATGCCGATTCTATCGCCAGCAAAATCGAACGTCATAAGCGGGGCGTCCTACTCACTCTGGCGGCAGCGCTCCTGGCAGCCGTGGCAGTTACTCGCTTTTTTTTCTTTGCCACCCCTGCGCCATTGCCAAATGAAAAATCCATTGCCGTTCTGCCATTTGAAAACCTGAGTGAGGAAAAATCCAACGCTTACTTCGCCGATGGAATCCAGGATGAAATTCTGACCCGGCTCTCAAAGATCGCGGATCTCAAAGTGATCTCGCGCACGTCCACGCAGCGTTATAAGAAGAAATCTCAAAAGCTTTCTGAGATTGCGAAGCAACTCGGTGTCGCCAATCTCCTGGAAGGTAGTGTCCAGAAAACCAAGGATCAGGTGCGCGTGAATGTGCAATTAATTCGAGCCGCGAATGATTCACATCTCTGGGCAGAGACCTTTGATCGCAGAGTGACTGACATTTTTTCCGTCGAGAGTGAGGTGGCCAAAGCCATTGCCGATCAGTTGCGGGTGAAACTGACTGGTCAGGAAGAACAAGTCATTG
Organism: Verrucomicrobiota bacterium; assembly: GCA_046732035.1. Lineage (GTDB taxonomy): Bacteria > Verrucomicrobiota > Verrucomicrobiia > Chthoniobacterales > UBA10450 > Udaeobacter. Next base: position 9,944 of record JBKPMH010000199.1, read on the forward strand.
CGGCCAGACCGACGGACAATCCTGCAGCTTACGATGCCTACCTGCGTGGTCTGTCTTACACGCTGAAAACGGGAAACTCACCAGGGAACACGCTTGCGGCACAGAAACATCTTGAAGAAGCGGTACGATTGGACCCGAAGTTCGCGCTTGCCTGGGCGCTGCTGTCATACGTCGATGCGCTCGGCTATCTCACACAGAGTCTTCAACCAACCGTTGCCTTGCGCGAAGAGACGGGGCAGGCAGCCGAAACGGCGCTCACTCTTCAGCCCAATCTCGGCGAGGCCATTCTGGCCAGGGGATATTACTACTACGCCTGCCTGAAGGATCACGACGCGGCAGTGCGTTACTTCGAGCAAGCACGTCAATTTCTCCCGAATAGCAGCCAGATTCCTGAATCGCTGGCATACGTCGCGCGCCGGCGAGGTCAGTGGGACCGCAGCGAGTCTTACTTCAACGAAGCTGAGCGGCTCGACCCGCGCAACGTTTCCCTCCTTACCCAGCACGCACAATCCCACATGATAGTCCGTCGTTTCTCCGAGGCGCTGCGAAAGTTTGATCAGGTGCTCGATGTTATACCGGACGACTTGGATACCCTCGCGCAGAAGGCGGGCATCGCACAAGCGCAGGGCGATCTACCGCGGGCTGCCGCACTACTCGCTCCGCTGAATCCGCCCGCCGATGACACCGGTGCCTTAGAAATACAGGTTTACCAGTCGATTCTGGAACGTCGCCCTGCACAAATGATCTCTCGGCTAAAGGAAATACTTGCCGCGCCTGACCCGGCGTTGGGTTATAACAATGGTGAACTGCGCTTTTGGTTAGGCTGGGCGCAAGATGTCGCAGGGGATCATGCCGCTGCCCAGGAAAGCTGGCGACAGGCGCGCAGCGAACTGGAATCCTTCCTCAAAGAACAGCCGGATAACTATCTACTCCTTGGAGATCTCGCGCTGGTCAATATGGGCCTCGGCGACAAAGCGGCGGCGTTAGCTCTGGCGGAGCAGGCGATGAGGGTGCTCCCGCTCGAGAAAGATGCAGTGGACGGTCCCGCGCCGATCGAGATTCTAGCCAGAGTGGCAGCACAACTGGGAGAGCGAGACCGTGCCATCCCTGCGTTGGAGAAACTTTTATCGATACCGTCCGAGGGCGCATTGGCCTCACGCGTGCCGCTAACTCCTGCGCTGCTTCGGCTCGATCCGATGTTCGATCCGCTCCGGAAGGATCAGCGCTTCCAGCAATTGACTGTAGAACCCGTCACAAAATCGCAATAAGTGAGGTTACGCTTTCGCGTAAATTTCGGAACCCTTTTCAGCGAACTCAGAAGCCTTCTCTTCCATTCCATGTTTTATGGCCGCTTCGTCACTCAAACCTTTTTCTGCAGCGTAACGGCGAACATCCTCTGTGATGCGCATGGAGCAAAAGTGCGGGCCGCACATGGAACAAAAATGCGCAGTCTTGGCTCCTTCGGCCGGCAACGTTTCGTCGTGAAATTCGCGTGCGGTTTCGGGATCGAGCGACAGATTGAATTGATCTTCCCAACGAAATTCGAAACGCGCTTTGCTGATTGCGTTATCTCGATACTGTGCGCCCGGATGGCCTTTGGCCAAATCGGCCGCGTGCGCAGCGATTTTATAGGCGATGACGCCGTCTTTGACGTCTTTCTTGTTAGGCAGACCCAGATGTTCTTTGGGCGTGACGTAACAAAGCATGGCACAGCCGTACCAGCCGATCATCGCAGCGCCAATTGCGCTGGTGATGTGATCGTAGCCTGGCGCGACATCAGTAGTGAGCGGCCCAAGCGTGTAGAAGGGCGCTTCATCGCACCATCCCAGTTGCTTCTCCATATTCTCCTTGATCATGTGCATGGGGATGTGGCCGGGGCCCTCGTTCATCACCTGCACGTGATGCGCCCATGCGCGTTTCGTTAGCTCGCCCTGCGTGTAAAGTTCGGCGAACTGCGCTTCGTCGTTCGCGTCAGCGATCGAACCCGGCCTGAGACCATCGCCAATTGAAAAGCTGACGTCGTACGCGGCCATGATCTCGCAGATGTCGTCCCAGTGTGTGTAGAGAAAGCTTTCCTGATGATGCGCAAGACACCACTTGGCCATGATTGAGCCGCCGCGCGAGACAATGCCTGTGGCGCGGCGCGCCGTGAGCGGTATGTAACGAAGCAACACGCCCGCGTGCACGGTGAAGTAATCGACCCCCTGCTCCGCCTGTTCGACGAGCGTGTCTCGATAGATTTCCCAAGTTAACTCCTCGGCGCGGCCGCCGACTTTTTCCAACGCCTGATAGATCGGCACGGTACCGATCGGCACGGGCGAGTTGCGAATGATCCATTCGCGTGTGGCATGAATGTTTTTACCCGTGCTGAGGTCCATGACCGTGTCGGCACCCCATTTGGTTGCCCAACGCATCTTCTCGACTTCTTCCTCAATCGATGACGCCACAGCGCTGTTGCCGATGTTGGCGTTAATTTTTACCAGGAAATTCCGACCGATGATCATCGGCTCGGCCTCGGGGTGATTAATGTTTGCGGGGATAATGGCGCGACCGCGGGCGACTTCCTGCCTAACGAATTCAGGTGTGATCTCTTTTGGAATCGCGGCGCCAAAAGAATTCCCTGCGTGTTGCTGACGAAGATCGTTTCTGTTATACGCGCTGCCGTTGCCTGTGTCGCCGCGGTCAGCAGCGGCGGCTACAGACGACGAATTCTCGCGGCCAAAATTCTCGCGAATCGCGATGAATTCCATCTCGGGCGTGATGATTCCCTGGCGCGCGTACCAAAGCTGCGTGATGGGATGACCGGCGGACGCGCGTAAGGGTTTCCGGCGCGAGGGCGCGCCGGCTCCATTGGACATTGGATGTTCGACGTTGGCCGTTGGGCTTTTTCTGTTCGCATGCTTGGCATGCGCGGCAGACAGATATCCATCATCGATCGGCTGGATCTTACGTCCTTCGATCTCCTCCACATCTCCGCGCTCATGGATCCAATCGCGACGCAAAGCTGGAAGCCCTTCCACCGGGTTGACCGTCATGACTGGATCGCCCCATGGCCCACTCGTATCGTAGACGCGCACCGGCTCGTTCACTTCGATCTCGTCAGCCATCGATTTCGTCGGCGCCAATGAGATTTCCCGGAAAGGCACACGAACCTGACCATGCAGCTTGCCCGCGACATAAATCTTTTTGCTGTTTGGGAAGTTGTAGCCGCGGTCGTTGACCGCAGTTTCTGTAGACCCGTTCGGGCCCGGGTTATCCGCGTTCGCAGACGCTACGGCGGACAGGCCGGCTCCGGCTACGGCTTCGTGTCGATTCGTGTTCATTGATGATTAAACAAAAGCCATGCGCAAATGCACGCATGATTGAGATCAGTCCGGCACCGGACCCTCGCTCCCTTCGGCGGCATTACCCGCATCAGGTTCAAGGGGTCTCCAGTTTCACACCGGACTCTCAGCCATTGCGGCTCCCCCGCATTATTGCTCTTGATCAGAATAGGACTCGCATAAGCGAAGTCAATTTAACTGTAGCGGCAGCCGTGCCGGCCGCGGAACTGACCAAACGCAGGCGACACCCCTGCCGCCACAGAAAGCTCTCCGTAGCAGAACTGAAAACTTATCCGGTGGGCGATGTCGGCGGTGGGGGCGCTGCTTTCATGTCAGTGTGGAAAATGCCGATCCATTGGCCGTTCACTGTGTGCCAGACGGAGCCGACATTGTAGGTGCCGGAGACGTCCTTACCGTCCGCTGTCGCTTCGATCTTGGCGTTGTAAGTAACGATGGCGGTGTTGGGATTCGGAAATACAACATTGAAATCGCCCAAGTCGAACGATTTCATGTCTGTCTTGGACATTGAATTCACTTCCTGTTGCAGGTTGTGCCTTCCATCGGCGTACACGCTCACAAGGTCCGGAGAAAGAAGCTTCTTGAAGTCATCCGTCTTCTTGTCCTTGAACGCCTGCCAGGCCGCTTTTTCTTTGGAGATAATCGCTTCTTTATCGCCAGTCGCCGCGAATGAAATCGCGATTGTGGCGAGCAATGTCGTCATACTGCAGGTGAATATTTTCATGGTTTAGTCCTTTCGTTAGGATTGAACGCAAGATTAGCCTGCTTCGCGCGAGCAGAGTCAAGGTCAATCATGGATCGATACTGCGAATGTGTCGTTGGTGCGGTCATAGATTGCAGACGACAGGCCTGCCATTACAGCGAAAATTTCAGGGAACAATGGGAGCAGACTCGAGAGACGCCCTCGGAGCCGGCGTCTGGTTCGGTGGAAGAAATTTCGATTTGCCGACCAGTTCCATCAGACTGTTATCTGCCTCCTTGACTCCCGCGTCCGGAACAAAAAAGTCGGCCGGCGACGATTTGAGTTGTTTGCGATAATCCGCGACCAACAATGGCGGCTGCTTCTTGGTTCCCAACGCGCGATAACTTTCGATCCCAACGCCAATGGCGTGCGCGAGCTTTGCGCGCCAGTCTTTTTGCGCGATCAACTTGCACTCGCCTTTTTCCGTTAGAAAACCGCCTTCGATCAACACAGCCGGAACTTTTGTCAGCCGAAGCACGGCAAACCGCGCTCGCTTGATGCCCCGATCGTACTCGGGGAGATGACCGAGCACCGAATGGTAAATGCACGCGGACAGCGCCATGCTTTGCGCATCTACCGTGCTGCCGGGTTGCGTGCTCGAAGCACTCGGAGCTACCGCGCCGTCCGATGTAGAGGGCGCTCCGCGCGGCGTAAACGAAAAGATTTCAAATCCTGTCGCGTTTGGGTCGTCATTTGTCGCATTGAAATGAATACTGACGAAAATTGAATCCCGCGCGGCATTGGCGATCTGTGCGCGAACTTCAAGCGGCACAAAGTAATCTCCCTCTCGCGTCATAATCACCCGTAATCCTTTTGCCTGTAAAAACGGGCGCAGCTTTCGCGCCACATCCAGTGCAAAATCTTTCTCATAACCATAACGGCTCACCTGGCCCCGATCGTAGCCGCCATGCCCCGGATCCAGAACGACTGTCTGAAGTTTGCCAACATTCTGAACACGATGCGGTCGCACCAATGGCTCGATAGTTTTTGCCACGTCTGTACGGGAAACAAGATATTTTCCATCCTGTTCGATCACAGGAAAGCACAACCAGCTACGCGCGCCATTGATCATCACCTCGCGGCTGCCGCTAACAAATTCAAGCGGATTTTTCGTCGAATCGGCTTCCACTTTGTCAGCCGAAGCCGCGATGCCTGCCGGCAATCCGTAAAATTGCGAGATGTTCTCGACGCTCAGGTAATCACTGCCACGCACCTTGATAATCTTCCAGGCATCGGCTGCAGATGCTGCGTTTTGTGAAATCGGGACGGCAGTGGCCAGGAACGCAATCGCGAACCAACGTTTCACTGGGAGGACCATGCCTGCGCAATTGTATTGCAAACCAAACGAATCTCAAATCCCGGAATCGTGGCGATCGCTGGTTGGATTTCGAGGTGGAATTTAAATTGACGCGGAAGTTTTTCGCGCTAGAGACGGGAAATGTTTTTGTCTCCCCGATGTCTCAGCCGCTCCTGCATTAAGTCACTTGCGGTTTTTTTACCGCTGCTTTTTGCGATCTCCGCTCACGCCGGTCAAAAGTTTCCCAAGTGTTGTGTCTGGCGGGTGACCAATGTGGAGGCTCCATTTTACCTTGTTGGTTCGATTCATGCCCTCAGCAAAAAGGATTATCCACTTCCGGCTCCATACGAAATCGCGCTGAGAAACAGTAAACGTTTCCTGTTCGAGTTCGATCCGACCCGGCATGTCGAATTTGAAAAAAAATTCGAGGCCGCCGGCAAATATCCGCCCGGCCAGGATCTTCGTTCAAAAATTGATCCCGACCTTTTGGCCTGGCTTCGGCAGAACATTACAACGGTCAACGCGGACAACCACCGTACCAGACGTCAACGTCAGAGAAATTTCGATAGTGAGTTCGGCTATAAGCCGTGGTGGATCGCACAGCACATAGTCGGACCTGCCACGTATACCAAAACTTCACTCTCGCATGGGTTGGACAACTACTTTGTGGACCGCGCCACACGGGAGAAAAAAGAAATCGCCGGCCTGGAAACTGTGGACGAGCACGTGGCAGTTATGGGCGGTTTGTCCGATCGCGATAGCGAGTTCATTCTGCGCGACACGCTTGATCAGCCTGGAAATGCCGATAAGGAATTTAACCGGATGTACAAGGCTTGGCGCAAAGGCGATACCGATGCGCTTTGGAAGGGCGACAGCCGGTTGCGTAAACAAGCCCCCTGGATCGCGGCGCGTTTTGTGGATAATCGTAACATGAAATGGATTCCGCGAATCGAAGCGGAACTGAAGACCGGCGAGCCGACCGCGATTGTCGCCGGTGCGTTGCATTTCTCCGGTCCAAACAGCGTCATCAAGCTGCTGGAGAAGCGCGGTTATAAAATCGAGCAACTCTAGGTTGGAAAACCGGAGAAGTATTCGGTGCAGTGTCGGTCGAGAATCGCCGCCATTGGGTGCATTGTGCTTGCCATCAGTGGACTCGCACGCGCCGAGGTCGCTTCGAATGGTAAACATTGTCTCTGGCGAGTGACGAATGCCCCGGCGCCATTTTACCTCCTCGGCTCTGTTCACGCGTTGCAGTCATCCGATTACGTCCGCACTGCAGTTATCGAGGAAGCAATCAAACAATCCCAGCAAATCTGGTTCGAGATTGATCCGAAAGAGGAGTCGTTTGAAGCAAAACTGAAGGAAGCCGCAAAGCTCCGAAGGGGCGAATTGGTAACGACCAAGATACATCCAAAGACCTACGACTATTTACGCAAGATAACACTCAGCGGAATGAATGATTGGCATCATCTTCGTCCCTGGGCGATCGCCATGATCTTGCGAAATCCAAAACTCGGTAATCCTGATTACCGTTGGGGTGTCGATAGCTATATCGCGCAGCGGGCCCGCTTTTACGGCAAACTCACTGGAGGCCTCGAAACTGTGGATGAGCACATTCATGTGTTTTCAGACATGTTTGATGCCGAAGGTGAAGTAGTCCTGCTGCAAGCAATCATACACGCAAAGGACCAGGCAACGTGGTTTCGTCAAGACGTGCAAGCGTGGAAGGCTGGAGATACCGCTCGCCTTTACACGACGCACGCCGGTGAAATAAAAGAAGCTCCGACAGTTTGGTGGCGTTTGCTGGATCGCCGGAACGCGAGATGGATACCAAAAATCGAAATGGCAATCCGATCGGGCAGATCGACGTTAATCGTCGCTGGCGCGCTGCATTTCGCCGGTCCGCGCGGCCTCATCGCCTTGCTCCAAAAGCGCGGTTATAAGATCGAGCAGCTTTAGTCAGTCAGTCACCAACGCCTAAACCATTCGTTTGTTCGCCAGTGTTACGCTGCGCTCTCGCACTAATGCCTGGTAAAGCGCTTTCGTCTTTTGCGCGATTGACGCCCAGCTAAACTGTTCTTCCACGCGTTTGCGTCCTGCCTTGCCGAATTTCTCCCGCAGTTGCCGATCTTTCATTAATTGATTGATACGCGCGGCGAGACCTTGCGCGAATTTCTCCGGGTCTGCCGGCTCGAACGAGCCTTGCTTTGTTTGTTCGAGTGGAACCAGGTACCCGGTTTCGCCATCGACAACGACCTCTTTGATTCCGCCGACCGCGCTCGCGACGACCGCGGTCTCACATGCCATTGCCTCAAGATTAATGATACCAAACGGCTCATAGATTGAAGGGCAAACGAAGACAGCTGCGTGGGAGTAAAGTTCGCGTGTGGCCTTCTGATCCACCATTTCATTGATCCAGATAACTCCGGATCGCTGTGCCTTGGCGCGATCCACCGCGGTTTTCATCTCTTCCTGCAACTCCGGCGTGTCCGGCGCCGCAGCGCAAAGAACGATTTGGAACCCAGGATCCATGAACTGGATTGCGTGCAGCAAATGTTGGAAACCCTTTTGACGCGCGATCCGGCCGACAAACAGGAGGTATGGTTTATCCGGATCGATGCCATATCGCTTTAGCGCAGCAGTGGAATCAACCTTCCGATACTGATCCAAATCGATTCCATTGTGGATCACGTGTACTCGCGCGGGATCGACGTTGAACAATCGCTCGATGTCCCTTTTGGTCTCACGCGAGACGGCAATGATTGCATCCGCCATCTCGAGGGCAGTCTT
>JBKPMH010000200.1:0-10617 GCA_046732035.1 Verrucomicrobiota bacterium
CTGATCGAGCGCGGCAGCGGCCCTTATTTTTACCTGCCCAAAATGGAGAGCCATCTGGAAGCCCGTATTTGGAACGACGCTTTTAAGCTGGCGCAGAATGAGCTTGGCATTCAACATGGGACCATCCGTGCGACGGTCCTAATCGAAACGATCCCGGCGGCATTCGAAATGGACGAGATCCTTTATGAGCTGCGCGAGCATTCCGCCGGCCTTAATTGCGGCCGCTGGGATTACATTTTTTCGTGCATCAAGAAGTTTCGGCGTAAACCGGATTTCCTTTTGGCCGATCGCGCGGTTATCACGATGACGACCCATTTTATGCGTTCGTATTCCCTGCTGTGCATCAAAACCTGCCATCGCCGAAAAACGTTCGCCATGGGCGGCATGGCTGCTCAGATTCCAGTGAAGAACGATCCGCGCGCCAACGAAGAAGCGTTTGCCAAGGTGCGCGCCGACAAGGAACGTGAAGCCGGCGATGGTCATGACGGAACGTGGGTGGCGCATCCCGGAATGGTCCAGCTCGCTACCGAAGCATTCGATCGCCTGATGCCGCGCTCAAATCAAATCGCGCGTGAACGCGACGACGTCGACGTTCGCGCGAAAGACCTTCTCGATTTCCGTCCGCGCGGGCCCATCACCGAACAAGGCTTGCGCACGAACGTGAGCGTGGGCGTGCAATATCTCGAGGCGTGGCTACGTGGCAACGGCGCTGTCCCGATTTTCAATTTGATGGAAGACGCTGCCACGGCGGAAATCTCTCGCGCACAGGTCTGGCAATGGATTCGACATCCCGATGGAAAGCTCAGCGACGGTCGCAAAGTGACGAAAAAACTGTTTCGCGAAGTGTTAACGGAGGAGCTAACAAAAATCAAAGAAGCGATTGGTGTCGATCGTTTCACCAAAGGGAAGTTCGAAATGGCGGCCAAATTGTTCGATAAAATGACGACCAGCGACGAGTTTCCGGAATTTTTAACGTTGTCAGGTTATGAAAAGTTCGACTGAAGCCGACGCGCGCTGGCGGGGCATAAAAAGACCGTATTCTCCCGCAGACGTGGAGCGTGTCAGAGGTAGTGTGCGCATTGAGCACACGCTTGCTCGGCGCGGTGCGGAAAAGCTTTGGCGACTCTTACACAACGAAGATTACATTGCGGCTCTCGGTGCTCTGACTGGCAACCAGGCCATGCAGCAAGTCAAAGCGGGTCTAAAGGCAGTTTACGTGAGCGGCTGGCAGGTAGCGGCGGACGCAAATCTAGCCGGCCAAATGTATCCCGATCAAAGTTTATATCCGGCGAACAGTGTTCCTTCACTCGTTAGGCGAATAAATCAGACCTTTCAGCGTGCCGATCAAATCTACCACGCTGAAGGCAGGACAGATATCGACTGGTTTGCACCCATTGTAGCCGACGGCGAGGCCGGTTTCGGAGGACCACTCAATGTTTTCGAATTAACCAAGGCAATGATCGAAGCCGGAACGGCCGGCGTGCATTTTGAAGATCAGCTCGCCAGCGAGAAAAAGTGCGGACACATGGGTGGTAAGGTGTTGGTGCCAACCTCCACCGCCATTAAACATCTCGTGGCCGCGCGCCTGGCGGCTGATGTTTGCGATGTGCCCATGGTCCTGATCGCGAGAACCGACGCGAATGGCGCTGCCCTTCTGACAAACGATGTGGATGAGTCCGATCGTGAATTTCTCACCGGCGAACGAACCCCGGAAGGTTTCTTTCGGGTCCGCGCCGGGCTTGATCAGGCTATTTCACGGGCGCAAAGCTATGCGCCATTTGCCGACATGATTTGGTGCGAGACGAGTGAACCGAGTTTGGCGGAAGCAAAGCGATTCGCCGAGAACGTGCACGCAAAATTTCCCAACAAGTTACTGGCTTACAATTGTTCGCCGTCCTTTAACTGGAAGAAGAAACTGGACGGTGTTAGCATTGCAAAGTTTCAACGCGAGCTGGGCGCGATGGGTTACAAATTTCAGTTCGTTACCCTGGCTGGATTTCACGCTCTCAACGCCAGTATGTTTAATTTGGCGCGCGACTATCGAGAACACGGGATGGCCGCGTATGCAATATTGCAGGAAGCGGAATTTTCCGCGGAACGCGATGGTTACTCGGCAACTAAACACCAACGCGAGGTCGGTACCGGTTACTTTGATCTGGTTGCGCAGATTATCGCCGACGGCAACAGCTCGACTACGGCGTTGGCTGGTTCGACTGAAGCGGAGCAGTTCCGTTGAATGCAAGGTCAACAATCGCGCAAGATGCTTCCACTCTAACCGACAGTCGTCTTGCGGCGCGTTGCGCTGAAATCGCGCAGCACGCTTTTTTCGACTACCAAACGCGCTTCAACGTCATCACCCGGCGTGCGCGCGAGCGCTTTTTGGCAGGCGACTGGGCGGGCAGTTTCGATGACGCGGCTGAGCGTTTGCATTCTTACAACGACGTTCTGGACAGCCTAACAAATCGCATTCGCAAATTGATGGGAGCTCGTTTACCCGAACACAGCATCTGGACGGGTATCAAAGCTGTTTATTCGTCGTTGATCGCAAGCTCGCCAGCGTGGGAAATCGCCGAGACATTTTTTAACTCCTTAACGCGCCGAGTTTTTGCCACTGCCGGCGTGGACCAGGCGATTGAATTTGTCGACACCGATTTCGACGCGCCGCCGGCAAGCGCGATGATGAATATCACAAAAACCTATCGTGGCCGGGGCTTGCCGGAATTGTTCTGCTCGGCCCTGACGGACGCCTTTGAGGAAAAATGCTGGGACGACCTGCGGAAGAGTGCGCAACTTGCCACTGCGCGAATCGAAACGGCCAGCGGGACAAACCAGTCCCAGCTCGAACTGGAGGTTCTCTCGAGCGTGTTTTATCGGGGACGCGGCGCGTATGTGGTGGGGCGCGTCTTGCGCGGAGGAGAGGTGCCGTTACCAATTGCGCTCTGTCTTCGTCATGAACGCGACCGCGGCGTTATCCTCGATGCATTGCTGCACGGTGATGTCGACCTGGCGCTTTTGTTTTCATTTACGCGCTCCTATTTTCGCGTTGCGGTGGAGTGTCCCTACAGGCTTGTGCGTTATTTACAGCAATTGATGCCGCGCAAGCGACTGATCGATCTTTATAATGCCATCGGTTTTCATCGGCACGGTAAGACCGAATTTTATCGTGATTTCATCGCACATTTGCGCAAATCGACCGATTGTTTCGTAGTCGCGGAGGGAGCTCGTGGAATGGTGATGAGCGTTTTCACGCTGCCGAGCTACGACGTCGTTTTTAAACTGATCAAAGATCAATTCGATTTGCCGAAGGATAGCACGCGCGAAGATGTAAGGCGCCGCTACCGCCTGGTTTTCGAGCACGATCGCGCGGGACGTTTGGTGGAAGCGCATGAGTTTGAGCATCTACAAATTCCGGGGGATCGCTTCGACCCCGAGCTATTGGCTGAACTTTTGCGCGATGCGCCTTCCATTGTGAAAACCGAGGGCGATGACATCATCATCGCGCACGCGTACGTCGAGCGTCGTCTTCGGCCGCTGAATCTTTTTTTCCGGGAAAACGACACAGAGGCAATCGCGGCTGCGGGACGCGATTACGGGCAATCAATCAAAGATCTTGCCGCCTCCAACATTTTTCCTGGGGATCTGCTCACGAAAAACTTCGGGGTGACCCGGCACGGCCGTGTCGTTTTTTACGATTACGATGAGCTTTGTTTTCTAACGGATTGCCAGTTTCGCGAATTACCTGAAGCGCGGACCCCGGAGGATGAAATTGCAGCCGAACCCTGGTTTTCGGTACGCGAACACGACATTTTTCCGGAGGAATTTTTGCAATTCTTGTCCTTCCCAGAGCCGGCCCGAGCTGCGCTTCTTCAACATCACAGCGAGATCTTCGCTGCCGATTTCTGGCGCGGCATCCAACGGCAGATCGGAGTCGGCGAGATTCCAGAGGTATTTCCTTACAAAGCCGAACGGCGGCTGGCGAATAACCGGGTACAAGTCGGCGGACTAGCGCAAGCGTAAGCAATCTCTGTTGTTGCGGATTCTGCTGACTGGGAAATCGATTCCACAGACAGTGCGCCCGGCGCGGCTCGAACGCGCAACCTACGGCTCCGGAGGCCGTCGCTCTATCCAGTTGAACTACGGGCGCGATTGAATCCGGAACATAACGCAATTTAACCAGTTAGCGATTTAAGGATTTATCGACCACTCCGCCGCTGCGGTCTAAGTCTCTGAATCGCAAAATGATCCCGTGAATGGTTGCAATTTCGCCTATCTTATCGGAAACTGTTCACCCGCCCGAGCGGGCGAGGGAGGGGATTTGCCATGAATCAGATCATCGATGCGATTGAAAAAGAGCAGCACAGAAGCGAGTCCACATCGTTTTCTGTCGGAGATAGCGTGCGTGTTCATACCCGGGTGGTGGAAGGGGACAAGGAGCGAGTCCAGATATTCGCGGGCATCGTTATCGGCCGTAAGGGGAGGGGGCTGAACGAAACATTTACTGTGCGCCGCATTTCTTACGGAGAAGGCGTCGAGCGTGTATTTCCTGTGCATTCGCCGCGCATTGCAAAGATTGAAGTCGAGCAGCAAGGCCGCGCCCGTCGCGCCAGACTAAATTATCTTCGTAGTCGCAAAGGTAAGGAAGCGACAGCTGTGAGAGAGTAAAACAATGTGAGAAGTGATTGGTGAGAGGCGATTTTCAGTTCTCACTTTTCACATCTCACTTCTCACACGCAGAATTTTTGATTAACGTGCCGCATGTACCGGCGATGCGGATTCCGTTACGAGAAAAAACTGCGCGCCACCGGCGTGCTGCGGATCGCTGGGATTGACGAGGCTGGCCGTGGGGCATTGGCGGGTCCGGTCGTAGCCGCTGCGGTTATTCTTCCGGAAAAATTTCGTCACCGCCGCCTGAACGATTCCAAGCAGCTTGCGCCGGAATTGCGTGAGGAAATTTATTCAGAGTTGGTGTCCAATCCCGAGATCAGATGGACCGTCGGTATGATCGATTCCATCGAGATCGATCGAATTAATATTCTGCGGGCGAGTCATCGGGCAATGCGTTTGGCCATGGCGGCTTTGATTGATCCGCCGGAGCACGTTTTGATCGATGGCCTACCGGTTATTCCTTTTCCAGTTCCCCAGACGGCCATCGTCGATGGCGACTGCATTAGCCTGAGCATCGCCGCCGCGAGCGTGATCGCGAAGGTAACGCGCGATCGGATGATGCGTGACTTTTGCGCTCAGTTCCCACAGTATTGCTTCGGCCAGCACAAAGGTTACGGAACAGAATTGCACCTGTTGAAACTCCATGAATTCGGCCCTTGCCCGATCCATCGCCGATCTTTCGAGCCAGTGGCGCAGCCGCTTCTCGCGTTGGAAGGCATCGCCCAAGTCCAGTCATCTTCGACGGGGGGCGCGGGGCGAGACATTGGCGTGTCGCTATCTGAAGCGTAACGGCTACAAGATTTTATTCCGCAATTTTCGCGGGCGCACTGGCGGTGAAATCGACGTGGTCTGCCGCGACAACGATACGCTGGTTTTTGTGGAAGTAAAAACCCGTGGCAGCGAAGATTTCGGCCGGCCGGTTGAAGCGGTTGATCGAGAAAAACGAAAGCGTATTTCTCGTGGTGCCCTCGCCTGGCTGCGCATGCTGGATAATCCCGATATTCTCTTCCGTTTTGACGTCGTGGAAGTGATCTTACCAAATGATACCAAGCCGCGGGTAGAATTAGTCAGGAACGCGTTCCCCCTCTCGAAACCGTACCTTTACTGATCTACTACGGTTAACCGACGCTCGACAATTGCGGTGAATCGGGCTCAAAGTAAGTAGTTGCTATGAGCGAGCCTATTTTCATTGCTCAATCAAAAGAAAAGATCTTTTTGCTTCCGAAAATGGCGAACCGCCACGGTCTAATTGCGGGCGCTACCGGCACGGGAAAGACAGTGACTCTTCAAACGCTCGCAGAGAATTTCAGCGCGCGCGGTGTGCCTGTTTTTATGGCGGATGTCAAAGGTGACCTTGCCGGCCTGAGTCAACCCGGAGGAAATAATCCGAAAGCCGTTGAACGCGCGAGGGAACTCAAGATTGACGATTTCAAGGGCGAAGCGTGTCCTGTCGTATTTTGGGACGTGTTCGGGGAAGAGGGTCATCCGGTTCGCGCCACGGTGTCCGAAATGGGACCGCTACTGCTGGGGCGGTTACTGGAGTTAAACGACACTCAGGAAGGCGTGCTCAACATGGTTTTCAAGATCGCGGACGAGAATGGATTACTTCTTCTCGATCTGAAGGATCTACGCGCGATGTTGCAATACGTCGCGGACAATGCCGATCAATTCAAAACTCAATACGGAAATATTTCTACCGCCAGTGCTGGAGCAATCCAACGCAGCCTCCTCGCGCTCGAATCGCAAGGGGCGGACAAGTTTTTCGGAGAACCCGCGCTCAATCTCGAGGATCTAATTCAAACTCAAGGCGGCAAAGGAACGGTGAATATCCTTGCTGCAGATAAACTGATGCAAAAATCTCCCAAGGTTTACGCGACCTTTCTGCTTTGGATGCTCTCGGAGTTGTTCGAGAATCTTGCGGAAATTGGCGACCCGGAAAAACCGAAGCTGGTTTTCTTTTTCGATGAAGCGCATCTGCTTTTCGCTGACATCCCACCGGCAGTCGAACAAAAGATCGAGCAAATGGTACGATTGATTCGGTCCAAGGGTGTCGGCGTTTATTTCGTCAGCCAAAATCCGCTCGACATTCCGGACGTTGTGCTTGGGCAACTGGGCAATCGCGTGCAGCATGCGTTGCGCGCATTCACGCCGCGCGATCAAAAAGCCGTCAAGGCTGCAGCGGAAACGTTTCGGCAAAATCCAAAGCTGAAAGTTGAGACAGTGCTGACGCAACTCGCGGTTGGTGAGGCGCTGGTCTCGATGCTGGATGAGAATGGCAGTCCACAGATTGTGGAGCGCGCGAAAATTGTTCCACCGCGCAGCCAGATTGGCGCGATTACTGCGGAACAGCGAAAAGCGATCGTGGCGTCATCTATCATCGCTGGACATTACGAGAAAGCCATTGATCGGGAGTCAGCGTACGAAATGCTCCAGGCGAAAGCTGGGGAGAAAACGCAGAGCGCCGGCGCGCCGCCGGTCACTGCGGGCCCTACCTCCGAAGGAGAAAAGCCCTCGATATTGGCCGAAGCTCTGGGAACCGCTACAGCTGCATTTCAACCGAGGATCGGACCGCGCGGCGGGCGCTATGATTCGGTGGCAACTTCAATGGTGAAAAGTGCCATGCGCGCGGCAAGCAGCTCAATTGGGCGGCAAATCGCCCGGGGAATTCTGGGGGGAATTTTGGGCAGCAGCAGTCGTCGAAAATAACTGTAGCCGCGGCCCTGTGGGCCGTTTGCACACGTCGCACAGCGACGTGGCTACAGAAAAATCGCCGGATACGCTTTACGGACCCGGCGATACCAGTCGTTGTCAGTTTACGGTGTCGGCGCACTCGCAGGACTGGTGGATGTTTTCTTTTGTCCTTTACCTTTACCTGGCTTCACTTCCACGCTGGTAGCTGTCATCGTGTAGGTGATAGTAACCTTCTCGCCAACTTTAACGTCGCCTGTGACTTGGGTGTTGGCGTCACGTTTGATTTCCCAACGGTCTTTGCCTTTTTGGACCGCAATCATTGAATCGGTGACTTCGAGAACTGGCCCGGTAACCTGGTAGGTTTTGTCCGCGGCAAAGGCTGCACTGTTGAGCGCGAGACTTGCTGCTGCTAACAAACTGAATGCTGCTTTAATGTTCATAGTCCCGATTAGACCGCTTTCCGTCACTTGTATTCAAGTGTTTTGTGAAAGAGCGGCCGCATCGAGTCCCTGTGGTAAAAGACTCAATGCATGACCAGTCGTTATCGAATGATTCTTGACCCTGCGACTGGTCACCATTTCTGCTGTGGTTTGCGCCCAATGCGCACGGTTAACGGCCAGGTAACCTTTCGGGTCTGTTCCCAAGTTCCCCATGCGGCCGCGAGCTCCTCTGTTATTTGTCTCAACGGATCGCTTCCTTGGGCAGCAATAAAACGCTGAGTTGATGACCACGTTCGAAGATAACCAATCAGATGATCGAGATTCCACCAGGCTGTCATTTCAAACTTAGGTGGATCGATCTTGTGAAATGGGAATGGAAGATTGTCGAACTGCTCAACGAGCTTCCGTTCCGGAGGCCAGAAAACCCCAACGACTTCGTAATAATAACGATTCACAATCTCATCAATCGGACGGTTGATGTGCAACAAATTGTACGCTGATGCCGCGAGCACGCCGTTCGGCTTCAACACTCGGCGCGCTTCCGCGTAAAATCTGTCGAGATCGAACCAGTGCAGTGCCTGAGCAACCATGACTAGATCGACCGTTTCAGACCCGAGGTTGCTACGTTCCGCCGGCGCGACCTGATAGTGCACTTTTTCGTGACGTTGCGCCTTTGCGATTTGCTTTTCGCTTGCATCCGTCGCGATCACGCGATTGAAAACCGATGCTAATCCAACTGCCGCCTGTCCACTGCCCGTTCCGCAATCCCACGCGAGTTGCCGGCTTGGCGCCATGTTACCTAGATAATGAAATAGCTCCTGCGGGTAAGCTGGCCGAAACTTCGCGTAATCCGCCGCTTGCTTCGAAAAATGATCCTTGAAGGTCAATTGCGCTTCGCTGTAGTGCAGGCCGTGTCAGTCGAGATGTTGAAGCAGCGCTCGCCGTACCGAAATCCGGGCGTTTGGCACAAACGCCTCAACACTTATTCCTTCGGCGGCTCTGGCATGGTTCTAATCCCAACCCGAGCGAGATACTCGTCCGCTTGCAAGAGGTCGTTGCCCGCGCGCTCGATGATTTTGAGCAGATTATCCATCGACGAAACCTCTTCCAATTGTTCGGTCAGGAACCACTGCAAAAAGTTGATGGTAATGTAGTCATTCTGCTTTCGCGCAAGCTCAACGAGACCATTGATCTGATTGGTGACATGAATCTCCTGATCCAGCGAAAGCTTCACCGCGTCCCGCGCCGTTTTGAATTTTGATTTCGGGGCATCGATCGCAGGAATGGCGACGCGTCCGCCGGCGTCGACAACGTATTTGATAAAGCGCAAAGCATGTCCTTTCTCTTCCTCAGCCTGCCGGAAAAAGTGCTGTGATAACTGCGGCAAAGCTTCAGCGGCAAAATGCGCTGCAATAGCGTAATACTGCAGCTCCGCACTAAATTCGTATCCGATTTGCTCGTTTATCGCGTCGATCACTTTTTGACTCGTTAGCATGAAAACCTTCCAGTTGATGTAATGTTTGTCTTAGCGCATATAGGCGCGACGATCAATACACGTATGAAACAATGGGTCACATTTAACCCTTCCGCTATCGAAGCTGTCACGTATAACGAGACAATCGAACATTGGATGTCGAGTTTCGAGAGGGGAATTGGTATCGGTACATGCATGTCCCCGAGGTTGTTTATCAAGCGCTGCCGAGCGCGGATCTGCCGGAGCCTTTTGGAATTCCATTAAGAATAGGTTCGATTACGTGAAATTACATTGAAGAATTGCCATGACGGTTCATCTGGGTCATTCCCGGCGGACTCGAATCTCTATGCAGCATCTTAGAAAGCAAAATGGCCGATAAGATAACTCATCGGGCGTCTAGTTCTGGCGACGTCCTACTGATTCGTTCGCTCCCGCTCAGTCACCTTTCGGGCTTCCTGTTATCTCGCGGTTTCCAACCGCTCGACTCTCTTACGGCATGCGTTCTGCCGCGCTCGGATAAAAGGTGGACGCAGAAATGTAAAAACCCCGATGAGGTCAAACTCACCGGGGCTCTTAGTTCTGGCGACGTCCTACTCTCGCACGGCCTGTCGCCGTACTACCATCGGGGCTGCAGCGTTTCACTTCCGTGTTCGGAATGGGAACGGGTGGGGCCACTGCGCTAGGGTCACCAGAGAAAAGAGTTGATGGTTGAGAGTTGATGGTTGAGAGCCATCAACCGGCACCGCAGCGCTCATCTCTGGCGATCGCTTCTTGGATTTTCAAAGAACAACTAACTATCAGCTAGTCACTATCAACTGGTTTGCCGATTCGTTGACATCTACATACAGGTTTTCATTTCGGCTCAGGGGAGCCGACGGTACAACTTCATCTGAGTTTTGGTTTTGAGATCTTTCGTCTCCTCTGTCTGCCGTCCAGCCACTTCAACCAACTCGATTATCTCTCCTTGTCTCGAATTAATCGAAGTGGCTGGACGGGTTAACAGAAAAGTAAAAGATCAAGCCGAACGGGTTATTAGTACTCCTGAGCTGAACACATTACTGTGCTTACACCCGGAGCCTATCAACGTGGTGGTCTACCACGACCCTTCAGGGAAATCTCATCTTGGGATAGGCTTGGCGCTTAGATGCTTTCAGCGCTTATCCTTTCCGAACATAGCTACCCAGCACTGCCGTTGACACGACAACTGGAACACCAGCGGTTCGTCAGACCCGGTCCTCTCGTACTAAGGTCTGAACCCCTCAATTCTCCTGCGCCCACAGTGGATAAGGACCGAACTGTCTCGCGACGTTCTGAACCCAGCTCGCGTACCACTTTAACCGGCGAACA
>JBKPMH010000201.1:0-10008 GCA_046732035.1 Verrucomicrobiota bacterium
GCGTATATCTATGACTGGAACCTCCTGCCCATCGGCCAGCTCCTGTGGCAGAAGGAACTCATGTCTTACGTCGACTTCCCGCCGCTCCAGTTGGCGGCGAGCTACAACCTGGAACAGGTGCTCGATCAGGTGCGGGAGATGACCAAGGATCACCCGAGCCAATAGTCGCTCACCATTCCAAGATAACGACGGCGGGCGGCTCGAAAAACGGGCCGCCCGCTTCGCCTCAGAAAATAGGTATAGGCATTACGATCGAAAGAAGCATGAGAACAAAAAGAGCGATGCTGCATAAGTTATCGTTGGTCGCAGTAGTGACGTTGGCGTCGTTAATGACCGCCGGTGTTACCCGTGCCGCAGACTCAAAGAAGCCCAACATCCTAATCATCTGGGGAGACGACATCGGTTACTGGAACCTCAGCGCATACAATCAGGGCATGATGGGCTACAAGACCCCTAACATTGATCGCATCGCGAAAGAAGGCGCGCTGTTCACCGACTGGTACGGCCAGCAGAGCTGCACGGCCGGGCGCTCATGCTTCATCACCGGTCAGTCGGGTTTCCGCACCGGCTTGCTGAAGGTCGGCTTGCCCGGAGCGAAAGAGGGACTTCAGGCACGAGATGTGACCATCGCGGAGTTACTCAAGGCTCAGGGCTATAAGACCGGCCAGTTTGGCAAGAATCACCTCGGTGATCGCGACGAGCATCTGCCCACGGCGCACGGCTTCCACGAATTCTACGGGTCCCTCTATCACCTCAACGCTGAGCAGGAGCCTGAGCACCCAGACTATTTCAAAGACCCGGAGATGCAGAAAAAATACGCCACGCGCGGCGTGGTTCATACCTGGGCGAATCCGGACGGCACGCAGAAGATCGAGTTGACCGGGCCCCTTAACATCGAGCGGATGAAAACGGTGGACGACGAATTCACCAAGGAAGCCCTTCGCTTCATGGAAGAATCCAAGAAGGAGAACAAGCCATTCTTCCTGTGGTGGAATGCCACTCGCATGCACATCTGGACGCATCTGTCGCCGCAATGGGAGGGCAAGACTGGTCTGGGCGTTTATCCCGACGGCATGATGGAGCACGATTACGACGTCGGGCTCTTACTCGACAAGCTGAAGGAACTCGGCTTCGAGGGTAACACCATCGTGATGTATTCCACCGACAACGGCGCGGAGAAATTTTCCTGGCCGGATGGCGGCACAGCGCCTTTCCGCAACGAAAAGGCTAGTAACTGGGAAGGTGGTTACCGGGTGCCGTGCTTCATTCGGTGGCCGGGTGTCATCAAACCCGGAACCGTCCTCAACGACATCTTCTCGCACGAAGATATGTTGCCGACGTTGCTGGCGGCGGCCGGTGTGCCGGATGTTAAAGAACAGTTGTTAAAGGGAATGAAAGTCGGAAATAAGACCTTCAAGGTTCATCTCGACGGCTACAACCTGACCGACGCGCTTGCCGGCAAGTCACCCGGTCCGCGCCACGAGTTCTTTTATTTCAACGACGACGGTTCGCTCGTTGGCTTGCGCTACAACCAATACAAAATAGTTTTCGCCGAACAGCGCGCGCACAGCCTGGACGTATGGCAAGACCCATTCGTACCGCTACGGTTCCCAAAACTTTTTAATCTGCGCTCCGATCCGTTTGAGACCGCCGACCACGAGAGCATAGACTATGGACGCTGGCGGATTGACCACGCCTTCGTCATGGTGCCTGCACAGCAATACGTCGGGCAATTCCTGGCTACGTTTAAGGAATTCCCGCCCAGCCAGAAGCCCGGCAGTTTTTCGATTGACGACGCGCTGCAAAGTTTGCAGAACGCCCCGAAAGCGACCGGCGACTGACCTAAATTCATCTTCACCACGGGCGGCTCGCAAGAGCCCCTCGCCTTTTTCAGCGATTAGCCAATCGTTTTGATCATGAAACGCGCGGGCTGTCGGCATATACGAGGGCCTCTCTGACAAACACGCTCATATCCGCGTTCCTTAGCTCTAAACGAACCTTTTCTTCGTTCCGAGGTTCCGGTATCGATACGAGAAGGAAAACGACCACGTCAACAGAGCGAATGAATGACTGAAATTCAGGTCCTAACTGCACTCTGGACAGGAACCTTTCTCCTGGTCCACCTCGGAGTGATCGCGCGGGTCATTTTGCGGCCGCACCGCGAGCCGGCTTCACGGGTTGCCTGGATCGTTGTCATCATTGTTCTGCCAGTGATCGGCATCCTGACTTATATCTTTCTCGGTGAAACTAGTATTGGCCGCCGACGTGTGAGTCGTCTGCACGCAGTCCTGGCTTGCATGCCTGACCTTACCAAGGTCCCGGGAATGGATTCGCCTAATCTGCAAGCGAAAATTCCGGAGACTTACTCTCATCTCTTCAGGCTCGGACACTCAATCAATGGTTTTGAGCCGGTCGGTGGCAACTGCGCGACCTTGCTGCCAGGTTCCAACGCGACCATCGATTCCATGGTCGCAGATATTGATGCTTCTCAAGATCATGTTCACCTGACCTTTTACATCTGGTTGCCAGATAACAACGGGCTGAAAGTGGTCGAGGCACTGCAGCGGGCCGTTGCGCGCAAGGTGATCTGCCGGGCGATGGTGGATGGATTGGGCTCGCGCATCATGCTGGAGTCCCCACATTGGAAAGCGATGCAGGTGGCCGGCGTTCAGGTGGCTACGGCCTTGCCCATTGGCAATCTTCTCTTGCGTCCTTTGCGAGGACGCATCGATTTGCGTAATCACCGCAAAATTCTGGTGATTGATAATCGGATCACCTATTGCGGCAGCCAGAACTGCGCTGATCCAGAGTTCCTGATCAAGGCAAAGTTTGCCCCATGGGTAGACGCGATGATGCGTTTTGAGGGGCCGATTGCACGACAGAATCAGTACCTCTTCATGAGCGATTGGATGGCGCAAATGGGTGGCGATCTCACGCCTTTGTTGCGTCAACCAGTGCTTCCCTGCGACCCCGGCCTGACAGCGCAGGTCATTGGCACAGGACCGACGGCATATAACTCGGCCATGCCCGAAGTCTTCGAAACTCTGTTGTACACTGCCCGACGGGAGCTGATCATCACGACTCCCTATTATGTGCCCGACGAAGCCATGCAGACCGCCCTTTGTGCCAGTGCCCGGCGCGGTGTGGCGACCACTATCATTTTTCCCGCGCGAAACGACTCATGGATCGTGGGCGCGGCCAGTCGCAGTTATTACAGTGACTTGCTGGCCGCCGGGGTCCGCATTTACGAGTACGAAGGCGGTCTCCTCCATACCAAGTCACTCACATTGGACGGGAAAGTCACCTTGATCGGCTCAGCTAACATGGACCGGCGCAGTTTCGATTTGAATTACGAAAACAACATTCTGTTCTACGATCCGACCTTAACTTCCCAAATACGACGTCGTCAGGAAGCCTATCTTGCCTGCTCCCATCCCGTCACCGCCGAGACGGTGGCTCAATGGCCGGTGACCCGCCGGCTTTGGAACAATACCATTGCGATGTTGGGACCAATTTTGTAAGAACCGATCGCCATTCCGTCATCACACCGAATTAACTTTCTGGTGGGACATTCAATGTCTAAGATCGGAGTGTCATGCACAAGATACTCGACAAGATCAAGGAAGAATTCTTCGCGATTCTGCCGCCAACGATTTTCTTCTTTGTTGCTCTGCACATCCTCACGATCATTCGCGTGTTGATCGCGAGGGGCTCCCATTTTGAGCCTTTGTCGACTGTCTCGATTGCGATTGCATCACTGATCCTCGGCAAGGCCGTATTGATCGGGGACATGTTGCCACCAATTAATCGCTATCCAAATAAGCCACTCGCTTACAACATTGCATGGAAGACGGTGATCTACCTTCTCATGGCAATGGTCATTCATTACGCGGAACGACTGATCGATTTCTCTCGTGAGGCCGGTAGCCTCGTGGCAGGTAACGCGAAGCTACTTGCGGATATCGTTTGGCCGCATTTCTGGGCGGAAGAGGTCATCTTGTTTCTCTTGATCCTGGCGTACTGCACCGCGCGTGAACTGGTGCGCGTCATTGGCAAAGAAAAAATGCTGCGGTTATTTTTTGGGCCGATGCCGCTCCCGGCATTTTAAGCGAGAAGGAACGCTTCACTCGATTGCCGCTAACGTTTCCTACTGAGAAGAAACGGGCGTCCCAGTCCTAACAGACCTGTGCCTGTGCCATTGCCCTAAAGTCTTATAGCCGTTTCCGCTGACGGCCCGCTATGATTAAGCTTCTCCAATCCACTATGTAAAATTACCTAACAGTTTTGTCGAAGTCAGTGAGTTCTTTGTTACCCAGGACGCTTTGCAGAAAGCGCCTAAGACGAGCGGCGACTGACAGAAACCGAACAGAACCCAACAAATCGAGGTAAAACAACATGAAATGCAAGAGCCTAGAAACACTGAGCATCCTCGTCGTGGCAATCGTGAGCGCGGGTGTGGCCCGCGCCCAAGATCCCCTTCCTTCCTGGAACGACGGCCCGAGCAAACAGGCCATCGTAGAATTCGTCAAGGTGACTACAACCCAAGGCAGTCCTCAGTTCGTACCGCCTGAGGAGCGGATTGCCACGTTCGATCAGGACGGCACGCTGTGGGTCGAGCATCCGATCTATACCCAGGTAATGTATTGCCTGGAGAAGGTTCCCACCCTGGTCAAGGCGAAGCCTGAACTGGCGAACGTCGCGCCGTTCAACACCGTCCTGGAACTGCTTCACGGCGATCGCGCGGCGATGGAGAAGCTGACATTGCCGGACCTCGAAAAGATTGCCATGGTCACGCTGACCGGCATGTCGGTCGAGATGTTTCAGGCGGAGGCGAAGCAATGGCTGGCGGAAGCAAAACATCCGCGCTGGAAGAAGCCCTACACCGAGTTGACCTATCTCCCGATGCAGGAGGTGCTGAAGTATCTTCGCGCCAACGGCTACAAGACCTGTATCGTGACCGGCGGCGGTCAGGATTTTGTGCGTGTGTATGCCGAACGAACGTACGGCATTCCGCCCGAGCAGGTCGTCGGCACGGCACTCGCGACAAAGTATGGCTATGCCAATGACGGTAAGCCCTTCCTCACCAAGGAACCGAAGCTCGTGCTCAATGACAACGATGCCGGCAAGCCCGAAGGCATCCATCTTATGATCGGTCGCCGCCCACACATCGCCTTCGGCAACTCGACCGGCGACCAGCAGATGCTCGAATATACCAAGGCGGGCGACGGCGCGAGGATTGCGATGCTTGTATTGCACGACGATGCAGAGCGAGAATACGCTTACGGTCCCGCTCGTGGGTTGCCCGACACCAAAGTCGGGACCTTTACACAAGCGCTCTATGACGAGGCAACGAAGAACGGCTGGACCGTCATCAGCATGAAGAACGATTGGAAGGCGATTTTTCCTTTTGAGAGCAAATGAGTGCGCCAGACCGAAGGGGTTTCGTTTGTGTTTAGCGCCAAAGGTGCAGCGGTCAATCTGGAGCCTGAGGTGACGCTCTGGATTCATCCGAAACCCCAGCTCTGAAAGCGCGAATTAGCTTTGGCCAAACGCTAAGGCCCAAATGAAGCGCGCTTTCAGCGCTCGTGTCTCGAGGCGATGAATTTCACTGAGGCGACGCCCAGGCTAGAAATAACGCGGCGCTGTGGCGCTAAACACAGACCAGACTTCCGTCATTGCATATTGCCCTAAAGTCCTATAGCCGACTGCAATGCTGGCGTGGCATGATTTAGATCGCTCCGACCTTATGAAATTCCTTAAAATTTCTTTGATCCAATGTGTGGCCGTAATAGCGGTATTTTTTGCTCCGCCATTTGAAATTGCGGCAGCGAATTCCACTGCAGGATCGGGCCAGGCCGGCAGTTCAGGTTGGCCGCGAGAACGTTACCAGG
The DNA here is from genome assembly GCA_046732035.1 of Verrucomicrobiota bacterium. Lineage (GTDB taxonomy): Bacteria > Verrucomicrobiota > Verrucomicrobiia > Chthoniobacterales > UBA10450 > Udaeobacter. The sequence goes on from JBKPMH010000201.1 coordinate 5,892, forward strand.
ATGGGAACCGGCTTATTATTTATCAGCCGCAGGTAGACGACTGGAAAAATTTCCAGGACCTGGCCTGGCGCATGGCCATTTCGCTCACGCCCAAGGGCGGCAAGACAGCATTGGGCGTGGTGGAAATGAAAGGCCACACGGACATCGACAACGTTGCGAAGGTCGTCATCATCACGAATCCGCAGATTACCGGCGCCTATTTTCCCTCACTGGATCCCGCTACCAAGCAAAAGATGGAGCAATTGTTTAAGAGCTTAATTCCACCAACTGTCTCGATTTCTTTGTATCATTTGATTGCCTCCACCCCGAAGAAGGAACCTCCAGCGGGAGTGCAATTGAACAATGATCCGCCAAGGATCTTTGTCGGTTATCGGCCATCAATCCTACTGAGCGTGAATGGTGAGCCTGTGCTTTCGGAAGTTCGAAACACGAATTTGAAGTTCGTGGTTAACACGCAGTGGCCACTGTTTTTCGATACTGCAACCTCCACTTATTACCTAGCTGTAGGCCAGCAATGGTTGACCTCCAATAACCTGGAGGGCCAATGGTCGCCCACAAAAAAATTGCCACCCAACATGTCCAAGGTGCCGCAGGATAAACAGTGGGCCGCACTCAAAAAGTTTATTCCGCCATCGGCCAAGCCAGGAGGGGTTACACCAGCGGTCTTTTACAGTGACAAGCCTGCGGAAGTGATTCTGTTCGATGGTCAGCCTGTTTACGCGCAGATTCCCGACACACAGCTCGAATATGCGACCAATACCAACAGCGTGGTGTTTGTCTATACGCCGACGCAGCAATTTTATTATTTGACTGCGGGTCGATGGTTCAGTGCCATGGATCTTCAAGGGCCGTGGACTTACGCGACATCGGATCTTCCGGCTGACTTTGCGAAAATCCCACTCAGCAGTCCAGCTTCAGCAATACTCGCTACAGTTCCAGGAACCGAGCAAGCCAAAGATGCAGTGTTATTGGCGCAAGTGCCGACTACGATGACGGTCAACGCAAAGCAAGCGGCCAGCAAAGTTAAGGTTGAGTATGCCGGTGATCCAAAGTTTGAGCCGATCAAGGGAACGTCGATGGAATATGCCGCGAACACTACCGACAAGGTGATTAAGGTCGGAAACGTTTATTACCTTTGTCTTCAAGGCGTCTGGTTCATGTCTCCTAATCCACAAGGGCCATGGACGACATGCACGTCGATTCCGCAGGAGATCTACACGATTCCCCCTAGCTCGCCAGTTTATAACGTGACTTACGTTACTCAAACCGGGAATCCCGATGCCACGGTTACGTCGAGCTACACAGCGGGATATCTGGGCACGTTCATCCTGGGTGCCGCCACTGGTGCGATCCTTGCCGATGGGAGCGGCTATTGGTGGCCGCCTTATTGTTATGGTGGTTTTTACAATCCCTGGCCTGCGACGTATTGTGGAGCTTATTGGGGCTACGGGTATCATCCTTATGCGACGCCTTACTATGATTACAACACGGGGGCCTACGGCTGGAAAGGGACGGCTTATGGTCCTTACGGGTCGGCGACTGCCGGCGCTGGTTACAATCCCTACACGGGCACGTATGCGCGAGGTGGTACCGTCTCAACACCGTATGGCAGCCGAAGTGCAGCGCAGGCCTATAACCCGTACACAGGAACCTATGCGCAGACGCGACAAGGTTCGAGTCCGAATGCTCAGTGGGGTAGTTCCTACGTATCGCGAGGGAACCAAAGCGCTACCATGGGTCATTATTCGGGCGCTAATGGAACAGTGGCAGGCGCCGAGACTTCGCAGGGAGGAAAAGTGGCCGCCTCTAGCACGAAGTGGGGAAATAGCGCAGTCGGTAAAACTGCCAGCGGCAATGTGTATGCCGGGCACGACGGAAGCGTTTACAAGAATACGGGCAACGGTTGGCAGAAGTACGACAATGGAAGCTGGAATTCTGTAAACAAACCTCAGCCGAACTGGCAAGGAGCGGAAAGTAGCCAGCAGCGGACGGGATCGGAAAATTATCAACAACGGGCGTCCGCAACGAACAGTTCCAATCGGGCCAGTGAAGGCAACGCTAACCGATCAGATTTTGATTCGCAACGGCAGGATTTGGACCGCGAGGCCCAGAATCGATCACGTAGTGATTTTTCGAGCCAGCGCTCTCAGGATTTTCAACGCGGCGGGTTTGATCGGTCTGGTGATGGCGCAGGACTTGGCGGCGATCGCTTCGGCGGGGGCGGAGGGTTTGGCGGAGGTGATCGCTTCGGCGGCGGAGGATTCGGCGGATTTGGTGGTGGTGATCGCTTCGGCGGTGGGGGATTTGGTGGCGGAGGCCGCTTTAGCGGCTTCGGCGGCGGCGGGTTCAGGGGCCGACGATGAAGATTAATGCTTGGAATTTCCTGATTTTATTTCTAGAAAACCTCAAACCACAACTAACCACAGAGAAAGATATGAAAAAACTATTAACACTAACAAGTATAGCCAGCATCGGCGCCGTGCTGGTACTAATATCCGCATCCGCAGCGACGGCAGCCAGCGCGAGTGAAATCTCCAGGAAAGAAGCCTTGCTCACGCAGTCGGGTTTTAAGGTCATAACGGTCACGACTCCGCAACAGAAACAGGCGGTCAATGGACTGGCCCAAGGCAGGTGTTCGGCCGTGACGTTCAACGGGAAGCTGTTCTACGTGTTTCCCACTGCGGCAAAGGACAAGTTCTACGTCGGGAAACAAAAGCATTTCAACAAGTATAAGCAGGCCATTGCTGCGCAGCAGGCCAGCAAGCCAGCAAGCTAACCTTCAATGCAGCCAAAAAATCAACTAACCTACTCAAGACCAAAACATATGAAAAACTTAATGACATTAACAGGTATAGTTAGTATCGGTCTGGTCCTGGCATTAATATCCGCATGCGAGACTACCGGCACCGGCGGGGGTGCAGCAAGCCAGCAGGGTCAAGCCGCTGCGACGGGTGGTCAACCTGGTCAACAGCTGATACAGGGACAGTCTCTCTACCCTACACTAGAGACTGCCGGACCCAACCAAATCGAAGTCCAGCAGTTTGGGGGTTTTGGGCCAATGGGCACCGCGGCTCTGGGTGATTGGTAAAAGCAGCGGAGGTTGGATCGAAGGCAGCAACCCGGTGGCTTGATTGCGGTCAGGCATTGGGATAACTGCGGGCCCAAGCGACGTATTCAAAGCAAACCGAATATGAAACGGCTATCAACACTGAAAGATGTCGTCGGTGCCATGGCGACATTAGCGCTAATGACAGCGTGCCAGACAGTCGCCACCAACGACGCAGAGCTCGCTGCCTCCAAGAAGGAGTTTCTGCTTGCCCAGTCGGGCTTTAAGGTCATAACAGTTACGACCCCGAAGCAGCAACAGGCGATAAATGGGCTAGCTCAGTACAGAGTCTCAGCCGTGAAATACAACGGAAAGTTGTATTACGTGTTTCCGACTGCTAAGAAGGATAAGATCTATTTCGGGAGACAAAAGCAATTCAACGTCTACAAGAACAGTCTTGCTGCGCAGCAGGGGAGCCAACCTGCGAGCCAGGAGGGGCAGAGAGGTCAGCCAGATCAACAGTTGATGAATCCAGCGCCTACGATGGCATTTGAGACGGCAGGTCCTCAGCACATCGAGGTTGATCAGTTCGACGGGTTTGGCCCCATGGGCACCGCCTCCTTGGGAGATTGGTAAGTAGTAGTAACGTACAACACGCGAGCAGCACGCTGGTGGCTGCTGCCCCTCATTCATCTGGACCACCAATAAGATTAAAGGAGACAATGTGAAGCGAATCCACGTCCCTTTCGGAATCGCCGTTCTTACATTGGGACTTTACATAGCGGTTCCTCTCCTTCGCGCGACCGAAGCTTCGGTAGGCAATGTAAATAACAACACGCTCAGCCAGACTTTAGGTCGTGATGATGATGTTTCGAGCGGCTGGCCGTTTCAGACCGTGAAGAATCTGACGCTGGCGGTCGAATCGCAGGTAGAAGCGAGTGAAGCCGATAAGTTGGCCAAGCAGCTTGCCAATCCGATTTCTTCGCTTATCAGCGTGCCCTTTCAGGCGAATGAGGACTGGGGATATGGACCTTCGGGCAACGGATACAAGTTTACGCTTAACATTCAACC
>JBKPMH010000202.1:0-4937 GCA_046732035.1 Verrucomicrobiota bacterium
GAATAGATGTAGGCTGGCACTTCATTGCGATTCCTGGTGAAGGGAACCTGAGCGTAGAGATCCAGCCGGCGCGTTTGCAACTGTTGTGTGCTCCAGTTCTTGTAAACCGGATTTACATATCCCCACGCTTCCGGACTCCGCGCGTAGCGATCATAAGGATAACCGCCCGTTACTGCCGGACCGGGCCCTGCAGTGGGCTGCTGTGCGCAGCTGATCAAGCCAACGGCAAATGATGCCAACAATAATCGTTTCATACTCTTTACCTCGGTTAGAGATTTACCTGCCACATTTAACCACAGAAATGCCTCGTAGTCGCACATTTATTTTCGTTTTCCGAGCCGACGAGTCAGGTGTAAAGTGCTGCAAATCCGAATAGCAGTCTTAACCCGATTCAGACTAACACAATTTGAGACACGGTCCGGGTCATTGACACTTGGGCGTGTCTCGTTACTATCGTCGGTTCAATGAGATTTCCCTTGCCGCTTACAGCGAAAATCGCAGCCTACGTGATTGGCCATAAGTTGCGTGGCACGAAGAAATTCGCCACGGTGCTTCAGCTTGAACCACTGCACACGTGCAATCTCACGTGCACAGGTTGTGGGCGAATTCGAGAATACTCTACGTCGTTAAAGGACATGATGAGCCTCGAGGACTGTCTGGGAGCGGCAAATGAATGCAACGCACCGATGATCTCCATCTGCGGAGGCGAGCCGCTCATCTATCCACATATTGAGGCGCTAGTGCACGGATTACTCGCGCAACAACGGATCGTTTACATCTGTACCAATGCGATGTTCATGCGTAAAAAGATGCGTGAATGGATGGCCTCACAGTTCGCTAGTCATCCGGAATTTATCGAAGATAAAATTGCTGCGCTACTCCGCGCAGGGTTCCTGAGCGAAAAAGACGCAGGCGAAATTCGCAAGGGAGCCAAAGACCCAGCAAAGCCAACGATCGCCCCGACCAAATGGATGTACTGGAATGTGCATCTAGATGGCCTGGAACGGACACACGATCTCATCGTAGAGCGGGAAGGCGTGTTCAAGGAATGCATTCTGGCGATCAAAATGGCGAAGTTGCTTGGGTACCAAGTGGCCACCAACACGACTGTCTACAAGGAAACTGATATGCAAGAAATCGAACAAATGTTCGATTATCTTTCCGATCTTGGTGTGGATGGGCATACCATTACGCCTGGATACGACTACGACGCCGCCAAGAAAGACATGATTAAACGGCTCAATCTCCGTCCTGAAAACTTCTTTCTGACTCGCAGAATGACGGTTCAGAAGTTCGACAGAATCGAGAAATGGATGAGTCGTTACACTTTTTTGGGCACGCCGCTGTATTTCGAGTTTCTCGCGGGCAAGCGAGACCTGACCTGTTCAGCGTGGGCGATCCCAACACGCAATATTCGTGGTTGGAAAGGCCCATGCTATTTGATGACGGACGGACACTATTCGAGCTATGCAGAGTTATTAGAAAAGACTGAATGGGATCGATATGGCGTGGTCAACGGGGTTGCGCGTGATAGCCGATGCGAGAATTGCATGGTGCATTGCGGTTACGAGCCGACTGCGACATTGGGGCTGCAATCGCAACGTGGAGACACGTGGAAAACCATCAAATTCAATTTCGGGGCAAAACCGAAACCTTCTCGACGTGGTAGTGAGGTTCTGGCGTTCAATGGCGTAAGTTCCGGGAATGGACATCTGACCGGGAAGCGCGCAGAAGTCGCAGCGAAAGCCTCGTAGGATTCGATCTGCATGCCGGAATTGTCTAAGAATCTCATCGCTTTGCCGAGCGCGCCGCCCGACTTATCGGAATCGTATTCGGCGAATGACGGACAGGTCGCGGATGCGATCACTCGGGCACAAGAGAACTTGCTGCGCCAACAAAAGCCCGATGGGCATTGGTGCGGTGAACTGATCGTCGATAGCACTCTGTGCTCGGATTATATCGTTTTCATGCATTGGTGTGGCGAAGTGGACGCGCAATTGCAGCGGCGCTGTGTCCGTCACATTCTGAAACGCCAACTGCCCGATGGAGGATGGAATATTTATTACGGCGGGCCGAGCGAGATTAACGCGTCGGCAAAGGCATATTTTGCGTTGAAGCTGGCCGGCTGTTCGGTGGACGCGCCGTTTATGCAGGAGGCACGCGCCAATATCATTCGTCGCGGCGGCATTCCGCAGATGAATACGTTCAGCAAGTTGTATCTGGCGTTGCTGGGCCAATTCCCTTGGAAATATCTGCCGGCAATCCCTGTGGAAATGGTGCTTCTGCCGCGCTGGGCTCCATTTCACATTTACAAAATGTCCTCGTGGAGTCGAGCGATGCTGGTGCCTTTGGCGATTATAAATCATTTCAAGCCAACTCGTGTTTTGCCCGGTGAAAAGCAATTGCACGAACTTTATCCTCTTGGCACCGAGCAAAGCGATTTGCGTTTGCCGCGCAGCGAACCTTTCTGGACCTGGCGCAATTTCTTTCTGCGACTCGATGATACGCTGAAGTTTCTGCAGCCGCTGCGAATTCGTCCATTGCGCCGGCGGGCATTGGAAGAAGCAGAGCGGTGGATGGTCGAGCGCATTGGCGAGGGTAGCGATGGCCTGGCGACGGTGTTTCCCGCGATGCTGAATTGTTTGATCGCGTTGCGCGCTCTCGGCTATTCGAAATCGGATCCAATTTACGCGAAGGCGGAGAAGGACTTCGCCCGATTGTTCGTGGACGATCCCGAGGATTTTCGCATCCAGCCGTGCTTGTCGCCGGTGTGGGACACTGCAATTACGATCATTTCGCTCGCGGAATCGGGCCTTCCTTCGGAGCATCCCGCGCTGCAAAAGGCTGCTGATTGGCTCGTTAACAAAGAGGTGCGTATCCGCGGCGATTGGTCGGCAAACAATACACATCCCCACGCCAGCGGATGGGCTTTCGAATACAATAACATTTATTATCCCGACACTGACGACACCGCGATGGTGCTGATGGCATTGCGACTGGTTCAACCGAAGGATTCCCATGCACTGAATGAAATCTTTCGCCGCGCACTGGATTGGCAGTTGAGCTTCCAATGTCGTGATGGCGGTTGGGCCGCTTTTGACAAGGACGTGACCACGCCCTGGCTGGAAGACATGCCATTTGCCGATCACAACGCGATTTTGGATCCGACGTGCAGTGATCTTACCGCGCGCACGCTCGAGTTGCTCGGTTATATCGGATTCGATCCCAAGACCCCGTCCGTTCGCGAAGCGATGCGGTATTTGATCGACACTCAGGACGAAGATGGATCCTGGTACGGTCGATGGGGTGTTAATTACATTTATGGCACCTGGCAAGTTCTGCGAGGCTTGCGTGCGATCGGCCAAGACATGACGCAGGCCTGGATATTGCGCGGCCGCGATTGGCTTGAGAGCTGTCAAAATAGCGATGGCGGTTGGGGGGAGACGTGCGGTACTTACGAAAATCCATCGACAAAAGGCATTGGCGAAAGCACCGCCTCACAAACAGCATGGGCGATCATGGGTATCTGCGCCTGTGGTGATCTCGATCGACCCAGTATTCAACGCGGCTTGCGTTACCTGCTCAGTTCGCAGAAATCTGATGGGTCATGGGACGAGGAGCAAATTACAGGCACCGGTTTCCCGCGTGTTTTCTATTTGAAGTACGACATGTACCGCCAAAATTTCCCGCTGCTCGCGCTAGCGACCTACGTAAACTACCGCAGCAGTATGGGACACCGCGCTGGTTTTTACCGGTGCGACTAATTCTGTAGCCGCGGGCCTGCTGGCCCGTTACTGCGACAGCTAACCGTTCAAAGGCTGCTGGCTACAGTCATGCGTTTCTCCCCCGCCGAAAATAAAACTGTCGCGCGGCATATTTCGATCTAACTGTAAATATTATGGCTTACGAATTACCAAAATTACCTTACTCGTACGATGCTTTGGAACCGCATATTGATGCGAAGACCATGGAGATCCATTACACGAAGCATCACCAGACTTACGTCAATAACCTGAACAACGCGGTCAAAGGCAAAGCTGATCTGGAAAACAAGTCGGTCCAGGAGCTCATCAGTGATCTCAACGCCCTGCCGGAAGACATTCGCACCGTGGTACGGAACAATGGCGGCGGCCATGCAAATCATTCTTTCTTTTGGACAATCATGGGACCGAATGCCGGCGGCGAGCCGAAAGGCAAACTCGCTGATGACATCAAATCAACGTTTGGAAGTTTCAACGATTTCAAAGAGAAATTCGCGGCCGCCGGTGCAGGACGTTTTGGAAGCGGCTGGGCTTGGTTGATCAAGAATAAGAGTGGAAAACTCGAAGTTATTTCGACCCCGAACCAGGACAGTCCACTGATGGATGGTAACACTCCCATCCTCGGCGTTGATGTCTGGGAGCACGCTTATTATTTGAAGTATCAAAATCGGCGGCCCGATTACATCAAAGCGTGGTGGGACGTGGTAAACTGGGACGCGGTAGCGAAAAACTATTGAGACAGCCGCAATTCGCGAACATGATGGGGCGCGCCCGCCGGACGCGCCGTATTCCACAATGTTAAGCGCGGACGGCTCGGCGAGCCGTCCGTACCTGGCATGGCTTATCTAAACGAGAATTATCTTAAGCTTCAGGCCGGGTATCTTTTCCCCGAGATTGCGAAACGGGTGCGCGAATTTTGCGAAGCGAATCCGCAAGCAGCCAAGCGGCTGATTCGCTGCGGGATCGGGGATGTAACCGAGCCGCTGCCAAGCGCGGCAATCGAGGCGATGAAGCAAGCTGTCGAAGAGCTCGCTCATCGCGAGACGTTTCGCGGTTATGGACCTGAACAAGGGTACGAGTTCTTAAGGTCAGCAATTGCGAAGCATGACTATCGTGATCGCAACATCGACATCGCGGATGACGAGATTTTTGTATCTGACGGATCAAAATGCGATT
>JBKPMH010000203.1:0-3876 GCA_046732035.1 Verrucomicrobiota bacterium
GCTTACGTACCGGATCCCTCTCGACGTACGAAATACCGCGTGCGCGAGCGAAAACGCCGATTTTCGCGCTATCAAGATCGATCGCAAGCGCGTTAACAGAGGGGAACGAGTGACGAACTTTACCGCCGTACTGCTCGACGAGCGCATGCTCGGCGGCCCCTGGTCTATTGGTGAAGCCGACGAGGAGGTGCTCCCGCCCGCCGCCTTGTCCAGCAGCGACGGCAGCCATAGTAACACCGACAGCGAAAAGCACGCTCGCCGCTGTGAGGCGCGCGTGTGAGAGAACAGACTTTGTTTTCATATTTAGTTGTTTGAATATTTTTAGTGTTGAGGTTTGGTGATTTCGGAATTACGAGAATCGAGTAAGAAAAGGATTCGTCAAGCGCCGTCGCCGCTTTTTTTGGAAAAAAATTCTTAAATCAAAGTCTGACTGTCTTGTTACCCTGCGTGCTTGCGTCAGCATCACTCGTGCTAAAGTACGATGTGCTAAGCTGCTGTTCTTCGGAAGCCCGCTACGGGGCCATCGGCGGTTTGAAAAAACACGTGCGAGGAAAAGCAGCCGTGATGTTGCGAGCTGCTTCGGCAGTTCCAATCCTGCCATGTAGTTTTCGTTCGTAGGAGCACTCGTCACACAGCCCAACCATAGCGGAATGGAATAGCAGAGACGGGTTTTCGAGGGCGAAATTGCCGTAGAAAATCGCTTTCCAGGTGCGCATCTGTTAGCGAAGAAAAACATTGTGGCAACGTTCCGTATAGGCCGTTGCCATTGTGTTGACGGTTTGACGGTCTGTTATGGCCTTTTTTTGGTCGCGCATGTTCGCGGATGCACCAAGCCAGCAAGTCGTTAGCTAGGCGTTACGACTGGTCCTAAGTCTGGCGCGTCTGCCAATTTCGCCACGCTGGCAATCTCGTTTCGGATTGTAAATTTCGGGTGATTGCAAATGCGGGAGCGCCCTGAAACAGTCGAGTCCGATGACGGCGCCTGTGCTCCTCTAGAATCCGCAGTTACTCTCCAAGCGGCCCGAACCCGTCGAATTGCTGAATGAGAACGCGGTGCGGACCGTGTGTTACATCCACAAAGGTGGGACTGGTCGTGAGTCCATACGCCACAACGGACTGCTTATAGACGTTGTACTGCGTTTGATTGCCAACCAGGATTCTGTCCTTAGTCGCAGTTGGATACACGTAATACAATCTTCCTTTGTATGGGACGGTCGAAACCTCTCCGGGTGGCAGTTGGCTTACTTGCTGCTGCTGTTTAGGCGTAGTCACAGTTTTTGCCCTGAATCCAGCTCCCAGCAGCAGGTTTTCTTTTTGGGATTCCGTGTTGGTACTTACGGCAGTGCTCTGGCATCCCGACATCAAACCAAGCAACGTCAGCACGAGAAACATGTTCGTAAATAGAAGTGTCTTTTTAATCTTTCTCATTCCTCTGTTTGGTTTCGCTTTTGCCGTTTTATTTCTTGAACGTCAAAACAAATCTTGCACAGCGCCGGCTGTATCAAAGTAGTTCCCGCTCGGCTCTGATAGTGCCTGCTACGATTGCGCGCGACTTGGAGCTGGAGATGTGGGAGCTGTAGCAGGTTTTGCTACCGTCGCAGGCGCCGCAGCTTTCTTTTTGGCTGCGGCCTCGGCTGCAGCAGCCAGTTTTGCATCAACTTCACCGGCATCAGTTGGCGAAATCCGGCGATAGTAGTCGTTGGACTTCGCCAGATCATCCTTGCGCATCAACAATGCATCGAAGCGTTCGCGACGACTAAGCTCGAACTCTTTGTCCATCTTGATCGCTTCAAAGGGGCAAACTTCGACGCAGATCTGGCAGCTCATACACACAGAAACGTCGATATCGAAGATTTTCGGGTAAAACTGAGGTTTACCCAGGTAATCGGGTTTCTTATCTTCGCTTTTGACGATGTAAATGCATTGCGGCGGGCACTCCTTCTCGCAGATCTTGCACGCCACACACCTCAATCCCGCATGCGGATCGTCTCCGTCATAAACAAGGAAGGGAAAGTTCCGGTAATTCTCCGGCAACGGATTCCGCTCTTCGGGGTATTGAACCGTGATCAGCCGTTCCTTGTCGAAATAACTTCCGACAAAGTTGCGCGCTGTAACCGCCATTCCCTTGAGTATGCCTGTGCCGATCATCGATCTACTTCTCCCATCACGATATCGATGCTGCCTAAAATTACCATCACATCGGCAACGGTATGGCCGAGGCACATATCTTCCAAAATTGTCAGATTAATCAAACTGGGCGGACGCACCCGATATCGATAGGGGTTCGTTCCACCGTCACTGATCAAATAGAAACCAAGCTCGCCTTTGGGCCCTTCGATGCGCCCATAAGCTTCGCCAACCGGGGGGCGAAAGGCGCGGATTTTTACTTTCGGGTTTAGGATCGGTCCGCCAGGAATTTGCTCGAATGCCTGCGTCAGAATTCCGACGCTTTCGCGCATCTCCAACACGCGCATCATTAGCCGGTCGTAGGTGTCCCCATGTTCGCCTAATGGGATGCGAAATTTGAAGCGTGGATAGAATCCATAGCCATCGACTTTTCGCAGATCATAATTCACGCCGCAGGCGCGGAGCATTGGACCGGTGATACCGGCAGCGACTGCGAGTGTGGACGAGACTTTCCCCACATGCTGCGTTCGGGCGATTACGACTTCATTGCCGACGATTAATTGTTCGAGCTCGTCAACGAAACGCGGAAATACGTCGACAATTTTCCTGGCGCGTGCGAGCCACTCCGGAGTGGCATCGACCCGACAGCCGCCGAACCGCATGTAATCGCACATCATGCGCGAACCTGACAGCGATTCGAATAGGTCGAGAATTTTTTCGCGTTCTCGGAATGCGTACATCAACGGAGTGCCCCAGGCGCCCATGTCATTGAGCAAAAATCCCAGGAGCGACGCGTGGTTCTGCAGGCGCGTCAGTTCCGCGAGAATTGTCCGCAAGTACTCAGCACGCTCGGGAACCTCGATTCCGGCTAATTTTTCCACGCTGAGCGCATATGCCCAGTTGTTGGTCATTGAGCAAAAGTAATCGAGTCGATCGGTGTACGGCATCGAGGCCAGGTAGCTCGCATTCTCTCCAATCTTTTCATGATTGCGGTGCAGATATCCGAAGACCGGTTTCAGTTTGCGCACAATCTCACCCTCGAGGGCAACGTTCATCCGGAATACTCCGTGCGTAGATGGATGCTGCGGGCCCATCGAAACTTCGAGTAGCTCGCCCTCCAGCCTCGAGCCCATGCTCACAGGCGGGCGCTCCATTACTTCGACTGTCTCGACGATCCCAGTCACGTTGCCTTGACTCCTTCAGCGATGCCCTCCGCTCCATCGCTTTGTGGCCGGGAGGCATTGTGTCGCTTCGCTCTCTCCAATACCTCGTCATGAGGTGTCGGTTCGTATTCGTAATCGTCCGGCTCCTGGTAATCCTTGCGCATTGGATAGTCTTCGAACTCGTCCCACATCAGGATCCGCCGCAAATCGGGATGACCTTCAAACTGAACTCCGTAAAGATCGAAAATTTCGCGCTCTTGAAATTCGGCACTCCGCCAAACCGGCGTCAGCGACGGCAATCGAGCATTTTCGCCGCGGTCCGCCGTGCGCATTCGAATGATAACTGGCCCGCGTTTATGACTGATCGAGTAAAGATGATAAACAGCTTCAAGGTACCCGGGAATTTTTTCGTCGATCTTTTCCTCAACTTCTTTCTCTTCTCCATCGACGATCTTTCTCACCTTCACGGTTGTTTTAACGGTGCGGTCTAGCCAGTCGATTCCGGTCACATTGGAACAAAAATCCAGACGCAGCGCTGGATCGTCGCGCAGGAACTTCGCGACTTCACGCGCGTGTTCATTGTCGA
>JBKPMH010000204.1:0-23300 GCA_046732035.1 Verrucomicrobiota bacterium
ATTCACCGGTACGCGCATTCCGAAACGTAGAGAGTGCACCTTTTTTTGTGGAGCGCGCCAGGGGCTCAAGAATTTGGGATGTAGATGGGAACGAATACATCGACTACGTGGGAAGCTGGGGACCGGCGATCCTCGGTCACGCGCCTGAGGTTGTTGTGAACGCGGTGCGCGACACCGCAGCGCGTGGCTTGAGTTTTGGAATTCCGAATCCGTTGGAAGTGGAGATGGCGGAGTTGATCTGTAAGTGGATGCCATCGATCGAAAAATTACGGATGGTGAACAGCGGCACAGAAGCGACGATGTCATGTATTCGTCTCGCCCGTGCGTTTACTGGGCGCGATCGCATCATCAAGTTCGACGGTTGTTACCATGGTCACGTCGATGCGCTGTTGGTTAAGACGGGCAGTGGCGCGTTAACTCATGGGCGTCCTGACAGTGCCGGCGTGCCGCAGGCATTTGCAGATCTCACCGTCTCACTGCCATTTAATAATGCGGATCTTGTGCACGAGACGTTTGCTGAGAACAAGGGACAAATAGCGGCTGTAATTGTGGAGCCTGTCCCCGCCAACGCAGGTCTTTATCTTCCGAGCGCAGATTTTTTATCGAGGCTGCGAAACGAATGCACAGCCAATGACGCTGTTTTGATTTTTGACGAAGTCGTCACCGGTTTCCGTTTGGCGCGCGGAGGTGCGCAAGAAATTTACGCAGTTAAACCCGATCTCACCGCATTGGGAAAGGTGATTGGCGGTGGACTACCGGTCGGAGCGTTCGGCGGCCGCGCCGAAATCATGGACCAGCTTTCGCCGGATGGTCCGGTCTATCAGGCAGGTACGTTATCGGGAAACCCTTTGGCCATGACTGCAGGACTCGCGCAACTGCGCGAGCTCGAACGCATCAACGGCTGGAAATTACTGCACGAGCTTGGTGCGCAATTCGAAAAGCTCACGCGCAGTGCCATGAAGAATACAAAAACCGATCTGACCTTTCACCGGATTGGTTCGATGTTTTGCTTGTTCTTTGCAACAGGACCAATCGTGGATCTTGGAAGCGCGCGACGTAGCGACGTCAAGACTTTCGCGAGGTTTTTTCATGCTTGTTTGAAACGCGGCGTCTATTTCGCGCCATCGCAGTTTGAAACAGGCTTCGTTTCCACGGCGCACACGCCGGACGATTTGGAGCGTACAGCCGCCACCGTTGGCGAAGTGCTGTCTGGCTTGTAGACAAAACAGTTTGTGTTTTTTCTCTGTGATTCCGAGCGGAGTCGAAAAATCTCTTGATTGAATCACATTAAATATTGGGGCATGTCTGGGCTTCCCTCGACATGACGACGCCAAATCAACGAATTCGCCCGGCAGCGAAATTCTTTTTGGAAGGTGAGAAAAAGTTTTTCGTCAAAGGCGTGACGTACGGCCCTTTTAAGCCGGATGCCGAAGGAAACTATCTCGGACGCCCCGAGCAGGTTGATGCCGATCTTGTTCTCATGAGAGAAGTTGGCTTGAACGTTGTGCGGATTTATCACTCACCGCCACGTTGGTTTCTCGATCGATGCGCTCATGCAGGCATGCGGGTACTCGTGACCCTTCCTTGGGAAAAACATATCGAGTTCCTGCGCGATAAATCCATTCGCAGACAGATTGCTGCGGCCGTGCGGGATTCAGTGAGCAAATACGCCGGGCATCCAGCGATTCTGGGTTATCTAGTCGGGAATGAAATTTCCAGCACGATGGCTCGGTGGCTCGGGGCGCGTCGAGTGATTGAATTTGTCGAGGAACTGATCGGGATCGGTCGTGCAATCGATCCGGACGCGCTTTTTTCATATGCCACATACCCGCCCACCGAATATCTGCTGCCGCAGAATGCCGATTTTTGCTGTTTTAACGTTTACCTTCACAATCAACGCGACTTCGAAGGTTACTTGCTACGACTGCAGAATCTCACCGACGAGCACCCGCTCATTCTTGGGGAATTCGGCATGGACACGATTCGGCATTCGCAGGATGAGCAGGCAGAGATGCTGGGTTGGCACATCGACAGTGTCGTAAAATGTGGTCTTGCTGGAACGATTTTTTTTACGTGGACAGATGAGTGGTTCACGGGCGGACAGGAAATCACCGACTGGGCGTTCGGAGTCGTTACACGGGAGCGCCAACCGAAAAAGGCGTTTTACATGCTTAAAGAGAAACTGGGCCGAAGCGATTCGACCTTGCCTCATCGCCCTCTGCCGAAGGCGCCGTTCGTTTCTGTAATTGTTTGTTCGTACAATGGCGGCCAAACTCTTGCGTCGTGCCTTGATTCGTTAGGCAAACTGAATTACCCGGAATACGAGGTAATCCTGGTCGACGACGGATCGATTGATGACACATCTTACATCGCTGCTCAGTTCCCTTGGGTACGCTACATTCATCAAAGCAATCAAGGATTGAGCCATGCCCGCAATACGGGCGCAGCTGCCGCCAAAGGTGAAGTCTTCGCTTATACCGATTCCGACTGCATGGTTGATCCTGATTGGCTCTACTATCTGATGGGCACGCTGGTAAGCGGCGATTACGCGGGAGTCGGTGGACCGAATGTGACCCCCCCGGCCAAAAATTGGATCCAGGCCTGCGTTGCGGCGGCACCGGGTGGACCGAGTCATGTGCTGCTGACTGATGTCGTGGCAGAGCATATCCCTGGTTGCAATATGGCGTTCTATCGCTGGGCATTTGAAGCAGTAGGCGGCTTCGATACTGAATACCGCAAAGCAGGGGATGACGTTGATTTTTGCTGGCGAATCCAGCAAGCCGGCTGGGTCATTGCTTTCAGTCCAACTGCGATTGTCTGGCATTACCGGCGCTTTACTCTTCGCGCTTTTTTGAAGCAGCAGGACGGCTATGGCGAAGCAGAGTCACTGCTGCGCTTCAAACATTTGATCTTCTTCGGGCCAACAGGTACAGCGAAGTGGCGTGGACAGATCTATGGCACGCCACGCTTCAGCTGGTTTGTAAACAAGCCAGTGATCTATCACGGAATGTTCGGTGAAGGCTTTTTCCAATCAATCTATCCGACACCACAATCTGATGTAGCAGGTTACCTCAGCAGCATTGAGTGGTTTGCCCTGACAATCTTTTTGTTTGGTCTCGGGATTTTCCTGCCAGCATTGCGCATTGTACCCTACCTCATGCTGGGGGGCACGCTTTGTGTGGCCCTTTCGTATATGGTGCGAGCTTCCATTGAACCGAAGTTCGATACGGCGGGCGCGCGGCTGCTGGTGATGTTGCTGGCTTTTGTTCAACCGCTGGTGCGCGGATTCTCTCGGTATTTCACCTGGCTGCATTTCAAGCGCACACCTGCAAGCGTCATTCGAGCGCACGAACATTTACCCGAGCACAGTGGCTTTGCTGGCAATTTAAGTCGTCGGATTTTTTGGAGCGAACAAGGGAGAGACCGTCACTATTTGCTCGGAGCAGTCTTCGAACTGTTAGATGAAGAAGGCTGGCGTTATTCCACCGACAGTGGGTGGAATGAATGGGACATTCAAATTTATGGGAATTTTTGGTGGAGCATTGCGCTCCAGACTGTGACCGAGTATCACGGGAGCGGTAAGTGTCTGACGCGTGTTCGACTCCGCAATCGATTTGTCACCACGACCATTATTTTCAATCTGATCGTTTTAACCTTGTTGATTTATCACCAGCTCAATATCTCGCACCTGGATCTTTGGGTCCTTGTTCCGTATCTCCTGTTTTTGATGTTTCTCTGGACCCGGGCGCGTTTGCTTAAGTCGCGGGTCGCGGAGCTTGTGGATCTTGCAGCACATCGCGCTGGCCTCCAGCGCGTCAAGCGTCGAGGCAAAGTTTTCAAGAGCGAGTCAATCCCACAAGTCGAGACACCAGCCAAGACGATGGACGAGGTCTCGCCGCACATTACCGAATAGGCGCAATTTTCAGAGCGGTTTGCAATTCGGGTCAAAACTTCAAACGAACTTTGCCATCTCCACGTATGATTTGACCGATTCGTTTTGCTCTTAACTTTGACATTACAGATTTAGCATCGGGTTCGGGAACCAGCACCACCATTCCGATTCCCATATTAAAAACCTGATACATTTCCTGAGGATCGATCTTTCCGTTTTCCTTCAACAGCTGAAAGATCCGAGGCACACGCCAACGTTTTGTTTCGATTACTGCGTCACAATTCGCAGGTAAAATCCGCGGCAGATTGTCAACCAGTCCGCCGCCGGTGATATGAGCAAGACCTTTGACCACGCCGCGCGGAATCTGTTTCAGAAGCAACTGGTAATTTTTGTGAACACGAAGCAGTTCCTGGCCAACCGTTTTTGCCGAACCGGGCAGGCGCGATGTAACCTTCAGGCGCATTTTGCGGAACAAAATTTCGCGTGCAAGTGAGTAACCGTTCGTATGTAATCCATTCGATTCCAGGCCGAGAACTACGTCGCCAGCGCGAATTTTTGTGCCGTCGATAATGCTAGCGCGATCCACGACGCCAACGATGGAGCCGGCGAGATCGTATTCGCCCTGATGATACAGTCCCGGCATTTGAGCTGTCTCGCCACCAATCAAAGCGCAACCTGCAGATCGGCAGGCGCGTGAAAAACCGCGGAGCAGTTGTTTGAATACACGCGGCTCAAGCTTGCCGCAGCCGATATAATCGAGAAAGAAAAGCGGACGCGCACCGACGACGGCAATGTCGTTTACGCAATGGTTAACCAAATCGGCGCCCACCGTATCGTGCTTATCCAAAGCAAACGCGACTTTTAATTTCGTTCCAACGCCATCAACGCTCGCAACAAGGACCGGCTCGCGCATTCCAGGAAAATTCGCTCGGAATAAGCCCCCAAACCCACCAACCTTGCCCAACACATGGGCACCATGCGTTTGCCCAACGAGTGACTGAATGTCGTGCTTCAATCGATTGCCAAGGTCGACGTCAACTCCGGCGCGCGCGTAAGCCTTTTGCTTGTTTATCATTCGAGCGAAGTGGAGAGATGTCGTTTTTTGATCTTAACAGCAAGAGATTTCTCGACCCCGCTTCGGTCTGCTCGAGAGGACAATCTGCTATTTCAGATCCGCGAATAGGGTCGGATGCCCTTGCTGATCGGCGAGCGCTTTGGCGCGCTGCTCGCGTTTTTCCATAATGAACTTGTCTAGCGCAGGATCAACGGGCAACGGATAATCTCCGTTGAAACAGGCGAGACAAAAGCTATTCATCGGTTTTCCCGTCGCTCGCACCATCCCTTCCACATCGAGGTACCCAAGGCTGTCGACGCCGAGGTATTTACAGATGTCCTCCATGGACATCTGGTTCGCGATCAGTTTTTCCGGATCGGGGAAGTCGATGCCATAGTGACAAGCAAATCGGTGTGGCGGACAACTCACGCGCATATGCACTTCCTTTGCTTCAGCCTCGCGCAAACTCACAACACGCGCTCGCGCCGTCGTTCCGCGCACGATGGAGTCGTCCACAACTACGACCCGTTTTCCAGCAACCATTTCCTTGATCAGATTCAGCTTTACCCGCACATCAAAATCGCGGATGAGCTGGCTTGGCTGCAAGAATGTTCGGCCAATGTAGTGGTTGCGGACATAGGCGTGCGAGTAAGGAATGTTTAATTCCTGCGCAAACCCAAGAGCGGCGTAGTTTCCCGAATCGGGAACCGGCACAACGATGTCTGCATCGACGGGAAATTTCCGTGCCAGTTCACGCCCCATTTCCATGCGCACCTTGCCGACGTTTACGCCGCCGATCATACTGTCTGGGCGCGCGAAGTAAACGTATTCGAACATGCAAAATGCAGGCCGCGCATCCGGGAATGGCCTTTCGGACCGCAATCCGTTTTCATCAATGATCAATACTTCGCCCGGTTCAATTTCGCGGATGAACTCCGCATGAATCAGGTCAAAAGCGCACGTTTCAGATGCCAAAATGTAGGCACCGTCCAGCTTGCCAAGAGAAAGTGGGCGCCAGCCAAACGGGTCGCGCACTCCGATCAGTTCGCGTTCACTCATAATAATAAGCGAGAACGCTCCTTGAATCCGCCGCAACGCCGCGAGAACATTCCCGCCATTTTCAGAAGGTTGTGCTAACAGATGCAAAATGATTTCGCTGTCAGCGGTGGTCTGGAAAATGGAGCCTTTGCGCTCTAGTTCATCGCGCAGAAAATCGGCGTTGATTAAATTACCGTTGTGCGCAATTGCCATTTGACCGCGAACGCAGTCGACCACGAACGGTTGCGCGTTCTTAATGGTACTCGTTCCAGTGGTGGAGTACCGCGTGTGCCCGATTGCACGTGTTCCTTTCAGTCTGGCCAGCTCATCCTGTCCAAAAACCTGCGACACAAGGCCCATATCCTTGTGCTGAAGAAAAGTCGCGCCCGGTCCATTGCTCGTGACGATTCCCGCGCTTTCCTGGCCGCGATGCTGCAAGGCAAATAGGCCGTAATAACTCAGCACTGCCGCATTCGGATGGCCGAACACGGCGAACAGTCCGCATTCATGCTGCGGGAACGGATTGATCTCGGCTTGGGTAATGTCGAGCTTGTCTGGAGAGATCACACTCAATAATTCACCAAATTACGCGCGGTTCAACGAATGGATTCGAAAACCGGATCCAAGCAACGATCGTAATTTCCTGGAATCGGTCTCCGAAAACGAACCTGATATCACTTTCATAAACTCGGGATGCCTCCAGCTGCCGAATGGCTTTCTACCGCGCGGCGGATCGCGTTCCACCAATCATCGTAAAGATCGCGAACTCGCCAGGAAAATTCACTGCTGCCAACTTGAATGCGAAGGTGGTTACCGCCGACTCTGCCAATTTGTTGAAATGGAATTTGTCTCTCTGCCAAAAGCGCCATGCTCTTTTGAAGATTTTCAGAGGCAACGGAAATTACGATTCGCGACTGCGATTCGTTAAATAGGGCTGTGACCGCACGCGTGTCGTCTGCCTTGAGCTCGATCTCGGCGCCGATAAGGTTCTCCTGATTAAAGCAACACTCAGCAAGCGCGACGGCGAGACCGCCCTCACTGCAATCGTGCGCGCTTTTTAGCAGATCTTCGCGAATCAAGTCGCGCACAGCGTCTTGAATTTCAATTTCGTACACCAGGTCGACGCGAGGCGGCGGCCCAACTTTTAGGCCGTAACACACTTTGAGGTAGCGTGAGCCGCCCAGACTATAGGCCACGGCGTTGAACTCCGCTTCGTTCTTATGATCATTTTTTTCCAGACCGTCGGGCCCCGCGGCTACACCGCCGATTTTTCCGACCAGGATGATCGCGTCGCCCGCGTTCTTGAACCATTGCGTGGTGATGTGCTCTTGCTTATCGATCAGACCTACCATCCCAATGGTCGGCGTTGGATCGACCACACCCGCTGGACTCTCATTATACAAGGAAACATTTCCGCCTGTTACCGGTGTGCCAAATGCACGGCAGGCTTCGGCAACGCCTTCGACTGCTTCGCGTAGCTGCCAAAAATTTTCCGGCTTGTACGGATTGCCGAAATTTAGGTTGTCTGTCACCGCGAGAGGTTGCGCACCTGAGCAGGTGAGATTTCGTGCCGCCTCGGCCACGGCAATTTTCCCGCCCTCGCGCGGATCAAGCGCACAGTATAGCGAATTGCAATCAGTAGTCGCAGCCAGGATTTTGTTTGCGTAACGCACAAAGAAAACGGCCGCGTCTGACCCCGGCTTCACAATCGTCCCGGTGCGGACGGTGTGATCGTACTGCCTATACACCCAATTTTTTGAAGCGATATTCAGATCGCGCAACAATTGCGGCAGAGCTTCCTGAGGATCGATCTCAGCGAGATTTGCGGGCACGCGATCACCTGCTGGCTCGACAGCTTTCACGTCTCTTGAATAAAGAGGTGCCTCGTCCGCCAACACTCTGGCTGGGATCTCGGCGGCGATGGCGCCGTTATCGCGCACCCGCATCATGCCATCATCGGAGACCCGTCCGATCTCGACGCATGGGACGTCCCATTTATCAAAGATGGCGCGGACCACCTCTTCCTTACCGCGTCGGGCAATGATCAGCATTCGTTCCTGTGATTCGCTCAACAAGATCTCGTACGGCGTCATGCCGGACTCGCGTTTTGGAACTTTCGCAAGATTAATTTCGATGCCGCTTCCAGCGCGGCTGGCGGTTTCACATGTCGAGCAGGTGAGTCCCGCGGCGCCCATGTCTTGGATGCCGGCCACAGCATCATGACTCAAAAGCTCAAGGCAGGCTTCGAGCAAAAGCTTCTCCTTGAATGGATCACCGACTTGAACTGCTGGACGGTCTTCGCGCGATTGTTCGGTCAATTCACGAGAAGCAAAAGCTGCGCCCGCGAGCCCATCCCGTCCCGTTTCTGCGCCCACATAAAAAACCGGATTGCCGACGCCCGTTGCGGCACCGCGTGCCAGTTGCTCATGACGTAACACGCCGAGACAAAAAACATTTACGAGAGGATTGCCCTCGAAACTCTCATCGAAATAAATTTCGCCGCCAATCGTAGGTATGCCGATGCAGTTTCCATAATGCGCAATCCCGGAGACGACGCCTGTAAACAAACGGCGGTTTGCCGCTAATTTCGGATCTCGATCGAGCGACGCGGATTCTGATTTTGGATCCGGAGTGATCGGTCCGAATCGCAGAGAATTAAGGCAAAATTCCGGACGCGCTCCCATTGTAAAGATATCGCGAATGATTCCGCCGACGCCCGTAGCAGCGCCCTGAAACGGTTCGATCGCACTCGGATGATTGTGGCTTTCCATTTTGAACGCAATCGCCCAGCCGTCTCCAATATCGACAACACCTGCATTCTCTTCGCCCGCTTTGACAAGTATGCCCGGTCCGATAGTTGGAAATTTTTTCAGTTCTTTTTTTGAGTTTTTATAGGAGCAGTGCTCACTCCACATCACTGAAAAAATTCCTAATTCAGTAAAATTTGGCTCGCGACCGAGAATCTTTTTAATGCGCTCGAATTCTTCCCGAGTGAGTCCGTGTTGCTTGACGAGTTCTGGAGTGACTGCTGGCTCGGCAGTCGGCGTCTGGCTGGTCATCGTCAAAGGAAGGTATCGAATCTGCAAGAACGCTCAATCATTCAAACCAGGATTTTCACCACTTCATCACATTCGTGACGCGTCCAGCACATCTTCGAACTACGAAACATGGGGTGTCAGCGTTAACAGGAGGAGGCATCCATGGTTAAGAAATTAATTATCGCTCTGGCTTGCGTGGTTATGGCATCGCCGGCGTTTACGCAGACTACCAGAAGGTTGACTAGTGTAGAGGGCGTAACTGTAACGGCACCGATCATTTCGGCGCAGGAAGGGACTGCCGCAAGCTATCAACCTCCCGGGACGCTGGTGATTCGCACCGACAGTGCGAATCCTGAGCGGTTTGACTCATTCGGACCGGGAGTCGTCTTTGATAAATTCGGCCGGCCGTTTCGCGGTTCGATTCAACCTGGAGCGCGAGTCGTAGTGTTCTACGGCAGCGATGGCTACACGCGTGTGGTTGATCACGTAGTCGTCTTAGACTGACGAGATTACTATTTTCGAATAGCGGTGGCCAATAACCGTCAGAGGGAGAAATGGGCAGACGCAATTTAGGGATGCCTGTCAAGTCGCCGAGCATCCGGCTCGGAAGAAACAATCAGAACAAAAATAAGGGAGGTATACATATGAAAAGAACGATAATCGCGCTCGCTTGCGCAGCAGTTGCGCCGGTGGCGTTCGCGCAGACGAGCACAACAACAACTGAAACAACAACCGAACCAGCGACAACAACGCAGACAACCAGTACTACGTACACGGCCGGCACCGTAACGACGTACGAGCCTGGTAAGACTGTGGTGGTCAGAGGCGAGCAGGGACCGGTCAGTTTTGCTTTGGGAACGGCCGCGAGAGTGGTAGACGGCGCGGGCAAAATTGTGACTGCACCGCTGCGAGCTGGGCAGAAGGTCCGTGTGTACTACAATGGGCCGACTGAACATCGCACAGTCGAACGAGTAGTTGTGGAAGACTAAGACCGACCTGCCCTAGCTGCTATATAGGGGTTAGGTGGTCGAGAACTTAAAAGCCGCAGGGTCGAAACGATCCTGCGGCTTTTCATTTCTCGCACTGGGAGCAGATTGTCGTCGTGAATTTGGGAACAATCGCAACTGTCGCGACGGCGATGACCGTGCTCGTCGGCGTGGTGTTTGGTCTTGTCGAAATGCGCCGCGCGCGGCGCGATCGCGAAGAGCGCGCCGCTTTCGCCGCGGTGCAAGCCTTCATGACGCCGGAGTGGATGAGTTCGTCGACGATAGTGCATTCGATTCCGAAAGGTACAACCGCCGAGCAACTCGAGAATGGTCCACACATGCTCCCAGCGTGTTTGAAGATTGCGACCATTATGGAGGGAATCGGCTATTCAGTTTATGCGCGCATCGTGCCGTTGTCCGTCGCGGCCGATTTAATCGGTGGAACCGCGCGAATCGCGTGGCAAAATTTTCGCCCGTTTGCCGAGTTGGAGCGTAGGCGTGCCGGCACGCAAAAAAGTTGGGAGTGGTTCCAATGGGTGGTGGAGCAATTCGAACGCCACAGTGAGACCAAGACGAATTTGGAGATGGGTGCACAAACCGTTTACCGCGACTGGCAGCCGTGATTTGCGTTTCGAGCGCAAATCGCAGAACGTCAGTGGATGGCTTTTGATCTAAAGGAAATTGTCGCAGCTCGACTGGGCGAAAACTACCAACTCCACGAACGGCACATAAATCCGACGCTGGTCCAGGCGCAGCGAGTAATCGGGTTCGACAAGGTCTATGCGCGAGCCGAAGGCGCCTACCTCTACGACATGGATAACCAGCCGTACCTGGATTTTTTGAGCGGCTACAGCGTTTTCAACATGGGACGGAATCATCCTGTGGTGAAACAGGCGATTCGCGATGTTCTCGACCTCGATTTGCCAAACATGGTGCAAATGGATTGCTCCCTTTTGAGCGGATTACTTGCTGAGGCTTTGCTGAAACGAACTCCCCCGCATCTCAATGCCGTATTCTTCTGCAATTCCGGAACCGAGGCGATGGAAGGCGCATTGAAATTTGCTCGAGCTGCTACAGGAAGAAAGCGGGCTGTTTCGCTTGCGAGCGCGTTTCATGGGCTAAGCCTCGGTTCGTTGTCGTTGATGGGCTGCGAGAGTTTTACCGAAGGTTTCGGTCCTTTGATGGAGGGATTTGATGCACGTGTGCCGCTCGACGATATCGAAGCATTAGATCGGCAGTTGCGTTCGCGCGATGTGGCAGCCTTGGTGATTGAGACTGTCCAGGGAAAAGGGTGCCAGAGTTCCAGGAACGATTTCTTCAATCGCGCACAGGAACTCTGCCGGACATACGGGACTTTGCTGATCTCTGATGAAGTACAGACCGGACTCGGCCGCACCGGAAAAATGTTTGGATTTCAACATTGGAATCTGGAACCGGACATTATCACGCTGGCGAAAAGCTTGAGCGGTGGCTATGTGCCGTGCGGCGCGATCGTGACTCGACGGGACATTTACCAGAAAACTTTTTCGCGCATGGACCGTTGCGTTGTCCATTCAGCGACGTTTGGGCGAAACAATCTGGCCATGGCATGCGGATTGGCAGCACTGGAAATAATCGACGACGAAAAGTTGGTTGAGAATTCTGCGAAGATGGGCGCCATCCTGATGGAAAAAGTGGATGCACTGCGTGCGAAGCACTCGTTCATCAAAGAGGTGCGCGGAAAGGGGCTCATGGTTGGGATCGAGTTTCATGAACCTCAGGAGTTCAAATTGAAGATGGCGTGGAAACTATTGCACAAGATCGACAAGGTGCTTTTCGCGCAAATGATCGTCACGCAGATGCTGAGCAAACACCGCATCCTTACTCAGGTCGCCGGCCATGCCATGGACGTGATGAAGATTTTACCGCCATTGATCATCGGCGAAAAAGAAGTCGACATGTTCGTGAATGCGCTGGACGACGTTCTCACCGAATGCCGCAAGTTCCCTGGACCGATGTGGGAGCTTGGGAATAATTTCGTCAAAGCCGCCCTTCGTTCAAAGCGGACCGTCGACCCGCGACCCGCCGTTTCCGCGTAATTCATCGGGGCGACGCTTTTCCGTCTTCCGGCGAAATCCTGCGAGGGCATTCACCAGACTTTATCGTTGTCGACAATTCGATCGAGGCGTACGTTTTAGACGAGTTCTAAACGGAGAAATTTATTATGAGCACTGCTATTGCTGAAGATAAAAAAGCTGGAGCACAGTTGAACCAGCTCGAGCAACTGAAAAAGTTTACCAAAGTTGTCGCTGACACGGCGGACTTTGAGTCCATGAAGGAATTCAAGCCGCAAGATGCCACGACGAATCCGAGTCTCGTTTACGCTGCCACCCAAAAACCGGAGTATGGGCACCTGCTGGAGGAGGTAATTGCTGATCGAAAGAAATCAGGGCTGACGGGACACGCGCAGATCGAAGACATTTGCGATCACCTACTTGTCCAGTTCGGCACCGACATTCTCGAGATTGTGCCAGGACGCGTCTCGACCGAGACCGACGCGCGCTTGTCGTACGACGTGGAGGGTTCGATCAACAAGGCGCGTCACCTGATCAAACTTTACGAGGATCGAAAAATTCCGCGCGAGCGCGTGTTGATCAAAATTGCGTCGACTTGGGAAGGACTGGTTGCCGCAGAGCAACTGCAAAAGGAGGCGATCCGTTGCAATTTAACACTGATGTTTTCGCTGCCGCAGGCGGTCCGCGCAGCAGAAGCGAGGGTGCAGCTTATCTCGCCATTTGTGGGTCGGATCTACGATTGGTACAAAAAGGAGAATAAACGAGACTATACCGGACCTGAAGATCCTGGAGTGCAGTCAGTTACGGAGATTTATACGTATTACAAAAAGTTCGGTATTGCGACCGAAGTTATGGGCGCTAGCTTTCGCAACGTTGGACAGATTCTCGAACTTGCCGGATGCGATTGCCTGACGATTAGCCCGGAACTGATGGAGGAGCTTTCAAAATCGACGGAGCCAGTCGAGCGGAAGCTTAGTCCGGAGAAAGCGAAATCAGCCAAGGTCGAGAAGCTCGTGCTCGACGAAAAGACGTTCCGCTGGCTGCTGAACGACAATGCGATGGCGTACGAGAAAACGGGCGAAGGAATCCGGAAGTTTGCCGCGGATGTAGTGAAGCTGGAAAAACTCGTCGCCAGCAAGTTATAGGTTGTCTCTTCTTTAGCTGTTCTCTCTTTTCACCTTTTGGGAAATGAGAGTGAGATCTGCGCGAAAGGCCGTGGAAGAGTAGGATGTTTAATGTCGTTCTGGTTCGCCCGGAGATACCGCCAAACACGGGCAACATCGGGAGGCTTTGTCTCGCAACTCAATCAACACTGCATTTGATTCGGCCGCTTGGCTTTTCACTCGACAATCGACAGTTGAAACGAGCCGGTCTCGACTATTGGAACGAGGTAAGTTTGAAAGTATGGGACTCCTTTCAGGCGCTGCAACAGTCACACCCACACGATGCGAATTATTTTTTTCTAACCACGAAGAGTGATCGCCCGTACTACCACGCAAGATTTCAGTGCGACGATTTTCTCGTGTTCGGTCCTGAAACCAAAGGCCTTCCGGAGGGTTTGCTTGCGGCAAACAGGGACCGCTGCATTTGCATTCCAATGCATGCGACCCGAAGCCTCAATCTGGCTACTGCGGTTGGAATTGTGTTGTTTGAGGCCGTCCGCCAACAACACGCCTGACCAGAAAAATCGCAACCTCCCAAGCACGCCGGGAGTTTAATCAATAAAGAAAAGTAGAAGGGAAACCATGAAACGTATTGTATATTTGGCGTGCATCGGGAGCCTTGCGCTTGTGCTCACGGCGTGGGGTGCTCCAAGAGAGAAAGGAGGCCACGCATCAGCGAGGAGCGGCAGTGCGCACGTTGTCTCACATAAAAGCGGTGGAGGCCACACAGTTGCGCGAGCGGATCGTGCTCCACGGACTAGTCACGTCGGCACGGCGAGAGCCAGGACTCATGTGTCGCAACACAGAACAGTGAGCCGCAATAGAGCAACAGTTGGCGATCAGCGAAAGGTTGCTGGAAGCGCTGCAGCGCGGACAGGCGGGGCCGACGCGGCGAGGACACGCAGTTCGCAGGTCGCAAAAGGTAAGGCAAGTGATGCAGAGCGAAACCGAACAACGCTAAATCGCGAGAGAAATCTCGCGCGTGCAAATGGACGAACGAATCGCGGACAAGCTGCACAAGCCGGCAACGAGCGTATCGCGAAGGCCACCAGAAATGCAGCTCAAAGAAATCTGACCGTTAATCGGAAAAGAAATCTGAATTTGGCGCGTAACGTGTTGCATAATAGAGCAGGAAATATCCGGGTCACCAATAACTGGCGGAACGCTCGTTTCAATAATGCGAGATACGCCGCTTTTCATAATTACAACCGGACGTGGCATGATCGCGGCTGGTGGAGAAATCATCATTCCAACATCGTGTTCGTTCTGGGCGGATGGTGGTACTGGAATACCGGATACTGGTATCCCGCGTGGGGTTATGACCCGTATGGTTGGTACGCCTACGACGGACCGATTTACACCGGTTATGCGAATATAACGCCCGACCAAGTGATTATTAACGTCCAGGTGGCTTTGCAAGATCAGGGCTATTATGCCGGGGCTATAGACGGTGCCATCGGCCCACAGACGCGTGCCGCGTTGGCGGCGTTTCAGGCGGACAATGGATTGGCGGTTACATCGGCAGTTGATCAGCCAACTTTGGAAACATTGGGTGTAGCATAACACACGCCGTTCTGTCGAAGGCCGCACCGCGAACTGGCTGTGCGGCCTTTTCAGTGATCCAGAACGTTTGTCTCGAAAGCACGAGAGATATTCGAAGGGGTGACGCGTTGACGATCAATAAGTTGATCTCCGGGGAGCATCCAAAGTTTAGCAAAAGGGTTCCGGTAACTCAAAAGATTGTGACAGCTGACATGTTCTATGTTGTCTCAGCCAGACTACGCGGAAATTGCTGGACATGCGGTGCTGGTCTTTGAATAAATCGCCGACGCAAAAAGTCCAACTGTTCGAACTGAAACAAAACTATGAGAACATTTTTAGTTTTAATTTGCAGCGTGGCGCTCGCCTGTTCAGCGGCCGCTGCTCAAAAGGACAAACAAAAGAAACAGGCACAGAAAAGCAGGCAGCCTCAGGCGACGCAGCATGCGCGTCCCGCGGCTGCACCGAAGAAGACAACGACTAATCGGTATCAGACACCCTCGCGACCAACATCGTACCAGAAGGCAAAAAGTAGGCAGCAGGTTAATCAGTCGAGACCGAACGTTGCGAAGAAAAGCCCACAAAAAATCGCGACACCGAATACTCAACCGCGTCAATATGCGGCGAAAAAAACGAAGCAAAATCAACAGGTCCTAAACAGGCAGGTAAATAATCAGGCTCGGGCGAATACGAACAAAGGAAAGAAGGGGGCCAACCAAATCACAGCCCAAAACGCCCAAGCCGGTCGATACGCGAACGATGCCGCTTATTCCAAGAAGGGAAAGCAGTGGAAAGGTAACACGCGTTCTGCGGCGGCGTTCCAATCCAACAAGAAGTACAAGGCCCAGCATTTCAATTTGGCGTCGAACACTCGTCCAACAAAATATAACTCGGTAAAGTTTCAGCAAAACAGACGGATCCAGGGAAGTCAGTATTGGCAGGGCAACAACTATTGGGCCTTCCGAAATTATAACCCTTTGTGGCATGACAGGGTTTGGTGGCGGAATCACTACAACCGCATCGTTTTCGTATATGGTGGATGGTACTATTGGAATTCAGGCTGGTGGTACCCGGCGTGGGGTTACGCTCCCAATTCGTACTATGCCTATGATGGTCCGATCTACGGCTACAACAGCTTGCCACCTGATCAAGTGGTCGCCAATGTCCAGGCTGCGCTGCAGGCACAAGGCTATTACCAGGGCGAAGTGGATGGCTTGCTTGGACCACTTACACGCGAGGCGATTGCGGGTTATCAGCGCGATCACGGCTTATACATGACCTCAGCCATTGACCAGCCGACGTTGTCATCTCTGGGAATGAGCTAACGGGTTCGCTCAACCCAAAAGCCGCTGTCGATCATTTCAACGGCGGCTTTTCATCGTACGCACCATCCCACGCTCTTGTGTTCGCATCGTGTTTGCGGCAGATAAGAGATAAATCTTTCTCGATGGAAACGGCAACACCGCAACTAGTAGCGCGCGATCTTTTCCAATCTTTCCGAATGGGTCCTCGCCGGATCGAGGTTTTGCGCGGTATCTCCATGCAGGTTGCGCGCAATGAAGCGGTCTTTCTTTCGGGTGCTTCCGGCGCAGGCAAGACAACGCTTCTCTACACGCTGGCGGGTTTGGAGCGCCCCGAGTCCGGGATGGTGGAATTTGAGGGACGCAATCTTTACAATGGCACATCTGCTTCACAAGCGCGTTTTCGAAATCGAAAAATGGGTTTCATATTCCAGGGATATTTTTTGTTGCCGGAGTTGACGGCGCTGGAAAACGTCTCGCTTCCCGGGATGATCGGTGGCAAACCTGCAAGGGAACATGCCGCAGAAAGCTTGAAGACTGTTGGATTGGCTGGCCGCATGCATCATCTTCCGGCAGAACTTTCCGGGGGCGAACAACAGCGCGTGGCCATCGCGCGGGCGTTAACGAATAGTCCTGAAATCATTTTCGCCGATGAGCCAACTGGAAATCTCGATTCGAAAACCGGAGATGTAATTGTCGATCTCTTACTGGACCTGACCCGTTCGCGAAAGATGACGCTGCTCGTGGTGACGCACGATAGTCGCCTTGCCGCACGCGGCGACCGTGAATTGCACATCAAAGACGGCGTGCTGCGAACTGAAAGCTAAATGGTCAAAACCTTCAATCGTCAGATGGTTACAGTCGGCGGCATATCAGCGATTCAATTGAGTACTTCTATTTGCAACTTGAATTGGTCGCTTAAGCATTGGAGATTTTCTGACGATTATGAAAACCACTGACGAGACGGTGTTGGAAGAATCGAAAATTCGCGAGCCTGGTGCCGAGGCAGTAATCGAACCCGCAGTCGAAAGTCGCCCGCGCCGGACCACCGGGGTCAAGCAAGCCAAGATTTACATTGACGGACAATTCTACTCGGAAGCCAACGCGAAGATTTCCGTGTTCGATCATGGTTTGCTTTATGGCGACGGAATCTTTGAAGGGATTCGGTTTTACAATGGCCGCGTTTTTCGACTCGAAGAGCACCTTCTTCGATTATGGGACTCAGCGCGTTCGATCTGTCTGGAAATTCCGATAACGATGCAAGAGATGACGGAAGCAGTGCTGGAGACAATCCGACAAAATCATTTGCGTGACGGCTATATCCGTCTGGTTGTTACACGCGGAATTGGGAATTTGGGTCTAAACCCGACGCAATGTAAGTCTCCGAGCGTGATTATCATTGCCGCTACGATCGCGCTTTATCACGAGGATTTTTACCGCAAAGGATTGACCATAGTGACCTGTGCAACGCGGCGCACGAATCCCGCATCACTAAATCCAGCGGTGAAATCGCTGAATTACCTGAACAACGTGATGGCCCGAGTTGAGGCCAATTTGGCGGGAGCAGATGAAGCACTCATGTTAAATGACGAGGGAAACGTTGCCGAATGCACCGCAGATAATGTTTTTGTGGTCAAGCACGGTCAGATCTTCACGCCTCCCGTTGCAGCCGGTGCGCTGCGGGGAATCACACGCGCGGTAGTGTTCGAAATCGGCGCCGAACTTGGCGTCAAAGTTCGGGAAACTAATATCACCCGTCACGATATTTTTGTTGCTGACGAATGCTTCCTTACCGGCACTGCCGCAGAGATTGTCCCAGTCGTAAAAGCGGATGGCCGATCGATCGGCAACGGCAAGCCAGGGCCGGTCACTGCTCGTATTATCGCACGATTTCGCCAGGTCACCCGGGAAACGGGCACGCCTATCTTCCCCTAAGAATTGAGCAAAGCCGCTCGGACGCTGAAACGTCGTGGAAATAGCAGGGTTGAATGTCTCCAAACCAACAAGGTCTAATTAAAAAAGATGTTGTGTGACGTTTGCAAATGCAATGACGCAACCGTCTTCCTGACGCAGATTTTGGAAGGCAAAATGCAAAAGGTGAATCTTTGCGACGCATGCTCCAAAGAGAAGGGCGTCCAGGACCCCACCGGTTTCGCGCTCGCGGATTTGTTGCTTGGTATCGGCGCAGCGGAAGAAATCGAAAAAGGCGCGTCGACTCAAAAATGTCCCATGTGCGGATTTAGCCAGGCTGATTTTAAAAAGACCGGACGGCTGGGCTGCAGCGAGTGCTATGTCACCTTCGCGGACGGCATGAGCTCGCTTTTAAAAGCCATGCACAAGGGCACCGAACATGTCGGCAAATTCCCCGAACGCGCACAGCGGACTATGGTACTTAATCACCGTATGCGGGCCCTCGCCGAGAACCTGCAAAAAGCCGTGGCCGACGAGAACTACGAGACAGCCGCGTCATTGCGCGACGAAATCCGACAACTCGAGATCGAGCTCTCCAAGTCATCATGAAACTTTCCAATATGCTGGCCACCGCGGGGGAGTGGCTACGCGGTGAGGGACCTCATCACCAAATTGTCATTAGCAGCCGCGTACGACTCGCACGCAATTTGCGCAACCGTCCCTTTCCGGGTTGGGCGAAAAAGGCGGAACGTAATTCGATTCTGGAATTGATCAGGTCGCGCGTGGAAGCGCTTCCCGAAATGCAGGAGTCTTTCGCGGAAAGCTTGCAAGACCTTTCAGCCATGGACAGACAGGTTCTCGTGGAACGGCATTTGATCAGTCGCGAGCACGCTGCAAAAGGCGCTGGCAGCGCCGTCGTCGTGAATCGGCGACAGACTTTGAGCATCATGATCAACGAAGAAGATCATTTGCGCATGCAATCGATTCGCTCTGGTCTCCAGCTGAAACAATCGTTTAAGCTTGTCGATAAAATCGATAGTGCGCTCGAAAGCAAACTGGACTTCGCTTTCGACCCACACCTTGGCTACCTGACGGCATGTCCAACGAATGTTGGCACCGGAATGCGAGCCTCCGCCATGCTTCATTTACCGGGTCTGGTCCTGAGTGAATTGATCAATCAGGTGATTCAAGCCGTGAGCAAAATCGGACTGGCGGTTCGCGGTTTGTACGGCGAGGGCACAGAGGCAATGGGGAATCTTTTCCAAATTTCAAATCAAACGACACTTGGTGAAAAGGAAGAAGAGATCATCAGTCGCCTGAGTAAAGTAATTGAAACGATCATCGAAAAGGAGCACAACGCGCGACAAATTCTGCTCCAGAAAAAACCGAACACGCTTTTGGATCAGATTGGTCGTGCGTATGGGGTGTTGACCTACGCTCATGCGATGGCGTCGAAGGAAGCGCTCAACCTGCTCTCGGTTATCAAGCTCGGGATCGATCTTGGCGCGTTCCCTGAAGACCGACGATTACAAATCGATGAATTGTTTATTGAAACTCAGCCGGCACATTTGCAAAAAAGCTCTCAGCAGAAGCTAAACGCGGAAGAACGGGACCACTTGCGCGCCCAAATTATTCGAGAGCGTTTGAAACTCTTTCCCAAACCTGATATTAGTAAGATGGCGAGGCAGTCGGGGGAAGACCCGGTTATCTTGCCATCGAACGATGAATAACTTTACTCCCCGGGCTCAACAGGTTCTGGCGCTTGCTCGCAAAGAAGCGGACCGGTTTAACCATAATTACGTTGGTACGGAGCATCTACTCCTCGGCCTAATCAAACTGGGCCAGGGAGTGGCCGTGAACGTTCTGCAAAAAATGGGTCTCGATCTTGAGACCGTGCGGATGGAGGTGGAGAAACAGGTCGGGTCGGGGCCGGAAACCAAGATGGTTGGGAATGTTCCCTACACTCCTCGAGTCAAAAAAGTCCTCGCGCTTGCCGGCAAGGAGGCCAAGGCGCTGAATCATTCCTATGTCGGGACTGAGCATATTCTGCTCGGACTGTTGCGGGAGGGAGAGGGCGTCGCGGCGAGAGTTCTCAAGAGTCTTGAACTCGACATCGAACGCACGCGTAACGAAATACTGAAAGAACTCGATCCAAATTTCACGCCTTCGGAATCGGAACAGGAAGGAAGCGGCGAGCCGACAAAGAAGGACGTCAAGACGCCAGCACTCCGGGCATTTGGGCGTGACCTGACCGATTTGGCAAAGAAAAGTGAACTGGATCCGGTAATTGGCCGGCGTAACGAAATCGAGCGCGTCATCCAAGTGCTTTGCCGGCGAACAAAAAACAATCCAGTCCTGATTGGCGAGGCAGGTGTCGGCAAGACGGCAATTGCAGAAGGGCTGGCTCAGGAGATTGCAAGCGGGAATGTGCCCGAACTCTTGCGAGACAGACGCGTGATTACGCTGGATCTCGCATTAATGGTGGCGGGCACAAAATACCGCGGCCAGTTCGAAGAGCGCATCAAGGCGGTAATGGACGAGATCCGGCGTTCCAAGAACGTGATCCTGTTCATTGACGAGCTGCATACAATAGTCGGCGCTGGTTCTGCCGAAGGTGCGATGGATGCCTCGAACATCATCAAGCCCGCCTTAAGCCGCGGCGAATTGCAATGCGTCGGTGCGACGACGATGAACGAATACCGCAAGTACATCGAAAAGGACGCCGCGCTGGAACGTCGTTTCCAGACCATCAAAGTGGATGCGCCAACGGTCGATGAAGCCATTCAAATTTTGAAAGGCCTGCGGCCGAAGTACGAGGCTCATCACAAGGCGAGACTTACCGACGAAGCATTGGAAACAGCTGTCAGGTTTTCCGATCGTTACATCACTGGGCGATTTCTTCCCGATAAAGCTATCGACGTCATGGACGAGGCCGGCGCGCGGGCGCGTATTAATGCCATGACCCGGCCGCCGGATGTGAAGGACATCGAGAAAGAGATAGAAGAAATCCGCGTGGAAAAGGAAGGGGCCATCAAAGCGCAGGATTTCGAAAAAGCCGCAGCGCTCCGCGACAAAGAAAAGCAAACCAAGGAAAAGCTCGATGGCATTCTAAACAAGTGGCGCGAGGAACGAGAAGAGAAGGAAGTGATCGTCACGGCGGACGACATGATGCACATCATTTCGAAAGTGACCGGTGTTCCTCTGCAGCGGATGGAGCAGGAGGAAACGCAAAAGCTGCTCACCATGGAGAGCGAGATGAAGCAGCGTGTGATCGGCCAGGACGAAGCGGTGACCGCGATTAGCAAAGCTTTGCGCCGGTCTCGCGCGGACTTAAAAGATCCAAAGCGGCCCATTGGATCCTTCGTATTTCTCGGTCCCACTGGCGTAGGCAAGACTTACCTGGCTCGTACGCTTGCCGAGTTCATGTTTGGCGACGCCGACGCGTTGATCCAGATCGACATGTCGGAGTACATGGAAAAGTTCACGGCGTCGCGTTTAATCGGTTCACCGCCGGGCTATGTCGGTTACGAGGAGGGCGGCCAGCTTTCGGAAGCGGTGCGTCGCAGGCCGTATTCAGTAGTGCTTTTTGACGAGATCGAAAAAGCGCACCCGGATGTGATGCATTTGCTTTTGCAGATTCTCGAGGACGGCAAGATCACCGACTCGTTAGGGCGAAAGATCGATTTCCGCAACACCATCATTATCATGACATCCAATGTGGGAGCCGATTTGTTGAAGAAGCAGACGGTGATGGGCTTCGGCGCACCGCTGGAAGGGCATGATTACGATTCCATGCGCGACAAGATTCTCGAAGAAAGTAGGCGAGTGTTTAAGCCCGAGTTTCTCAACAGATTGGACGAAATTATTGTTTTCCACTCGCTTGGCAAACCGGAGTTGTTGCGCATCGTGGATCTGGAAGTGGCTAAGGTGCTGACACGGATCAAAGCCAAGGATGTTCACATTGAACTGAAGGAAAGCGCGAAGGAGTTCCTGATCGAGAAGGGATACGATCCTCAATATGGAGCGCGGCCGATGCGCCGCGCCGTGGAACGTTATCTGGAGGACCCGTTAGCCGAGGAATTACTGCGTGGCAACGTCAAGCCTGGCGATCGCGTCGAAGTGATCGCTACTGACGGGAAACTCAGTTTTCACGCAATCGAACCGCACGCGACGGCGTCTGCCGCGAGTTAGCCAGCCTGGAGCAAACAGAGGTGCTGGCTGTTCTCACCGCTTCGGATAGCTGCGTTACGATTATGCTCGCGGATGAGCATCCGCATAGGCCTTCTTTAGTCGTTCGGTGGTAACGTGGGTGTATATTTGAGTCGTCGACAGGCTGGCATGGCCCAGTAACGCCTGAACGCTGCGCAGATCGGCACCACGATCGAGCATGTGCGTCGCAAAACTGTGCCGCAACTTATGCGGACTGATTGATATTGGAATCGATGTGTGGCGAACATAACGTTTCAAGACGAGCCAGATCGAACGCGGAGATATTCTTCGTCGCGCCTTATTGATGAACAACGGTCCCGAATGCACGTTCGCCAGCGCGCGATAACGCGAGATCGCCTCCAGAGCGGGCAATCCTACAGGACAGATTCGCTCTTTGCGGCCTTTGCCGAAAACGCGGACAGACTCTGTGTAAGGGTCGACTTCAGCCACATCGAGCGCAGCCAATTCGCTTAGCCGCAAGCCACTGCTGTAAAACAATTCCATTACAGCGACATCACGCAGAGGCATCCAGGCCGGCGCAGATCTGCTTTTCTTCTCACGTGTTGGAGCCGCAAGAAGTTCCTCTACCTGGTGACGCGTGAGGATCAGCGGCAGCTTCCTCTCTATTTTCGGCAATTGCACTTCGCGGACCGGATTACCGCGCAGCCCCTTTCGAGCCGCCAGGAACTGATAAAAGGTGCGCAGCGCTGAAAACTGCAATCGCACATACGAACGCGCCTGCCCGCGCTTCGCGATGGCAAATAAATAATCGCGAAAATCGTCTCCACGGCATTTTTTCCACGGCGTTTGGTTTTCAGTCCGAAAAGCTGTCAATGCATGGCGATACGCCTTTAACGTCCGAGGCGAAGCATTTCGCGCATCCGCGAGATAGCGCAGGAATTCTTCGGCAAGGAGGTCCTTCTTTTTGGAAGCGCAGACGGCTTCTGTCATGTCGAGCATGGGCCGGGCAGGCAATCAGCTTCACGCCGCAAGTTGTGAAAAGACGATAGCCTGACGCCCACGGAGTGAGGCGTACTGTCGGCCAGGGGGGGAGAAATCATTCCGGTTTTTCTACCACGTAACGGAGATCTTCCGCGCTGGCATGGCCACGGAAC
>JBKPMH010000205.1:0-17385 GCA_046732035.1 Verrucomicrobiota bacterium
ACCATGCGCCGGCGTGTTCTACCACGTCGACAACTTGCAAGAACTGGTCACTGCTCGGCAGCGTCAGTTGCTTAGGGCGCACGGGTACGCGTTTCAGCGTTTCCGCCGGATTCCTGTAGATAATCCCTGCCTCTGTCGCCACGTCGAATACATGGCGCAATCCCGAAAGCGTGTTGTTATACCGTGTCGGAGACGCAACCTTTCGAAATGTACGGGCCCACTCTTTACAATCCGTTTTGGTGACGCGCCGAATTTCCCGATCTGTCAATCCTGGCCAGCTTTTGAGCAGCGCGACAAAAATCTGATTCCAGTAGTGCCGCGTTGCCGGTTTGATCGCTACATCGTTCTCCAGGTTCTGCTGATGGATTTTGAGGGCTTCGCCAAATGTCATTTTGGCTGACACTTCACCGTTGCCGTTGCTCACGCGCTCGCGATGTTCTTTCAGAAATTCCGAGAGCTTCGCTTCCGCGACGCTGTAATGTGATGTCTTGAGCGACTGCCAAACTTCTTTGCCACCAGCAAAGGCGCGGGCATAATAGCGTCCGGACTTATGACGGAGAAGATTTGGCTTGCGGGTTTTTGCCATGTTTTCGAAGGTTTGCGCAGTTTCATAAGGTTGACCGTAGAATGTCACCGTGAAAATTAGACACGAACGTTTTTTTTCCGTTGAAATTTACCTATGAAGTTGGGCCTGTAGCTCAGCGGTTAGAGCAGGGGACTCATAATCCCTTGGTCCCAGGTTCGAATCCTGGCGGGCCCACGCTGAAGTTCATTGATTTATCGCGCCCGGGGCAGTTTCGCTCTCATTTACGGCGCCGTTGTACTAGGCGCATTCGGAGGCTCCGAAACGAATCAGTTAGTACTATGAAAGCGTTGTTTTCAATGATGCTAGCCTTTGCCATTTCCATTGGCACGGTTGATGCCGGACCTGTGAGAACAGCGAAAAATGTGGCAAAGAGCTCCGTACACACTGCGAAAAACGTCGGCCACAGTGTGGTTAAGGGTACAAGAAGCGCTGTGCGTACCGTGGTCTCCACGTTCACGCGTTAGTACAACGCACTTCTCATAAGTGTTAAGGCTGGCAGTGGCGGTGTTAGACGACTGTTATTGTCCAGCTTTGCGTCGCGGACTTGAGAGCTGCAACGGCGCCTGCTTCCAGCGCCTCACGCTCGTGCAGTGGGCAACGAGTTTAGTTCGTCAGGAACGACTTCTAATTAGATGGGCAGAATGTTCGCGCTCTCTTGGATCAACGAGTCGAGCCTATTGAGATCGATCGGCTTGACGAGATGATAATGGAACCCGGCCTCTCGACCCTTGCGAATGTCATCCTCCATACCGAAGCCGGTGAGAGCAATACCGACGATTGGGCGCGTGGATTGAAGTCTTTGCACCAAATCGATACCGCTGCCGTCTGGCAACGCCAGATCGCTAATCAGCACGTCAAATTGCACTTTCGAGCTTAAGTCGAGAGCAGACTCAAGATTAAATGCTGACTCAACTTGATAACCGCGCCTCCGAAGCAGGTTCGTCAGCGACCGATTCGTATCTTCGTGATCTTCGACAAGCAAAATCCGCATACCGTGGCGCTCTGGTTTGGTCGGAGAAACAGCGGGAGCAAACTGAGCCGCTGCTATTTCGCATGTTGGAAAAACCAAAGTAAATCTGGAGCCCTTATTTCGACCTGGACTTTGTGCTGTGATTGTTCCCTCTTGCGCTTCCACAAGCGCCTTGCTGATAGCCAAACCCAGGCCCAGTCCGCCCAGCTGTGTGCGGCCGCCTTGTTCAAACGCATCAAAAATTTTCGGCAGTGATTCTGGATCAATCCCCAAGCCGCTATCTGCGATCTCAACGTGAAGATGTTCCTCGGCGTCATTGCTCGTGGACAGGAAAATCTGACCCTGGTTTGGTGTAAACTTCACTGCGTTATTTATCAGATTCCAAAAGATTTGTTGCAGTCGCGCCGGGTCTGCTCGCAAGTGGACTTTCTGTGCGCCGAGATTGACGGAATGCAGCAGATGCTTGCGATCGATTTCCGGCTGACAAATTTCGAGAGCATTTTGAAGAAGGATGTGAGCGTCCACGACTTCAAAATTCAACTGCACCTTGCCGCGGTCGATGCGGGTTAGGTCGAGCAAATCATCAATCAACCGCGCCTCCAATTCCACGTTGCGCCGGATCATTTGGAGGGATTCGTGAATGCCCTCAGGCAATGCAGGCTCGCTCTCCAGAGCAAGCGCGGACGCCAGCACGGGCGTAAGAGGGGTTCGCAACTCGTGACTGAGCATGGCAAGAAATTGATCTTTTGCCATATTGGAGCGCGCCTTTTCTGCCAATTCCAGGTTGGTCTTCTGCAACTCTTCCTGACGATTTTGAAGTTCTGTTGCAAGCGACTGTGATTGTTTGAGCAAATTCTCCGTCCTCGTGTTGGCTTCAATTGTGTGAAGAACGATGGCGATGCTCTCCGTCAACTGGTCCAGAAATGCCTGATGCGTCGAGTTGAAACGCTCGAGCGACGAAAGCTCCATGACTCCTTTGATTTCTCCCTCGAATAGAATCGGCAGTACAACGATGTTCATCGGTCGGGCGGCGCCTAATGCGGAGCTTACCTTTATGTAGTCGCCGGGTGCGTCGGTGATGAGAATGCGTTTTTTTTCAAGCGCCGCTTGTCCCACCAAACTCTCACCGAGCTTGAAAGAGCTCTTCATCCCGCTCTGGTCGCAAGCGTAGCTCGCTAACAGCTTAAGTTCCGGTTCTGGCCCCGACTTGTTCATGATGTAGAAAACTCCCTGTTGCGCCGGAACCACCGGGGCGAGCTCTGACAAGGTCAGCTTGGCAACCATCAGCAGGTCTCGCTGGCCTTGCAGCATTCGCGTGAACTTGGCGAGATTGGTCTTAAGCCAGTCTTGTTCCTTGTTTCGCAAGGTCGTGTCTTTCAAGTTGCGAATCATTTCATTGATGTTGTCCTTCACCGCAGCGACTTCGCCTTGCGCCCCGACCTGAATAGAACGCGTCAGGTCGCCTTTCGTAACAGCGGTGGCAACATCAGCGATCGCTCGAAGTTGCGTGGTTAGATTTGCTGCCAGCCGATTCACGTTGTCGGTCAAATCCAGCCACGTCCCCGCCGCGCCCGGAACATTGGCTTGCCCGCCCAGTTTGCCCTCAACACCCACCTCGCGCGCGACAGTAGTGACCTGGTCGGCGAACGTGGCGAGCGTATCAATCATATCGTTGATTGTATCGGCCAGCTCCCCGATTTCTCCCTTTGCCTCAACAAGGAGTTTCTGGTTTAGATCTCCCTTAGCGACGGCGGTCACAATTTTGGCGATGCCACGCACTTGATTCGTCAGGTTACGGGCCATGAAATTGACACTGTCAGTAAGGTCTTTCCACGTGCCGGCCACGCCTTTAACGGTTGCCTGGCCTCCCAATTCTCCCTCCGTTCCTACCTCGCGTGCGACGCGCGTGACCTCTGACGCGAATGAATTGAGCTGATCCACCATCGTGTTCACAGTGTTTTTCAGCTCGAGAATTTCGCCCTTTACGTCGACTGTGACTTTCTTGGAAAGATCGCCGCGTGCGACGGCGGTCGTTACGTCGGCAATATTGCGAACCTGAGCGGTGAGATTGCCTGCCATCGTATTCACGTTATTCGTCAGGTCCTTCCAGGTGCCAGCCACACCCTGGACATCGGCCTGTCCGCCCAGTTTTCCTTCACTGCCGACTTCGCGCGCAACGCGAGTCACTTCGGACGCAAAAGAACGAAGCTGATCCACCATGGTGTTTATGGTGTATTTGAGTTCAAGAATTTCACCACGGACGTCCACGGTGATTTTTTTCGACAAATCGCCGCTGGCGACTGCCGTTGTCACCTCGGCAATGTTGCGAACCTGCGCCGTCAGGTTACCGGCCATCGAATTTACGCTTTCGGTTAGGTCTTTCCAGGTTCCGGCGACGCCTCTCACGTCTGCCTGACCGCCGAGTTTCCCGTCTGTCCCGACTTCTCGTGCAACGCGCGTTACTTCCGATGCAAACGAGCTTAGCTGATCCACCATCGTATTGGTGGTGTTTTTCAATTCGAGGATTTCACCTTTTACGTCCACAGTGATTTTCTTCGACAAGTCCCCCTTGGCGACAGCGGTCGTGACTGCTGCAATGTTGCGGACCTGTTCGGTCAGATTGCGCGCCATGAAATTGACGGAATCGGTCAAATCTTTCCAAGTGCCCGAGACACCTTCGACGCGGGCTTGTCCCCCGAGAATTCCCTCAGAACCCACCTCCCGTGCAACGCGCGTTACCTCCGAGGCAAACGACCGCAGCTGATCCACCATCACATTTATTGTAGCTTTAAGCTCGAGGAACTCGCCCTTCACATCGACGGTGATTTTTTTGGTCAAATCGCCGGTCGCGACCGCGGTTGTTACCGTGGCGATATTTCGGACCTGGTCGGTAAGATTACCAGCCATCAGATTAACGTTCTCAGTCAAATCCTTCCAGGTGCCTGCAACGCCCTTGACATTTGCCTGGCCGCCTAGTTTGCCTTCTATCCCCACCTCGCGAGCGACACGAGTAACCTCCGAAGCGAAAGCGTTGAGCTGACGCACCATCGTATTCGCGATTTTTGCCGCGCGCAGAAACTCACCTTCGAGTTCCCGGCCTTGAATCTCTGTAGGCATCATCTCGGATAAGTTTCCCCTGGCGACAGCGCCTATCACGCGTGCCATTTCGCTCGTAGGATGAACCAAATCCCCAATCAGATCGTTGACCGATCTCACCGCTTCCGCCCAAGAGCCGGTTACATCTCCGAGCGATGCCCTTTGTCTGATCCTGCCTTCTTTTCCAACTACACGTCGGATACGTTCCAGTTCCTGCGTCAGATGCTGATTGATCAAGATTGTGTCATTGAAAATGTCCGCAATCTTGCCGGCAACTCCTGTCCAGTCTTCCGGCAATCTTGCCGAAAAATCTCCGCGTTTGAATGCAGTGAGGGCAGCAAGCAACTTTTTGCCATCAACTTGATCACTAGTGTTAACTTGCGAACCGTTTGCTGGTCGGACCCTTGGCGTGGAGGTGTTTTTTTTCATAGGGAGTGAACAGGCTCTGGATTTCCGCCTTTGGAAATTCCATGCGTATGAGGACCCATATTCGAGTGGCGTAGAGAAATCGGATCATCCATCGCACAAAGCCGTATGGCTTGCGAAATATTGCCAAAGTAATCTTTTCGGCGCCCTGCTAGGTTGACTCATACCTGAATTGAGAGCCGAACAAGCGAAATTCCCGATTGCAAGGAGTGGTGTTCCGAAGCCCGGGTCCTTGGATTCCCCAATCCAGCTATGACACCGGTGACGCGGAGAGGCTGCGCAGGCGAAAACCAAAAAAGATGGCCAGAATACCTATTACCACAGCATACCAGGCGATGAGCCAAATTACGGCGGCGGCCCCAGCAATCGGGTTCCAGAGAAGCAGTATCGCGAAAATAATTGACGCCAGACCCATGAGGATCAGAAACCATTCGCCTTTGATCTCGCGGCGCAGCCTGATCGCGAAGGCAATCTCTGTCACGCCAATCATGAGCGCCCACGCCGCAATGTAGATCACCAGAGCCAGCGCGGTCACTTGCGGTGCATGAAATGTGAGGAGTCCGACGATGATCCCCACAATTCCAATGAGAATATGCCATCCCCAGTCCGGATCCGAACTGCGATGTCCGATGGCGCCGATGACGCGGCATATGCCGTCGATCAGCACCCATGCTCCAAAGAACAGCACTAACGTTGCGGCAGCCATAACGGGATGCGTGAACGCGATCACGCCAAACACAATTGCAGCGATACCCCTTATCACTGGAACCCACCAATGACGTTTTAAGGTTTCGATCATCATTGCCTCGTTGTAGGGAGCGGTTCAGGTCAGCGCAAGCACGATTTCACAAACGTCAGGCAATCAACCGATTGAGGCCTTAGCGCGACTGGCGTTCGCGTTGAACTACAATCCGCACTTCGCGCCGGCTTCCACAATGCTGGAGCGCTTTCGAATGAGAGACGCCAGGTATGTATCGACAAATGGAGCGTTGCTGATTCGAGCGAGATTGGCCGGCGCTTGAAGCCGGGAAAAAATTGCGTAAGCGATCTTGCTTCGCGGAACGCTTTTTTCGCCATAGCCGGATGGAACGTTACTCGACCAGTAACGGACATACTGACCGTCTGGACGATTCTCCATGCCCAGGAAAATTGTCGAATGGCCATGCTCGTCCCTGCCAACCTTTCGAGACCAGAAAATCTTCATAAAATCTCCCGGCTTCGCTTTAGCGAAATCATCGAAGTTTTGTCCAAGCTGTAGCTCGTGAAAAAGGCGGGCCGTACCAGGTCCGTTTGCATTCCATCTTCCCCAGATGCCTTCACCGTCTCGTTGATCTCGAATGATTAATCGTTCCAACGTGGAATAATCGAGCCCTAGCTGACCACGTGCCCGTAAGGCTTCGATCGTTCTGATGAAGACCAGATAGGTTGCGCCTGAGCAAAAACTCGGTGACGCCTGTGATGGCAATATGAAAAATTTCCCGGACTCGAAGTGCGCCGAAGATTGCAGACGGATCTTTGCAACGTGCGACACAGAGTAGCGACCGCCTTGCGGCATTTGACGAATCTGGT
This sequence comes from Verrucomicrobiota bacterium, assembly GCA_046732035.1. Classification (GTDB taxonomy): domain Bacteria; phylum Verrucomicrobiota; class Verrucomicrobiia; order Chthoniobacterales; family UBA10450; genus Udaeobacter. Next base: position 6,648 of record JBKPMH010000205.1, read on the forward strand.
CGAGAATCAAACTGTTGTAATCGCCTGCGAATGACGCAGACGCGGTAAGCCCAAGAATTACAACATAAACCCAAGTGGCTAGTCCCTTCACGGCGGAATAAGTAATCATCAAAAGCGGATCTGGCAATGACGGAGCTTTCTTCTTGTAACATAGCCACGGCGCTGTGTCGCCGTGCTGCGGCCAACAACAGAGCTAGAGCGCCTCGACGCAGCGAGGCGACTACACGTTTGTCATTCCGAGCGAAGTCGAGGAATCTCTAATTTTAGCCTGATCAGATCAGAGATGTCTCGACTTCGCTCAACATGACAAGGACGAAGGCCGCGACTAGAATGCTCCAATGCTGCGTTTCACAAAGATGGATGGTGCGGGAAACGACTTCGTCCTTATCGACAACAGGGCAGGGGAAATCAATCTGAATCGCAGTCAAATCGCGCGGCTTTGTGATCGCCACCATGGGGTCGGAGCAGACGGAGTTTTGTTGTTGGAAAATCCATCGAATCAGGCCGATTTCCGGATGCGTTACTTCAATGCAGATGGCGGAGAAGCGGAAATGTGCGGGAATGGTGCGCGCTGTTTTGCCCGTTTTGCAAACAAGGTGGCAGGGGCGGCGGCTGGCAAAATTTCATTCGAAACGCCAGCCGGCGTCATTTCGGCCGAGTTGGCAGGAGATTTGGTTACTCTGCAGATGACGGACCCGACCGATCTTCGATTGAGTGTTCCTGTTCAAATTGGGTCTGAGAAAAAAATCGTTCACTTCATAAATAGCGGGGTGCCGCATCTCGTTGTTCCAATCGCGCAACTCGACGATATCGATGTGGCGAGAGACGGCTCAGCGCTTCGCCATCACGAAATGTTCTCGCCGAAAGGCGCAAACGTGAACTTCATTCAGAAACGCGGAACCGATACCATCGCGATCCGAACCTATGAACGCGGAGTAGAGGATGAAACTCTGGCCTGCGGTACCGGCGTAGTCGCTAGTGCGATCATTTTCGCTGCCACTGAAAACGTGAACGGTCCGATTGACGTAAACGTCCGCGGGGGCGACAAATTGCGCGTCGGCTTCGAGAAGATCGATAAGGAGTTTCGCAATGTGACGCTGACCGGCCCTGCCGAGTTTGTGTTTGAAGGAACTATCAACATTTAGGCAAATACATTGAGCGTTGTCGTTCGAGCGAAGCCGAAAGCCTCGATATGACAATTGGCTGAGGCCCTTCTAAAATTGACGACATGTTCCGCGGCACCTTTACGGCCTTAGTCACGCCGTTTCGAGACGGCGAGATTGACGTTGCCGCTTTCGAAAAACTCATTGAAAACCAAATCAGTGCCGGAATCACCGGAATAGTCGCTGTCGGAACGACGGGAGAATCGCCGACATTGTCACACGAAGAACGTCAGGAGCTGATTCGCCTGTCGATCGCGACTGCTAAAAAACGATGTCTCGTTCTCGCGGGGACAGGTTCGAATGCCACAGAGCACGCCGTAGCCGATACAAAAATGGCTGAGAAACTCGGCGCCGACGGTGCGCTTCTCGTTGCGCCTTATTATAACAAGCCGAGCCAGGAAGGTTTGTTTCAACATTTCAAGGCAATCGCCGCGGCTACGTCGCTACCCATTCTGCTCTATAACATTCCTGGCCGATGCGGTGTGGATATTGCGCCGGATACCGTCATCCGCCTGGCCAAAGAATGCAGGAACGTCGTTTCAATCAAGGAAGCCAGTGGGAGTGTCGAGCGTGTCAGTGAGTTGCGCGCGCGTTTACCTGAATCATTTACGATTTTAAGTGGTGACGATTCTCTGACGCTGCCCTTTATGTCGGTCGGCGCAGTTGGCGTCGTTAGTGTGGCCTCGAACTTGTTTCCAGCCGAAGTTTGCGAGCTTGTCCATGCTTATGAAGGCGGGGAGGCGAAGCTAGCCTTGAATCTTCATCGCAGGATGTTTCCGCTCTTCAAAGATCTGTTCATTGAGCCGAATCCGGTGCCGATCAAAACAGCGCTTGCCTGGCGTGAAGCGATGTCCAGCGAAGTGCGTTTACCATTGTGCGCGATGAGCGAAGCAAACCAGGCGCGGCTGCGTCAAACGCTTGAGGCTTTCGAGCGGGAGTAATGACTTTTAGGTTTCGCTTCGTCCGAATCGTAATCATGCGGCGATGGTCTTGTTAAATGAAGAACTCTCAAATTCGCGTGTTGCTTATTGGCGCGGCTGGACGCATGGGAAAAACAATCAGCAGTCTGGCTGATAGCGACCCGAACATCGATATTACTGCGCAATGCGATGTTGGCGATTCGATCGAACTGCCAATGCGGAATTGCGATGTGGCAATCGATTTCAGCCAACCCGATGCCATCGGTGAAATCTGTCGCGTCGCTGTGGAGCAACACAAGCCAATTGTCATTGGAACGACAGGTCAGTCTGAAGACCAACGCAGAATCATCGCAGAGACTGCGCGATCATTGCCGGTCGTGTTTGCATCGAATTTCAGTATTGGAGTTAATGTGCTCTTCTGGCTGACGCGGAAAGCTGCCGAACAACTCGGCAGCGATTTTGATGCCGAGATTACTGAGACCCATCACAAAATGAAAAAGGATGCGCCCAGCGGGACAGCCAAAACAGTCGCCGACGTTTTGAAAGCTCAAAAAATGCAGAGTGAAATTCCAATTCGATCGATTCGCGAAGGGGAAGTCGTTGGTGAACACACGGTCGTTTTTACTGGACCGAGCGAACGTCTTGAACTTACGCATCGTGCGGCGAGTCGCGAAATTTTCGCGCGCGGCGCCTTGCGAGCCGCGAAATGGGTTATTGGAAAACCGGCGGGACTTTACTCGATGCAGGATGTGCTTGGATTATAGAGGGTAAGCGAATCATTTGGCTCGGCGCGCTCAACGTTCCCTCCCGCAAAAAAGATGAGAACTGCCATCGCCCTCGGGTCCAATCTTGGGGATCGCCTCGAGCATTTGCGCGCAGCGCGAGGACGGATCCTCCAGCTTGATGGAGTGCGTCCGCCTTTCCTTTCTTCCGGCATTTATGAGACTGAACCGGTTAATTGCGAACCGGGCGCGTCGAAGTTCTTCAACGCGGTGATCGAATTTGAGTATGACCGCGGCGATCCTGCACAGCTGCTTGAACAAATGGCTGGAATCGAGGAGTCGTTAGGCCGAAAGCGTGATCATCATCAAAACGTCTCACGCACGATAGACATCGACCTCCTATACTTCGGCGATCAACAGATTGGCGACCAACGGCTGGAACTGCCGCACCCGCGAATGCATTTGAGAAAATTTGTCCTTCAACCGCTGAACGACATCCGGCCAGATCTAGTTTTGCCTAACCAAAGACAAACCATCAAAGAATTGCTCGCTGAATGTGACGACTCCGAGCATGTAGTTCGTTTCATGAAAAATTGGTGAAACACGACTTCCATAACGTTCCGAAGACGCGGAAGAACGGCGTGTTCCGAAACGTATTGGTCAGTGCGTGCGGGATAGCTTGCGTTCCTGCGCAAGCGCATGATCTTGGGAGAAATCTCATGAAAGACTTTCGTCAAATGAAACAACGCGGCGAAAAGATCACCGCGTTAACGGCTTACGATTATCCAACTGCGCGTTTGCTGGACGAAAGCGGTATCGATATCATTCTGGTGGGCGACTCGTTAGGCATGGTGGTCCTCGGTCGTGAGGACACCACCCGTGTAACCATGGAGGAAATGCTGCATCACACGCGCGCAGCGGCTCGCGGAATTAAGCAGGCTTTGCTCGTGGCTGACATGCCGATTCACAGTTACGACACACCGGAACAGGCTTTGGAAACCGCCAGGAAGTTTGTCGATGCCGGCGCGCAGGCTGTTAAGCTTGAGGGCGGCGTAAGTCGGGTTGCGCAAATTAAAGCCATCACAAACGAAGGCATCCCGTTCATGGGGCACATAGGCATGCTGCCTCAAAACGTGCGCGAGGAAGGTGGGTACCGCATCAAAGGTCGTAATCAATCCGAAGCAGAAGCGCTTATCGCCGACGCGTGCGCTGTGGAAGAAGCTGGTGCGTTTTCCGTCGTGCTGGAGATTGTGGTCGCGGAAATTGCAAAGCAGATCACAACGACGATCGGCATTCCGACCATCGGTATTGGATCGGGCAAGCGTTGCGATGGCCAAATTCTTGTGACGCACGATTTGATTGGACTGTTTCCATGGTTCACACCGAAATTTGTTTCGCCTGAGGCGCGCGTGGCCGATGAAATTCGGCGAGCTGCAAGAGCGTTCATCGAACAGACGCGGAACAGGTAGAAAAGTTGAAACGTTACAAGGTTGAAAGGTTAGAAGACTTACCACGGTGAGCGGTGGCTCTCGTTTCGAGCTGGGAGCCCGTGTAATCTTTTGACTTTTTAACTTCAACTCTTTAACCCTTTAACTCGCATTGGTGCTTCGTCGTTTCAGCTGTGGTATGTTGCCCGCCAGGTAAGCAATGAGAGTTTCTGATTTCGAAGATTTTGACCGGTTTGAAACCGAAGGACTGCTCACCGGCACTAAACAGCGCAGCTGGCTTTGGTTTGGCCTGGTCGTTTCGCTGGCGATACATTTTGCGTTGTGCGCTTACTTTTATCGGACGTGTTTTCAATCCGTGGAAGCTTTCGTTGCTCAAAATGAGCAGACGCCAACGTTTAAGGTTAAAAGCATCAACGCGTCGGATCTCGGAAAGAGTAGCGTCGATCAATCGAATCCAGCGGCGAAACCGAACCCCGACAACACAGATGTGCAATTGCCGGACGAAAAGAAGTCCTTCGATAAGCTATTGCAGGATGTTCAAGCTAGCGCGGCGCTTCCGGATGAGATGCGTGACGTTTTGCCTGATCAACCAAACGTAGACCAGCCCGAAGTGAATTCGGTGCTAAGCGAGATTGAGCGCTCCACTGCGCAAAGTCTGGCCAGCGATCCAAACGCGCTGAACGAACAATCGCTGCTGAACAATAATTCGCAGTCAGGTCGTCCACAGCCTGCGCTCAGTGGAACGGAGCTGGCTACCAGTACCACGATCAAACGTCCGAATACGTTTACTAGCAAGATGCCCGGTGACAGCGCTGGACCGAACAAGGGACGCGCCCCCGGGTTCAGCGATTTGGACCAACTACTCGCGCAAAAAGGTCCGCTTGGCTCCGGTACGAAATTGCGGCTACCGGACGATCAGCTCTTCCAATACGACAGCGACGTGCTGCAGGCGAGCGCCATCACGCAACTGCAAAAATTGGGCACTCTGATCCAACGCAATCCGAAGGCGACTTTTTCAGTTGAAGGCTATACGGATTCATTCGGCTCGTACGAATATAACCTCGATCTAAGTCAGCGTCGCGCGGACAGTGTGAAGCGCTATTTGGTAGAAGCGATGCGTATCAATCCTGCGCAGGTGCAAACGCGCGGTTACGGTTCGACGAAATTCCGGGCATCGCCGAACGGATCGATTGAAGAGCAGAGTGCCAATCGGCGGGTGGAAGTGGTGGTGCACACCAGCGAAGGATAGAGGAGAATTGCGGATCGTGGATTTCGGATTGCGGATTGATCAGCTCGTTTCACCAGTTTTTGATCCACTGAGTGGCATCGGCTCCAGTCGTTAGGCCAGCGGTACTCCACACGTCGAACGTTGGATTGAAACCCTTGGTGCTGTCCCCGGTTGCCGCTTGAATCGTTGAATAGCCGTAACTGTTCCCAAAAGGGTCGCGCGGATAGACCTTATTGTTGTTGTCGACACCAAGCATGTTTGGCTTGAACTGCATGTATGACTTGCGGTTCGAATCTGGAACGCCATCGAAATCCAGATCGCCTGACAGCTGACCGTAAAGGTATCGAGAAGCTAGTTGGTAAGTAGCAATATTGATCGGAGCCCTGGCATCGAGTTGTTCGGTCGTTGACGTGTTTGTCGGGTAGACACCATTATCTGCCTTATAGTTTTCGCACGCTGCAGACATTGCTGCGATTTCTGTCTCAGCCCGGGAACGCGCGGCTTTCTTTTGGACGTAGCCGACTGTGCTTAGAACCAGTCCGGTCAGAATGACAATGACCGTCATCACAACGATCAACTCGATGAGAGTAAATCCAGTGTAGCGGCGCTCGCCGCGGCGAGTGCTGAACTGATTCGTTAGGCGTTCGCCACGGCAAACGCCTCTGCAACATTCGTCATTCGGCATTTGGGTTTCGTCATTCCCGCGTCGGCGGATCACGTTTGCTGCTGCAAGCCGGTGATGATGCTGATCAGCGGGGTGAAGAGGGCGAGCACGATCGTACCGACGATCAATGCCAGAAACACGATCATGATGGGCTCGAGCATCGACGTGAGCGCCGCGACGGCGTTATCGACCTCGTCGTCGAACACGTCGGCGATCTTCAGGAGCATTTCGGGAAGTTTACCGGTTTCTTCGCCGACATCGATCATACTGATCACCATCGGCGGAAAAGCGCGACTGGCTTCCAGTGGTTGAACGATCGATTCGCCTTCCTTCACGCTGTCGTGCACCTGTGAGATCGCGGCCGCAATGGCGGCGTTACCGGCAGTTTCGCGAGTAATATTTAGTGCCTGCAAAATCGGAACACCGCTGGTGACCAGCGTTCCGAGAGTGCGCGCAAACCTCGAGATTGCTGTTTTGCGATTCAAATTGCCAAAGAGCGGCATGCGCAGTTTGAAGCTGTCAATTACGAACCGCCCGCCACGGGTGCGGCCGACGAATTTGTAAGCCGCAACCAGGGCGATTACAGCGCCTACCAGAACCAAGCCACGGTGTTGCACCAAGTTGCTGGTCCCAATCACAAATTGCGTGATCACCGGCAGCGGTTTATCGCCAAGCATGTCATGGAAAATCGCTTCGAACTTCGGTACAATGAAGACCATGAGAAAGCCCATGATGCCCACCGCCATGGTCATCACAATGATCGGGTAAACCATCGCCGAGACGACCTTGTTTTTGATCTTATTCGCTTTCTCCTGAAATTCTGAAAGCCGGTTGAGCACCAGCTCCAAGACACCGCCAACTTCGCCAGCCTTGACCATGTTGACGTACAAATCGTTGAAGATCTTCGGATGCAGAGCGAGAGCGTCCGAAAACGTGTTACCTCCCTGAACTGAGTCAGCAAGCTTGTTGATAGTCTTTTTCAATACCTTGTCGCGTTCCTGTTTCGCCAGCACGGTCAGGCTTCGTAACAATGGCAAACCGGAGTCAATGAGCGTCGCCAATTGACGCGTGAAAATCATCAGGATCTTCGGCTTAACTTTGTTGCGCTGGAATAATACGATGCTGGTTTTCGCGCGTGGCTTCGTCATCCGCGCTATTTTTGCCGTCCGACGCCGGGCAGCCTTGGTGTCAGACCGGGCTACAGCCTCCTCGTAGACGCTCGTAGGAAAGTACCCAGCCTGGCGCAGCCGGCCGATCGCATCATTGGTCGACGTGGCTTCAACTAACCCGGTCGCCTCCTGCCCTCGGGAGTCCAGAGCGACGTAATTAAAGCGCGGCATGGCGACCGATGTTAGTTAGCGGACGAGGCTGTGTCGAGGCTGGGATTGGCGAACGACTAAGCGTGCGAAATTAGCATGTCGAATAGCTTCGCGAACTGAAAACTCGAATCCTTGCATTATCGCCTCATGTATATTTCAGCACCTCTTCGACTGTGGTGTCGCCCGCGAAGATGCTCCGTAATCCGTCCTGGCGCAGTGTTATCATTCCAAGCTCGACGGCCTTTTGCTTCAAGGTCACTGTTGGCGCCCGTTCATTGATTAGTTCACGAATCGGATCAGCGACTCGGAGAAGTTCGTAGATTCCTTTACGTCCTTTGTAGCCTGTGTTGTTACAGGAATTGCATCCTTTGCCGTAAAAGAATTGTTTTTCTCCGATGTCTTCCCGCGAAATCCCCAACTCACTCAACAGGCTGTTGCTTGGCTCGTAGGTAGCACGGCAATGGCGGCAGATGCTTCGCAATAAACGCTGGCCGAGAACTGCTTCCAACGTCGAAGAAATCAAAAAAGGCTCCACACCCATGTCGATTAAACGCGTGATGGCGCCCGGCGCGTCATTTGTATGCAGTGTAGTGAAAACAAGGTGCCCGGTCAGAGAAGCCTGAATGGCGATCTGTGCGGTCTCGAGGTCGCGTGTCTCGCCTACCATAATGCGATCCGGGTCCTGGCGTAGGAACGAGCGCAGAGCACGAGCGAAGGTGAGGCCGATGGCTTCATTCACCGGCACTTGCACGATTCCTTCTAAATCGTATTCGACCGGCTCCTCCGCTGTGAGGAGCTTTGAATCGATGGTGTTGATTTTACGGAGACAGGAGTAAAGCGTTGTCGTCTTGCCAGAGCCGGTCGGGCCAGTGGCAATGAAGATGCCGTTCGGGTGCTCGATCATGTCGAGCAGAAAGTTGTAGATGTAATCGGGCATCCCGAGCGCTTCGAGATCAAGATTTACAATGCTCCGGTCGAGCACCCGCAACACCAGACTTTCCCCAAACTGAGTTGGCAAAGTTGACACACGAAGATCGACGTTGCGTCCGGCGATCTGTTTCTGGATACGACCGTCCTGAGGCAACCGCCTTTCCGCGATGTTCATATTTGCCATCACTTTCACCCGCGAGATAACGGGCAGGGCGAGATGCCGTGGTGGTGGCGACATTTCATACAGCGCACCGTCGACGCGATAGCGAATTTTAAATTCATTTTCGAATGGCTCGAAATGAATGTCGCTCGCACGGTCTTGGATGGCCTGGTACAGGATCAGATCAACAAAGCGAATGATTGGAGTTGCGTTCGCTTCGGCTTCCACTGCTGCCTCGCCGACTCCTTCTCGTAATTGAAGCGCCTCGCCAGCTTCGCCGAGCTGTTTGAGCACATCCTCCATGCTCGTGGTATCGCTGCCGTAGTGCTGCTTGATCAGCTCTTCGATTTGATCCGCAGGAGAAATGACGACCTGGATATCCTTACCGAGCGCAAAGCGAAGGTCTTCCGCCGCATGAAGATCGAATGGATCGACCAGTGCCACTCGGAGAGTATTTCCGCTCACCTCAATCGGCACAGCGCCGTGTAAACGCGCCAGCCCGCCCGGAATCAACCGCAAGATCTCCGGCCGAATGTCGCGTTCGTTTAGATTGATTAAATCGGTGCCGAGCCCGTTCGCGATTGTCTGGTAGAAACCAGCCTCGTCGATGAAACCGCCATCGATCATCGCCTGCGGCACTGTCTTGCCATTGAGTTCTACCTCGTCCAGGACATCTTCAGCCTGCGAAGCCTGAAGCACGCCGTGTTCCACAAAAAATTCGGCAAGCTGCTTTTCCTTCACGAATCACGCCTCTGGGTAGCGCACGCGTCCCGCGTGCTGGTTTCGGCGTCGCGCCGAAACGAACTTTGCCTGCGATGCTCATCGTCTTGTGTCCGAACCCACGGGTAGTCCTCATTTTGTCTGGCCACGTCTGAGTCTGAATCCCATGGATTTCGAAGAATGTAACGGAACTTCTCTTTCAGATCGCGATCGCCGCGTATGTAGCGGTCGAACTGCTCCTTCTCCCAAACAACACCGCTTTTCTTTTCGAGTTCATTAATTTTGTGCGCCGAAAACGATTTGATTGAATGCATTAGTTCGTTTAGAGGCCAGAAAACAATGTTTCCCTCGTTATGGGTTCCTTTCGGCCACGGTTGGAGCAGGAGATGCACATGGTCCGGCATCACACAGGCGGCGAACAGTTCGTAACGTTGGTTGTGAAAATGGCGCAACGAATTCAGAACAATCGTGCGCGCTTTTGGCGCTAGGCAACGGTCCTTCTTCGTGCTGATTGTCACGGCGTAGATCATCCAGGGCTTCTCGAAGTGCGGAAGTCTTCGGCGGGAATAGTAAGTTCCATCTTCGCGCTGCGCCTCAAAGGAAGGTCGCGATGGCGCGACGCCGCCACCAACACGCGGGACGCGTGCGCTACCCAGTCTGGAACTCGCTGCGCTCATCAGCTCACGTCTCCCACCGTAATGGAGATGATTTCCTCGGCTGAAGTAAGACCCCCAAGCACCTTACGAATCCCGTCCTCGCGGAGTGTGCGCATGCCGAGCTGGCGCGCCCGCTGGCGCAACGTCAAAGTCGGACTGCGTCTGTTGATCATGTGGCGCACGTCGTCGTCGATCACGAAAATTTCAAAGATGCCCATTCGACCCTTGTAACCGATTTGGCGACATCGATCGCACCCTACCGGCCTCATGACTTGAGCTTCGGACAATTGGCCGGATTCAATTCGTAACGCGCGCAATTCGGTTTCGCTGAGCTCCGTGGGTTGTTTGCAATTTGAGCACAACCGGCGGACGAGCCTTTGCGCCATGATCGCTCGCACCGAGGAGGCAACGAGGAACGGCTGAACACCCAGATCGATTAAGCGCGCCACCGCAGAAGGTGCGTCGTTTGTGTGCAGTGTACTGAAAACAAGATGACCGGTGAGACTCGCGTTCGTAGCAATGCTGGCCGTCTCGAGATCTCGAATTTCACCGATCATGATAATGTTCGGGGCCTGGCGCAGAATGGAACGCAAAGCTGCCGGAAAAGTCATCCCAATCTCGGTATTTACCTGGACTTGATTGATGCCCGTCATTTGATACTCGACCGGCTCTTCCACCGTGATGATTTTTCGGTCCGGTTTATTGATGTAATTGAGACAGGCGTACAGCGTGGTTGTTTTTCCCGATCCGGTGGGGCCCGTAACGAGCAAAATGCCATCCGGCAGTTTGATCAGGCGTTCAAATGTAT
>JBKPMH010000206.1:0-13931 GCA_046732035.1 Verrucomicrobiota bacterium
GCACGGAATTCGATTTAATTACTCGCTCCGGAGTTTTGGGATCGACAACGAAAAACGGCGAGCTTGCGAGGTTGCGTAGGTAATCAACAACAATTTCCTGTTGTTTAGGATTATAAAGGTAAAGACCGCGCACCAGGATCCCATCAATTGACTTTGAACTTCCGGTGGCGCTTTTCGATGCTGCAGCGGAAGGCGTAGGTGCAGTGACAGAAGAAGCGCTTTCCCCGGCGCGTTTTTCGCCGATGCCGAGAAGTTTTCCACCCGAAGTCGCTCCAAGCTCGGTGATCCAGATGTCAGCCTGTGGCAGGTGCGCATTCAAATCTTCAAGGATCTGTGGCCAGAAGTCGCGATCAACAGTGGCGTTGATAAGCGGAGTAGCGATGCCGTCGAGCGCAGTGATTTGTTTCTTGAGCTTATCAAGCTGCGTCTCTGCTGCTCGCATGGAGTTGTTCTTTTGCTGAATCAGCGCGGCCGTTTCTTGAGTTACCTGCGCCGCTCGCGTGAAATAGAATGCCCAACCCAGCATCGTGAGGATCACGCACGCGGCCGCGGCAATAAAAAATGGCCGACGCCGTTCCAATTCCTGCCTTCGAACAACGCTCGCCGGAAGCAGAGTGAGTTCCATCGGACAGATCGTCACGCTACGCAGCGCCAGGCCAACCAACTCACCAAGGAGATGCGCTGCATGCGCGACACCCGAGGCTGACGCTGCTTCGGAGACGGCTACGTTTCGAAGTGGATTGAAAAAATCGATCGGCAGCTGGAATTTCTCTTGAAAAAACTCTCGCATGTAAGGCATGCCCACAGCACCGCCGCAAAGGAAAATACGGTCCGGTTTACTTCCCTGCTGTTGCGCCCGATAGTGACTGATCGAGCGCATAAGCTCGGCATGCAATCGGGTCATCGTGCTTCGGGCAAGTTTTGAGACGCGGGCGATGTCGTGATCTGAAGGCTCCGCGTAAGCGCCTCCCAAACCGACAAAACCATCTCGCTTCTTGCGTGTTTCTGCAGCGTCAAATGATTCTCCAAATTCCCTTGCGATTGCTGCGGTGATTGTGCTGCCTCCGATGGGAAGACTGCGCGAGAAAATTCTTCTTGGCTCTACGAAGAGAACATTCGTGGTGCGCGCACCGATATCGACCAACATGGAGCATTCATTCGCATTGGGATAGCTATAGCGAAACGCATTGTAGAGTGCCATGGGCGCCACATCGATGGTGGAAGTATGCAACCCGGTTTCTTCAACGCCTCCGTTGATGTCATCGAGCAGATCGATTTTGATTGCCACCAGGACGACTTGAATTTGCTCGTCTAAACCGCCTCCAACCAATTGGTAATCCCAAACCACGTCGTCGATCGGAAATGGGACATTTTGTTGTGCCTCGAACGCGACGATTTTATCCAATTTTTCCTGTTCGAGAGCTGGCAGTTTAACAAAACGCGCAAAAACGGACTGCGCGGGCAAGGCGTAATTCACGGCGCCATATTTGATGTGGAGTTCGCTCATCATTTCGCGCACAGGGACCGCGATTTGTGTTCGCCGCATCTCGTCGCTGGTTGGATCGGTCGAAATTTCGCGTAAGCGATAGTCCAGCAGGACCAGGCCACCGTGAGCCTGGACGCGGAATTCTGCCAGCCCAATGGTCCGGGATCCAAGATTGAGACTGATCAGACGTGGTGCGATGGCCATGGGTTAAGATTTACAAATTCCAAAACCCAAATCCCTGACAAAATTTCAAGCTCGAAATTTCGATCGCGCAGAGCTAGACATCCCGGCCGAGCCGACGTGCTCGGCAACTTTGATGCATCAGGCGAGGCTGGATTCACTCGTTTCCAGCAAACTTTGTTCGCACAGTCTCGCGTATTTCCCCCCAAGCGCTAGTAACTGCTCGTGAGTTCCACACTCGGCAATCTGGCCGTGGTCGAGGACGAGAATGAGATCGGCGTGTACAACGGTGGAGAGTCGGTGCGCGATTACAATGGACGTGCGGTCGAACATTAAAGTCTCCAGCGCTTCCTGAATGAGTCGCTCCGTCGTCGTGTCCACACTTGCTGTGGCCTCATCCAGAATCAGAATTGGCGGGTCTTTCAACAGTGCCCGCGCAATTGAAAGTCGCTGCTTTTCACCGACACTTAACTTTACTCCGCGTTCTCCTACGACACTGCTCAATCCATGTGGCAGCCGATCAATGAATGGACGCGCGTTGGCCACTGCTGCCGCCTCCAGCAATTCTTCGTCAGTTGCATCAGGCTTTCCGATTTGCAGATTCTCCCGGATGGTTCCGTTGAACAAGAAACACTCCTGCGTCACCATTCCGATCTGTTGCCGCAAGGCTTGAATGCTGAAATCTCGAATCGGATTTCCATCGACCAGAATCTCTCCACTATCAGCCTCATAGAAACGCGCCAGAAGATTGACTACTGTGGATTTACCCGCACCCGTAGTCCCCACCAGCGCGACCATATCCCCGGGTCGTGCGTGAAATGAAATGCTATTCAGCGTCGGCAGCTCGCCGGAATAGCTGAAACTAACGTTCCGAAACTCGATCTCGCCGCGCACCGCCTGACTGAACGTTTTTCCACCCTTCGGCTCTCCCGTGTAATCGAGAATTTCGAATACGCGTTCGCCCGAGGCCCGTCCGGCCTGCACCAGCTGATTCAATTCATGCAGTTTCCCGATCGGTTCGTAAAGAAAACTCGCGAGCACAAGAAAAGCGCCAAGATCGCCCAGCTGCATCGCGCCCGATAAAATGCTACGCGCTCCGACCGCGATCACCAGCAGCACGCCGAGCGACCCGAACAAATACATCGAAGAATGGTAAAGCGCCCAAACACGCGTAACCACCAGGCTGGCACGTCGCAACTCATCGCTCTCCTTGTTGAAGCGACGATCTTCTTCGGTCTCACGCACAAAGCTTTTGATCTGGCGAATGCCGGAAAGATTATCGTGTAAAAGCGAATTCATTGTCGAAGAAGCGCGACGATGCAGCCGATATCGCCGGTGCGCGGTCAGCGTGTACCAGAGTGCGCCGCCGGCCAGCAACGGAACTGGAGCAAGCGCGAAAAGCGTCAGTTTGGTGCTGAGGTAAAACATTCCCACGACCACAACAACGATTTGCAATGTGGCCACTGTGCCTTTTTCGATGCCATCGATCAGGACGCGCTCGAGCGAGCTCACGTCCTCCAGAATTCGTGTCATCAGATCGCCGGTGGAACGATTATCAAACCAGCGCAGCGGCAAACTCTGGATGTGTGAATACAGGTCGCGACGAAGGTCAAAAATAACCTTTTGCTCGAACGTGTTGTTGAGCAAAAGCCGAAGATATTCCAACCCTCTTTGAAACAGCATAGCGAAAGCTACGAGAATCAGTAGGGGGACCAAACGCTCGGGGTGATGGCCGTTTATAACATTATCAAGAATGTATTTCGTCGCCGCAGGGGGAACGATGACCATAAGAGTACCCGTGATTGCGCAAGCCAGTGTGGCGATCGCGAGAAGCGGATACCGCTTTATGTAGGTAAAAACTCTCCAGATTGTCTTCATTTCTTCCTGAAACTCAGTGAGGCGAGCCAACTTTCAAGCCGGAGAGCCCAATCGCCATTAAATAATGCGATAATCTTTCAATTCGCTAAAGAACGTCGCGACAGCGGTTTTGGTTACTACCACCGCTGGAATCGCGAATAACATTCCCCATAAGCCCATGATGAGAGAGCCGCCGATGACGGCAATGACGACGACGAGTGGATGCACATTCACGGCGCTACCGAGAACAAAGGGTTGAAACACGAGGTCGTCTAAAACGTGCACGAGCACGACAAGAATCAGCACATACAGGGCCAGATCATTTGGATTCAGACCAGGAACCAGCGGCCTGATATCTTCGGCGATTAACGCATAACCAACTCCAATGACCAGTGCGATGACTGTTCCCAGAAATGGAATGGCATTCAGAAGCCCGGAAACAACGCCAATGGCGACGGCGACTCCCAGCGGAATGCCAAGCAGGCTCAGCCCAGCCGTTAAGCATGCGCCCACCAGAAAACACTCCAGCAATGTCCCGCGCAGATACCTGCCGATGGCATAGTCGAGCCGGTCGATGACCGTCAGCGACAATTCAAAATAACGATTCGGGACAAGACTAATGAAGAAGCGGCGTATTTGACCGTTATCGAAACCTAGAAAAATAAAAATCAATGGCGTCAAGATCCATGCAGATACTTTACTCTCCAAGCTGGTCCCCTCCTGTACAGCCGAAGCTTGAACCGGAGCGGATGCACCCGGGGCCGCAGCCGACGACGCGTTCGTAGGAGTCTTTTCGGGGATCCCGTATTCTCTGGTATTTTGGTTCGCCCGAAAGTAATCAACGAACTTGCTTGGAACAGGAGGTTTGCCGTTGTATCCCGCGGCATATTTCAAAAACAGATTGCGCTCCTCAGCGCTCAGACTGAGCGCCTGATTGATCTTGTCCATGATCGGGCCGGTTTCTTTTTCGATTAACGGCGTCACCGCGCTTGATTTCCTCTCCGGCAATTTAGCTATCAGCTGCCGGTATCTTTCATTCAGTTTGTATTGAAGACGGACCTTGAACTCCAGTTTCTGCTCCTCGTCGGGAATATGTTTTCGAAGAGTGTTGAAGGCGAAGAACAAAACAAGACTGATGGCGACAAAGGAACAGAGGACCTGAATCTCGTGAGGCAGCCAGCGCACTCGAAAGCGGTCTTTAACTGGACGGAACAAGAAAGCTAATAAGGCGCCAACAATGATCGGTAGAATCAGGATTCTTAACTTCCAGATCAAAAATCCTGCTAAAATGAAAGCGAGCGTTGCGAATGTGAGATAAAAAATGTTACGCCGAATCTTGCGCTCTCGCTCCTGCTGTTCGAAATCCTGATCGTTGTTCATTCCAAGCCGGCGATATCGGCAGGAGTTTTCATTTGTACCAATTCATTGGTGGCGCGCAAGCGATCGGCGATCATCGTCGCAAGGGAACGATAAATTTGGCATGCGGTTCGTGCATGCCGACGCCTCAGTCCGGTAAGATCGTTGCGATAAAGGGCCAGCGTCCGAGTGCGTTCCATCGCTCTCGCGTTAGCTGAACGTGGCGTGTCATCCAGCAACGCCATCTCACCAAAAAAAGCGCCTCTTTCCAAAACAGCCAGACGCGTTGTGCTGGCCTCACGACAGATTTCTATCGCAACTTTGCCATCCAGAATTAGAAACATAGCTGCTCCCGGTTGTCCCTCCTCAAAAATCCACTCGTTAGTGTCATAAGTGCGCTCGAACATGATGTCCGAGGCAGTCTTCAGTTGTCGCTTGGAGAGTCGATCAAAGAAAGGCACGGTCTTCAGGAATTCGATTCGATCCAATTCAGGAGTTGAACGTTTCCAGCGTCCCAGCATTTCCCACAACAACTTGTCCGCGGTGAATTTTCGAGCCGACATTCGTGTTAATGCTTTGAAAGCGACTTCGGCCAACGGGTGTAATTAGGAACCTGCCCGTCGTGATTACTGGAATGCTAGTAACAATCTCTCGGCGATTTCAATCCAAAAGATCGCGGCGAATGTTGGCAGCTTCTTCAAAGGCGTAGTAAGGCCAGCCGAAATTCTAAAACTGGCCAAACTAGCTGGGAATCGGAATGAGAAATTGGACGCTAAACGCCCCGTCTCCCCTGGATCAGATTAATAATCAGCACGATGACAGCGATGACCAGCAGGAGATGGATCAAACCGCCGCCAACGTGACCAATTAAGCCAAGCAGCCAGAGCACAAGCAGAATAACTATTATAGTCCACAGCATGGGTAATGCCTTTCTGTTGAATTAAATTCGATGGCTTGGTTTATCCAATCGTCGAGTGCTAGCCAAGCTTTTTATCGACTGTACCTACGCATGAGACCACAGGTAAACATGCGATCCGAGTAGATTATAGCGGCATTGATGTGGTGGATTATTTAAGACTGCGTCACGCCCGCGGCAGGAAAGACAATTCGTGACTCACCGCAGGTAGTCGTGTGCGTTTCGAAGATACAGAACGAGATTGTAGCCGTTCCCGCTCGGGAAAGGTTCTCCATTGAGTTTAAATCCACAATCGAACGCAAAACTCAAAACACGTTCGTCTGCCCGAGTTGTCGCGAAGATGTTGTCATTCTTCGCAAAGGCAAGCAATTCATTGACGATGCGAGTTGAGAGTCGTCGTCCTTGATACGATTTCGCCACAACTACCCAACCCAGCTCAACCGGGTAGTCGTCAGCGGACACGCTTGCATGCGCGTCGGCGAACACTTTATTCCGATATTCCGGTCGCGGATATTTCAACGCGCCGGTTCCAATGAGTTGCTCCCCCGGTGCTCGCAGAAATAACAAGCGAGAAGCGTTACGGATGCGTTCGCCAAGACCTTGCGGATTAACTGCGCCGCCCGCAACAACAAGGTTTTCGAAATCGGCTAACGCCTGTGCTGTGCAATCCGAGGGTAAGAGTAATGACGATCTTAGCATCGTGCCGGTCGAGTTACGTCGCTTTGGAACGGAGAACGGAGCGGTAGGCTATCTTGGAGAAGCAAACGAACGAAACCGGACGCTGCGTCCATTTGGATTCCATTCGTCGTATGACGCGCCGGCTGTGATTTGAAATTTGTCATTTCCGACGGTGCCGACGACATATGTCTCCCACATATCGCCGCCACCTTTCCCACTCCACCGCCCGTACAGAAAACCAACTTCACCACCGCAATAAATGGGACTTGCGGATGAGCTCAGCATTTCGTCCGGCGAATCCTTTGAATCTATCCCAAGGTCCTTGCCATCGGTAACATGAGCCCGGCCATTCGGTCTTCCCGCCGGTGACTGCACACCGGTTAGGAACGCGGCGGGTGCAAAATTCGCCGACGTGAATCCCAATTGAGCCCACGAACTTCCGAAACCGTAGCTGCGATCAATCATTCCATTACTTAATGGTGTATCGTCCAACCAAAGCGGCACGGAGCCGTTATGAAGCAGAAGTGAACTCTCGGTAGCACCGGCAAACTTCGGTCTGTATAGATTCAGTGACAAAGGTGCGCTTGATGCGCCAACCGAGTGCAACTGTTCCTGTTTGGTCGAATGATGCCGCTGTTGAGCAACAGCCGCCAACGATGCGCCGAGCAAACCCAGAGCGACGCAAAGTACGCGCTTAACCATATGACAATTCACATCTAAATACGCAGAAGCGCCAGCAAAATTTACCTCAGCCCACTGAAGTTGCGTAATTCATCAGTCGAAATACGAGGATCGAGATGCCAGGCACCGCCGCTTTCGCAGGTAATCTTTCGGTCAGCCGCACCGGGTGCGAACGCTTCACAAATTCGCGCACTAAATGATTTATCGCGGCGAAGCCAACCATTCCCTAAAATATTTGATCGTTGTCTTGATTCCTTCTTCGAAATCCACGCGCGGTTCCCAACCGAGCACATTTTTCGCGCGGGCAATATCCGGTTGGCGCACTCTAGGGTCATCGACAGGCAAGGGCTTGTATTCAATTTCGGACTTTGTTCCGGTGATACGAATGATTTCCTCGGCAAACTGCTTGATGGTCATCTCGCGCGGATTGCCCAGATTGACTGGTTCGTGGAAATCGCTCATGGCCAGTTTGAAAATTCCGTCGATCAAATCGGACACATAACAAAACGACCGCGTCTGCGAGCCGTCGCCAAAAACAGTGAGTGGCTGTCCATTCAGTGCCTGTCCGATAAATGCCGGCACGACGCGTCCATCACGCAGTCGCATTCGGGGCCCGTATGTGTTGAATATCCGGACAATCCTCGTGTCCACGCGATGGTAGCGATGATATGCCATAGTCATCGCTTCCGCGTAACGCTTCGCTTCATCGTAGACCCCGCGTGGGCCGATTGGATTCACATTGCCCCAGTAATCCTCTTTTTGGGGGTGTTCGAGCGGATCGCCGTACACTTCGGATGTTGAGGCAAGAATAAATGTGGCTTTTTTGTCCTTTGCCAGCCCCAGAGTGTTGTGCGTCCCGAGCGCGCCTACTTTCAATGTAGGAATCGGGAGTTCGAGGTAATCGATCGGACTGGCCGGCGAAGCAAAGTGAAAAACGTAATCGATTTTCTCTTCTGGGAGAAAAATGAAATTCGAGACATTGTGTTTTATAAATTGAAAATTCTCGTTCCCAGCCAGGTGACCAATATTCGCTGTGTTGCCGGTGATTAAGTTGTCGATCGCGGTCACGCGATGCCCTTCCGCCAGCAGTCGATCGCATAGATGCGATCCCAGAAAACCAGCGGCGCCGGTCACGACGGAAACAGGTTGAGAATTCTTCATGCTCGTTGAGCGGCTTATGTACTGTCAGCGACGCAAGTTTACCAGCAGGAAAGTCAGCAAAACTGCGCGAGTGCTCCACTGCACTAATCAGCGAAATTGTTGGGCCTTGAAGTAAAACGAGGCCACTGTCGCTGGTTGGATTGATTAGCTTTCGCGTGAAAATCTGAAACCTTATCAGGCTCATGCGCATTTTATCTGGAATACAGCCCAGCGGAACTCTGCACATCGGCAATTATTTCGGGATGATGAAGCCAGCTGTTGCGCTTCAAGCGGAGGGTGAAACACTCTATTTCATTGCTGACTATCACGCACTGACCAGTGTGCGCGATCCGGAAGTTCTTCGCGAGAATAGCCGGCGAGTGGCGGTTGATTTCCTTGCGTGCGGACTTGATCCCGACCGTTCTACTCTTTTTCGGCATTCCGACGTTCCGCAGGTAACCGAACTTGCCTGGATCCTGTCAACCGTCGCGCCGATGGGCTTGCTAGAACGGGCGCATTCTTACAAAGACAAACTGGCCCGCGGACTGCCTGCCACGGTCGGCTTGTTCAGTTATCCAATACTCATGGCTGCGGACATTTTGATTTATGACAGCGATGTCGTGCCAGTGGGTAAGGACCAGAAGCAACACATCGAAATCACGCGCGATCTCGCAGTAAAAATGAACGAGACGTTCGGACAATTCCGACCGGGAGGGCAGATATTTAAGCTGCCAGAGGCGCGAATTAAGGCTGCGACAGAAACGGTGCCAGGGATCGACGGCCAAAAAATGAGCAAAAGCTATGGCAACAACATCGATATCTTCGGCGACGAAAAGGAGATGCGAAAACGCGTGATGAGCATCGTAACGGATTCCACGCCGGTGGAAACGCCGAAAGACCCCGAGAATTCCACGATTTTCAAGCTGTATTCGCTCGTCGCATCGAAGGGCGAAATCGCGAGGATGCGTGAACAGTTCTTAAAGGGTGGAACGGGCTACGGCGATTTTAAGAAACAGCTTTTCGAAAAACTTTGGGAATATTTCTCGCCAATGCGCAAGCGCCGCGAAGAAGTCCTGGTCGATAGATCGTACGTTGACCAGATTCTGGACAAAGGCGCGGATCGTGCGAATGAAATCGCGGATGAGGTTATGAAACGGGTTCGCGAGGCCGTCGGCTTGCGCTAGGCACGGCACGGGAGTCTCGGTCTACGGTCTGCTGAGGGCGGTGGGATCGACCCGCTTTCTAATGTCTGTGCTTCGGCAACGTCGCCGTCTTCGCGCGCACTTCGATTTGCTTGGTTTCGGCTTCCGCTGCCTTGAGGTCCTTGGCTTTTGTCACATAGGTCAGGATTGAATTCCAGAACCCCGAGCCACCGCTGGCCAGAAGACCGAGAGCGAATGTTCCAGTCCAGTCATCCGGGATACCTACACCTTTCGGGATCGCAGCGCTGGAAAGCCACGCCGTCGTTATGCCTGCGAGTACGGCGAGCACCTGAAGCGTCGCCTTTCTCCACCCTTCATCAACAGGCCTCAGTCGCGGTTGATTTAACCAGGGAACAAGTCCTTTAATGATATCGACGAGCCGCTCAGAAGCTATACTGAGCGCAACGAGCAATGATATGACAGTTGTTAGTTTCGTAGTGTCCATAAACCAACCTTCTGTGCCGGGATTGAGTCTTTCTTGTCAATCGGGAAATCAACGTCACGACCGGAATTGCACAGTGCCAAGCATTCGAATTTACGTCATTCCAAACGCGACGATCGATCAAGTGGTGGGAGAATATGGCGATGCAATCAAAATCCGGTTGCGAGCTCGAGCGATTGAAGGACGAGCGAACAACGCTTTGCGCAGTTTTTTTGGCGGAAAAGCTGCGTGTTGCTCAGAGCGCAATCGTCCTGCAATGCGGTGAGAAATCACGCAACAAACTTATTCGTGTCGAAGGGCTGAACCCGGACGATATTCGTCGTGGTTTGCTCGATTCCATCTGAAGTTAATCGACACCTAATCGGTCGAACACCGGTCTCAGCGTCCCCTATTCTGCCGAGTTGGTTTGGCTTGCTCTTGAGGCCTTGTTTGACTAGTGGCAGCGCTGTCGCGGTAAAACAAAACGCCATGCGCCCGCAAATTGCTGATCAATGCGTGAAGATCGTTAGCCAACTGCTGATTGTTCAGAAGTGTCGCAATCATACCTTTTCCTTGTGTAGCGGTGCGAACCACCTTTCGCACGTCATCGATTGCATTCTGTAATTTGTCAGCTGCCTCTTTCGCGGACGTCATTGTGGATCCTGCCTGTTCGATCACTCCGTCCAGTTTTTTCGAGGATTCTGCCAGCGCGGTGGTAGCCTGATTCAAGTGTTCCATGCTAGCTTTTAGGTTTTGCATGTTTTCTGAGGAAAGGGTTTCCTGATTCAATTTTTGCACGGTCCCACGAGCGTCGGTTATCAGGGCCGTCCCCTCTCGTGTGATGTCATCGATCCCGGTTTCACGTTTCCCATCAATCACTGCATTCTTTTCTATGTACCCGGTTGGCTTCCCTGTCGGTGGAGTGACGGTAACAAAGCGGTCACCAAGAAGTCCGGAGCTTCCGACCGTAAATTTGCTGCCAGCCGGGATTTTCACGTAATCATAAATACGCAATGGCACTGCGACACCAGGACCGTTCGGGACAAGGCGCGGACCGTCTGAGACGCGGCCGATCCTGGCGCCACCCAGCAAAACATCGGACCCTTTTAGTAAACCGCTCGCATCCGTGAAACGGACGGTGAGTGGATAGTATGTCTTCACACCTTCACCAAGCCGTCCAAACTTTAAGACGAGCGCAGCTAATGCTGCGAATCCAATGAAGACAAATGCGCCTACCTTGAATTCCAAACCGCGTTCGTGCCGATTCATTGTTGGGCCAGTACTCTCAATGTTTGCAACCTTTTCGCAAGGACGCGCGATTCCCGGGTCGCTATTAACGAGTCAGAGACCTGCCATTGGCTACTCGGACCGTCCGAGGAGGAAATCCTGAATGAGCGGATCGGTCGATCCCTGGAGCTGACCCGTACTTCCGTGAAAATAAATACGTCCCTCGTGCAAATAGGCGATTCGATCAGCCACATCGAACGCGCTTTTCATATCGTGGGTGACCACGACACTCGTCATCCCAAACCGTTGTTGCAGCCGGCGAATCAATCGGTTGATACTGTCCGCCACGACCGGGTCGAGTCCGGAAGTCGGTTCATCATACAACACACAAGAGGGGCGACGAATGATCGATCGGGCGAGTCCAACGCGTTTTTTCATCCCACCGCTTAGACTCTCCGGCATCTTGTCTCCCTGCCCTTCCATTTCCATGACTTCAAGCATCTCCAAGACTTTCTGATGCAAAACCTTTGGATCGCGTTCTCCCGCTTCGCGCAATGGAAATGCAATGTTGTCTTCGACCGTCATTGAGTCGAAAAGCGCGCCGCTTTGGAACAGAATACCAACCTTTTTGCGAATCTCGCCGAGCTCGCCCTCATTCATTCCAATAATGTTTTGACCCTGAATCCAAATCTCCCCGGTGTCCGGCTCCATTAAACCGACGAGATGCTTGAGCAACACGCTCTTGCCGCCCCCGCTCCGGCCAATGATGACCAGCGTTTCTCCTGTCTTCACTTCCAGATTGACCCCGCGCAAAATTTCCTGCTGATCGATTTTTTTTGCCAGGGAACGCACCGCAATCATCGGCGACGCCTCGCTCGTAGCGGCATGAGCCTTGGTAGAGGGCCCTGGAGATGGAGGCGCTTCAATCATTGCAATTTGCCAAACGTTGACCCATCGCCCCTAACTCTCAACTCCGATCAGCTTTCGGATGAACCGGATTACCAATGCCCCGCAGGGAAAATGATGTTCAACCCCATCGTCAGGAAGAAATTAACAATCAGAACGGCAAGCGAAGAATTTACCACGGCTTCAGTCGTCGCTCTTCCCACTCCAACCGCGCCTTCACGTGCGGAGAGGCCCTTCTGACAACTAATGAAAACAATTAACAACGCGAAACAAAAAGCCTTTGTTAGACCCATAACGATGTCCTTGGGTCGTGTCCAGCGGACCATGTTCTCGACGTAGTAAGGACCATTGACGTCGAGCAGATAAACTGCAATCAAATACCCAGCCAGAATGCCAAACGCGATGCATTCAGCTACCAGCAAGGGCATCGACACCATCATAGCCAGCGTTCGTGGCACCACGAGATAATCAACTGGATACACCGCCAGAGCTCGAAGAGCATCGATCTGCTCGGTTACTTTCATCGTGCCAATCTCGGCCGACATCGCCGCGCCCACGCGTCCAGCCACCATTAAAGCGGTAAGCACTGGTGCCAGTTCGCGACATAATGAAACTGAAACTACCGCACCCACAGCTGATCCCATTCCCAATTTGTTGAATTGGAAAAAAGCCTGCGCCGAAAAAACCGCGCCGGTAAAGCCGCCCGTGATAATGACCAAAACCTGGGAGAGCAAACCAATCTCGACAATTTGGTTCAGAAACAATTTCCAACGAAGCTTATGCGTAAAGATGGAACGAAACGTGTCGGCTGCGAGAAACACCAGCTCTCCCAAATATTGGCAGAATGAAAGAAGCCCTCCACCAATAGCGTTAAAGAAGCGGGTCATCATGAGTTAAGCAGTCCATCGAAGTTGGTGCGAGAGACGATACCGGGAGAGGTAAAAGTCACACGCAAATCACTATTTACCTCTCACGTTTTAGCTTCAAGCAGTCAGCGGCTCTGTCTTTGTTCTGGGCCGAAGCTCCGGCGGAATCGCGCCGACAAACAGAGGTTCCAGTCCGAGCTTAAGAAAAATCGCCCGGATCTCACGTAAGCTCAACGTTGGTCGATCGAACTCGAAGTATACAAGATCGTGATTTGTATCGATCTTGTAGTGGAGACCCGCAATTGGTTCGAGTTGAAGATCCAGCTCCAGGATCTTATTCAGGTCACGCAAACCCCGGGCATACACTTCCAGTTCGATCATAATAGCCGGGAAGGTAGCGGCCGGGCCGTCGCAGCGCAATTGTTTACCGTTTCGTTGGTTTGCACCGAGCGCAAAGCTGCGATAAAAGATGTGCACCTAAAGGCAATGAGACGCGTCACTCGCTTTTTGATCGCCGGCAATCTCTTGCTTGGCGCGGTATTTTTTGGCGCGTGTGAAACCGTTCCTCAGGGGATCCAGCAAGCCAGGCTCGAGATGTCACAAAACATTTCGGCCGAAGCTCCCGGCGATTATTTTATCGGGCGACGTTACTACAAACCCGATTACAAATTTTGGGGCTACATCCGGCGGCCCGGTCAACCATGGAGCACAGCGGAACTAGTGATGTTGAACGAAAAACAGAAGCTTGCTCCGGATCGCGAACGTCTCGATATCGGAAGCGATAATAATTACGAATACAAACTCTACGGCTCCTTTAGCGGCGACAAAGTTTACGAACCAGCCAGCAATGGAATTTATCCGGAGTTCGTGTTGAAAGGCTACCAACTGATTTCCATAAACCCGCCGCCAATATTTAAAAGTCAGTTCCGTGGCCATGCCAGCGCGGAAGATCTCCGTTACGTGGTAGAAAAACCGGAATGATTTCTTCCCCCCTGGCCGACAGTACGCCTCACTC
>JBKPMH010000207.1:0-9057 GCA_046732035.1 Verrucomicrobiota bacterium
CACGTGACCGACAAGTACGCTCCGTCTGCGATGAAATCAGGGATGGACGGCGCAATTGCCTTCTGCAGAAACGGCCCGAAATCGCCGACTGCCGCATGATGAACGATCAAAGGAATGCGCGCAGCCTGATCGCGTTGATACATCCAAGTCCTGATCTTTTCTCCAAAGACACCGCGCTGAATTTCAACAGGTGTGGGTTTGGCGGATTTGCCGGGAGTGTATTCCGCACGCGCCGGCTGCTTCTCTAACTGCTCCAGCACATTCTTCCAGTCCTCCCGGATTTTCGGGAACGCTGCGTTGCATTTCGGGTCCCGCTCACATTCGGCCAACAGCAGGTCCATGGCGCGCGCTGCGGACTCGGAGTGGTGCAGCGGCATTTTCAAATCAGTTGGCGCAACAGCCACTAGGATCACACTGCGAACATGCTCCGGGTGCCTTCGCATATAAACCTGAGCTGCCTGCGTCCCATAGGATCCGCCGAAAAGATTGATTTTGTCGTACCCGAGCCACGCTCGCGCATCATCGAGATCATCCATCGCGATTGATGTGGTGTATTTCGTGAGGTCCGCCCGTTCCTCGAGCTCGTGGCGCATTTCTTTGACGTGATCGACTGGATACATCTCGCGCAGATAATGCTGCGGCGTTTTGTCCTCTGGAATTGAAAGGGGATTTGATTTCCCGGTGCCGCGCTGATCAACCAACACGACATCGTGCCGCTGGCGATAAACTTTGCCCGGCCCGGCGTAGAAACTCGCTGCATCTGTTGACGCTGCGCCCGGGCCGCCCGCCAGATCGAACAACGGCTCCGCTTTGTTATTTTGATCAAACGCCGGCAGAACAACAATGTTTAGATCAATCGTTCTACCGCTGCGTTTTTGCCGGTCCTCGAAGACTGTCAGCTTGCCGCAAAACAACTCTTCAGCGACTCCGTCTACGCGGCAGGGCTGCAACTTTGACAGACTCCCTGGCAGCTGATGTTTGTTGCAGCCGGGCGCCTCGATGAGCAAAACAACGGCGCCAGCCGTCATGAACAGGACGGAGTGGATCCGGCGAAATCGACGCACGGGCGACGTTATTGCCCGCACGAGGTCACGCAAGATTAATCATGAAAGCACACAGATCGGGACTGAAGTTCTGAGATTGAAGTGCAAATTCGCGAGAGCGTCCGGTGCGCTCAAGTAAAGTTGTAATTTGCCAGTTTTTTGTCGTCCCGCTCCTACTCGGGCCTGCCTTCGCTTACCGCGACAATTTTGAGATCCTGTCCCGCCGGTTCCAGAACAACGGTTTTGTTGATGGTGCCGGACGATTGTGTATCGCCATTACGCAACTCGTATTGGAGTGGAAACGTCACGCGAACGCGGTGCCTGCGCTGCTGTTCGATCGTGAGATTCCCTGCGAACCAGAAATGCCGTTCGGGCCAGCGTGCAGCATAGTTCTGTAAATCGTTTCGGATTTGTTCGCGATCAATCACGCCCTGGTCGTAATAGCGGACGCGATCGGCAAAAAAATCCGCCTCCAGACCAATATTCGGATCTACTCCGGCGCGCACAAACGCCCCCACGTAATCGCGCAGGCGTTCCGTACTGATTTCATCTTCCGAAGAACCACTCTGTGAAACAGGAGTCGTTGGCGCTGACACCGGGTTCGTGGTCCCGGACGAGATTTGTCCTGTAGCCGCTGGCCGTGTCACAGGTCTTATTTCTTCGGAGTTCGCATGAGGTGCCGCTGCTACCGATTCCGTCATCGTCGACGACGTTTGTTCTGCAGCCGCAGGCGCGTATCGCGGTTGCATTCCTGTAGTAGTTTCTGTTGCCTCGGTATCCCGCGCGGATGTCTCTTGCTTATGCTCTGATGTTTGCCGCTCGTGCCTTGGCAAGTGCGGCGAGTCCGAACTCTGGTCGACATCGACTCTGTTTTTTGCGACCGCTGGTTTGGCGCCCAACACATTGCTCGTCTCCACATCCAGTTGTCCCGTGACCGGTAGCCCGTTGCGACGTTGATAACGCGTCAGCGCTTGAGCCAATTCGGTGCTGTATGCGCCGTCAATCTCGCCAGAGTAAAAACCGCCGTCTCGCAACTTTGTCTGGACTTCACGGACATTCTCGTCTGCCAAAAGCGACCCGGTGAATACAAGTCCAATCGCGACAACCAAAATGTAATGCACTCTCATACAACTATATCGAATACCGGTGCCGCTCTGCTCTTGCCGGTAGAGCCGCGGGCCCGCGGGGTAGCCGTGCCCTCATCTTGCTCGGCGATGGTCACTTATTGCCTGATCGCAAAATTCTCTCTGCAACGCGTAACTTTTGAATCCAAACCTTCGGCACGCCGCATCTCAGTGAAAACAAACAGTCTTATGATCCAGGATTTTAAGTTTGCGGTGCGGCAGCTTCTCAAAGCGCCGGGGTTTACAATCGTGGCCATGTTGACGCTCGCGTTGGCTATTGGCGTTAACTCGGCCATCTTCGCGCTGATCAACGGAGTCGTGCTGAAATCGGTGGTGCCGTTGCGGCCTAACGAGGTCGTGAATGTCTTCACGGCCCGGCAGAATGCGAACCACGATTATCGGCAGTTCTCCTATAACGAATACCGCGAGCTGCGCGAAAACGGCGGAGACGTATTTGCCAATGTTGCGGCGCTCGAGTTTGCCGTGGCGGGCATCGGTCGCGACCACGACATGCGGCGCAGCTTCGCTTTCATGACTTCGGAAAACTATTTCCCAATGATGGGTGTGCAGCCGTTTCGCGGCCGGTTTTATAACGCAGAGGAATGTAAACCGAACGCAAACCTGCCAGTCGTCGTGACAAGCTACGGTTTTTGGAAGCGCAACGGCGGCCGCAACGATTTTGTCGGCAGCACACTTCAGATCAACGGCCAGCCCTACACGGTGATCGGAATCGCGCCGGACGGATTCAGCGGGGCCAGCGCGTTGATCGCGCCCGATATCTGGCTGCCGATCGGCATTCGTTCGCAGCTGGGTTCAGCTTTCGGCGATTCCGAAACGACGCACGACCTGTTGAACCCGAAGAATTACACGTTCAATCTGGTGGCACGGCTCCGCTCCGGTCTGACGATCGACGCCGCCAAACCGCGTTTGCCGGTCCTGGCGCAACGGCTGAATACAATCCAACCAGAAGGCAGTGAAGGCGGACGAGAATTACAAATTCAGACGCCGTCGCGATTCAGCTTGAGCACGCAACCGCAAGACGACGGCCCAATCACGCTGATCGCCACCTTGCTCATGGCCATGGCCGGAGCGGTCTTGCTGATCGCCTGTTTGAATCTCGCGAACATGCTGCTGGCGCGCGGCACATCTCGCACCAGGGAAATCGCAGTCCGTCTGGCTGTCGGTGCGTCACGGTGGCAGATCATCAGACAACTGTTGTGCGAAGGATTTCTGCTGGCCGTGTGCGGCGGCGTGATAGGCCTTCTCCTGGGCGCCTGGTGCAACGATCTGTTGCTTCAACAACTGCGAAGCCTGCTCGCGTCCGTGAATTTTTCGTTCGTCGTGAAATTACGTCCGGACGCAACGGTGCTTTCTGTCACCTTCGCTTTTTGCGTTATCGCCACAATGCTTTTCAGCCTCGGCCCGGCGCTCAAAGCGACAAAGGCTGATCTGGTGAAGGATCTGAAAGAACAGGTCGGTGAACCTGCACGGATCGGTCGATTGAGTCGGTTCTTTGCGCCACGCCATATTTCAGTAATGGCGCAGATCGCGCTCTCGCTGATGTTGCTGTTCGCCGCGGGATTATTTCTTCGCGGCGCGCTCAAGGCAGCAGGACTCGATCCGGGATTCGTTGCAGCCGGCGATCTCATTACGGAATTCGATTTCAGTTTGATCAAGAAGACGCCCGCGGATTCGCGCCGCTTGATTTTCCAGATGTTGCAACGCATACGAAAATTGCCCGGCGTAACGGCCACAGCGACCGGCACCATGCTGCCGTATTCCGATTTCACCAGCACGCGCCGGGTCCTTCGCGCAAAAGATGCCATGCCTAACGATCCGAAGGCGCCAGACCCGAGCGTGAACGCGCTTTTTACCGCGATCACGCCCGGGTATCCCGACGCGATGGGAATAAAACTCCTGCGCGGCCGTGATTTCACTCAGGAGGAATGCGAAAACAAAGATTCACGCCGGGTCGCCATCGTTGACGAAGAAATGGCGAAAAAACTTTTCCCGAACGAAGATCCCATTGGTCAACACATCCGCTACACGCAGCCCCCAAAGGACGGTTCGCCTAACGATATGGAAATTGTCGGCGTCGTGAGCAGGCACCGGCACGAAATTCAGGAGGATTCGCTCCTTTGCCGGTTGTTTGTTCCCCTTGCGCAGGGATACAACGGCCAAACCTACTTGCATACGCGGCTCAACACGCAGGATCGGCGTGCTGTCGTTGCGTTTATACCAACGCTGCGACAAACACTGCGCGAGCTCGATCCCGATCTGCCGCTGCTGCAGATGACGCCGTTTGTCGATCTGATGGAAAAATCACCCAACCTTTGGATCGTTAAACTTGGCGCAGGCCTTTTCGGCGCATTTGGCTCAATTGCACTGCTGCTGGCCGTCGTCGGCGTTTACGGCGTGAAAGCTTACGCCGTAGCGTGCAGGACTCGCGAAATTGGAATTCGCATGGCGCTCGGCGCGCATCGGCGTGACGTATTCGGCTTGATCATGCGACAAGCAGCGTTGCAGACCGCTCTCGCCATCGCCATTGGGCTTGTTCTTTCGTTAGCTGCGGGACGAGTTCTGGCGCAAATCCTGTATCAGGTAAGTCCGACCGATCCATTGGCGCTGGTCAGCGCAAGTTTGATGCTCGCCATTGCGGCGCTGGTCGCTTGTTTCCTGCCGGCCAGACGGGCCACTCGGGTGAACCCGATGACAGCGCTCCGGAGCGAGTGAAAATGTGATCCCTGTAGCCGCGGGCGCTGACCGCGGCATCCGCGTCTGCGACAGCGAATCTCGGCCGAAACATGCCGGGCGCTTCGTGCTACCGTCAGCTGTGCCGATTCTCTTTTTTGCACTGCTGGTTTTTGTTCTGCTCTCTTTCGGTGGCGTTGTTTTGCTTTCGCTGGTTTTGCGTTATCGCGCCGGCACTGCGCGCCGGCAAGGGCGACGTTGGGTGGCCAGCCTGAATGTTTTTCTAACCAGTTTATCGGCCGTTTTCTTTCTGTCGGTCACCTTGCTGCTCTCGTTCTGGATCGACTCAGCTTCCGTATTCGCTCTGATCGGCATGGGTTGTGGAGCGGCTCTTGGATTACTCGGGCTGGCCCTGACGCGTTGGGAAAAACATCCGGACGGCCTTTTCTACACGCCGAGCCGCTGGCTCGCTCTGGTCGTGACGCTGGCAATCGCCGCACGATTTGCGTACGGCTGGTGGCGTGCCACGCACCCGGGTGGCATCTCCCCACACGATCACCATTGGTTGGTCTCAGCTTCGGGGACTCAGCTGTCACTGGCGGTGGCCGCGGGATTGATCGGTTATTATCTGGTCTATTCCATTGGCGTGCGGTTACAAGTGACGCGCCATGAAGAACGCCGGTTCCGATAAATTGTGCCACTGTAGCCGCGGGGGCTGACCGCAGCGCAGATTCGCGTGCTTACAACTTTGCTTTACGTTCGTTTACTGCGACGATCTCCAAATCGTTGCCGGCAGGCGCAAGAATCAACGTTTTATTGATCTTGCCCGATTTATGGTTGGCACCGTTTCGCAATTCGTACCGCAACGGGAACGTCACTCGCACGCGATTCCCTTTCTGCGGTTCCACCTTGATGTCGCCAGCCAGCCAAAATTTACGTCCCGGCCAGCGCGAATCGTAACGCTGTAAATCTTTACGAATTTTTTCCCGGTCTTTCATGCCCTCGTCGTAGTACTGAACACGATCCGCAAAGAAATCCGCTTCGGATCCAATGTTCGGATCCAATCCAGCCAGAACAAATGCGCCCACATAATCGCGCAGCCGTTCCTCGCTAATATCTGCGGTGGAAGAATCCGAAGCTGCAACCGCCGGCGTTGAGGCTGGTCCGATATCTGCAATCGCGTGCGCTGACGACGGTTTGTTTTCTGTAGCCGCGGGCGTTGACCGCGGCGGCTCTTTTCTTGCGTTTGCGACTGCTTCGTTGGCGGGCGTGCCCGTGACCTGCACCAATTGCTTGCCTGGCGCTGTAGCCGCAGGTGCGGGCCCCGGCGATATTCCCGTTTTATTTGCGGTCAGCGAAGGCGCACGCCATACTTTTTTGCCAGGAAAGTCTTTATCTCCAAGGCGCAATCGCCGCCACGTCTCCGAGCTTTGCTCGCGAGTAGAAGCGATTGAGGCCGCAGCCGGTTTCGCCCCCAACGCTTTGCTCGTGTCGCCGTCGAGCTGACCGCTTATCGGTAGTCCATTACGTATCTGGTAACGAATCAATGCCGCGGCCAGATCAGTGCTATACGCGCCGTCGATCTCGCCTGAATAAAAACCTGCATCTCGCAATTTCGTTTGAACCTGGCGCACATTCTCTTCGTCCCAGCCGCCTGATAACGTCTGCGTCTGCGGTGACGACTCATCTGAGCTGCCACTAGTCTGATTATTGCTCTGAAGTGCAGCGTAGAAGCCGTAGAGCAAAGCTGCCGCGACAACAGCAATTACTACCGCAAACCCCAGAATACCCAAACGCCTGCCCACATAATATTATCGAATCCCAGTCGTCACTCGCTCTTGCGTTCTCTAGCGGGCGGCATCGATGCGGATTGATTTTCTGTGGCGGCGTGTCTTCGACCGTTGAATTATAACCAGAGGCGCTGTAGCCCCGGGCGTTGGCCGCGGCAAACGTTTAGCGCAAAGCCACCAACCGGCTGAGGCCACCGCTCTCGGCTACAATTATGACTTTTCGCGAGTCTGATTGGCGATCCAGTTAACTTCCCAGGTCTTACCCCCGTCGGTGGAAAAGGCTTGTTCAAAATGCGCCGACGTCGGCGTGATATCGGACCACACATATCGAACCAGAATCATTCGGCCGTTGTAATCCTCCTGATCGTAAAATTCACCGCGCCCGTTCCTAAACTCGCCAACAGTAGGCGGCAGACTCAGCGTGCCTTTGGCTGCGTTGGCCCAGTAAAGGCTCCACTGATGCGATTGAGGATTGTAAAGCCGCAGAGTCAGACCCGTGATGTGCGTTTTTCTGTCCGCGCTGTAGACCTCGAGCTCATCCAGGTTCGCTTTCCCATCCCAAACTTTTCGGCAACTCGAATGACCGTCGAGTTCTATCCAGGTGTTAGAACCGGTTAATGGATGGTCCAGTTTTTTGAGATGAAATTTCCAATTCCCGAGCGCGAAATCGAAATCGTGCTCCCCATCACGCAGTGAACTGCTATTGCTTTGCACTGTGTCCTT
Source organism: Verrucomicrobiota bacterium (assembly GCA_046732035.1). Taxonomy (GTDB): domain Bacteria; phylum Verrucomicrobiota; class Verrucomicrobiia; order Chthoniobacterales; family UBA10450; genus Udaeobacter. The sequence continues at coordinate 7,372 of JBKPMH010000207.1, forward strand.
CGTTGCGGGCGAGGGAGTCTGACCTCGCGTGAGAATAGGATGCGAAAAGAACAACGCGACCAGGGCGACCACGCAAACATCAATCGATCTTCGTACAACAACGGTGTGATTCTTTTTCATATGATGTTCGTCTTTGACCGCTGTCGCTGGTGCGGGGTTTAAATCTGTTACGAGCCAGTTCGACTGGATGAGCCGGACCAGCTGCCAAAGTTCTTATCCGGATATGGAGTGAGTGGTTCTCGTGTCTGGCTCGGCCGGCAAACACTCTTTGATGACTTCATCCGTCTAACGCTGCGCCACGCACTTCGGCAACAGCGCTCGTGACGATCAGCGCTGGTTAATCACGATCTCGAACACAGCTTCCCCTTCAATCCGATCAGCCAAAGCTGGCCTTATTGATAATCGCGAAGGTGGATATTGAGCTCAGGCCGATGCGCGGCAAAACACCAAGAGCAAACACAAACACATGAAAAAGGTGAAACATATGAACAAGAATAAGGAGAAAAACGTGCAGCATTGGAGAAGGCATCGCGCATTGGGAGTGGCGATTGGTGTTCTGCTCGCGCTCACCGGAGCGTCGTCGGCATCAGCGTCCGACATCAGCGGTCTGAACAACAACACTGAACAGGGGTGGGCACAGGGTTGCGCTGAGCAGTTCGAGCTGGCGCAAAGGACCGACATGGAGTCATTCCGCGACTACGACCGCGAGACATTCCGCGCGGGGCACGACCCGCGTGCGGTGACGATCTTCGCGAGCGGTGCCGTGCGCTATGGGATTGACGCGATTATGGTCACCCTCGAGTCGCACTTCGCCAATCGCGAGGCGATCTGGGCCTGGACCGAGCTGTACCGCGTGGTCGACGGGTGCAAGTCGGCGTTCATCCTGTACGATGCAACGTACGACATCCCATCGATCGGCTACCACCAGCGGACGCTGACCGGTGTGACATACACGCACCAGGGCAACCGATGGCTGTCGATTGCCGACCAGGGCACGTACCTCGAAGCACCATAATCGACATAGAGCAGCCCGGGCGTTCGAGCGGATCGATCGCCCGGTCGCTCGACCAAGCTCAAGTGATTCGTTTGATCTACATTGTAGCCACTGGCCTATGACCTGGCCCGCCGCCTTCTCCGCACGATGGCCGTTGCGTATGTGATCAGACTGGAAGTCTTTTAAATTGAGCCGCGCACACCGCGGTCAGGATCGCGCGGAGCAATGACGCCCGACATCTTTTCCCACACGGATTTTACTGCCGGACGCACTGTGTCCCACGGCAATGCGGAATCGGGTTTCCCGTTCTCGTAATCCGTTGCAACGGATTGCTCGACTTCGTCAAAGTTCCTTCCCCGATATTTCTCTGATGAAGTGTAGCCGGTGCGATACGCGTGCTCGAATTGCTCGTAAGAAGAATTCTTTGCGTACGGCTGTTTCGAGTGTTGTTGACGCCAATAAGCGGCCTCGTTTTCCGGGTACACCCATTGGCCGCGGTTGGTGTCGTCTGGTTCCGAACGTTTTTGCATAAATAATTCCCTCCCTGTGTTCCTTTATAGAACTTCGACAGCTCTGGCCCGATCGGTCGTTAAAAAACGCGAATACCAATCGAACAGGGGAAAAGCACAAATTACGGTTCTGTAGTGGCAGTCGTGTCGACTGCTATCATTGCGGTACAGGCAATCCTTCGA
>JBKPMH010000208.1:0-6674 GCA_046732035.1 Verrucomicrobiota bacterium
AGTTGGATCGTCGGCAGCGTCAGATGTGTATAAGAGACAGGCATCACCCTTGGCAGCTGGAATTTATTGACCTGGGTCTGGCGGCTGCATTGCACGCGAAGATTTCATCACAACGAATTGTCAATTTCATGCCCACGGCCGACTTGAAAACGTGGGTAAGCAACATACGAGAGGGCGCTGGGACGAAATGACAAATGCAGGGCTTCGGCGACCGCACGAAGGATCGTTTCCGATTACATGCTGTATGAGAGCAGACGCACGCTCCAGCGGGGAACTGCCTGGCTGGAGTATTCGTTCTGTGGAAAAAGAAGGAAGGAAAACAATGAAAAAAATATTAATCAGTCTGGCCTTGGCGGTTGTGGCTCCGTTTGCCTGGGGACAGGTCTCGGAGACAACCACAACAACGACGACAACAGAAGGCAACGGCACGATTACGGAGTACACTCCGGGGAGCACCATAGTGCTCAGGGAAACGAGTGGACCGAGGACTTATCACTTCGGAAAAACTGTCACCTATGTGACACGCAGCGGTAAGGTCCTGGATGAAGATACCGTGAAAACGAGGGTTAGAGTCGGCGTTCCCGTCCGGGTTCATTATGTAGGCACAGGTGACAACGTAATGGTTGATCGCGTGACTCTTGACGAGGATTAAGAGCACAGCTGATCTCAACTTTGTCTCCATCGCGCCCTTCCTGTTCTGTCGATCGACGGCACGGCAAGGGCGCGTTCCCTGTACCAATATGTGCCGGCGAAAGTATGGAGCTGCAAGTATTGTTCTCTTTGTCGGGAACATCACCGGGCAGTCAATAAAACCATTCAGGGTTCCGACAACGAAGTCTTTGGTGCTGTGACGAACCTGGAAACTAGGGCTAGAGCCATCGGGATTTGTGGAAGTGATTAACGATGCCGCGACGAAATGATTCGGCCGAGAACAAAGCGGGAAATTTCAGTCCGGATTCTGCTCTGGCTTGCCTTCGTGATCCCAGTTCTCCTTCTTATCCTGGCATGGCGAAGTTGTGTGCATAGCTAGTCATCGCGGGCAAAAGGTCCCGATCAACCCCGCGAAGTAAAGTGACACGAAAGGTGTGCCTCACCTGCCGTGAGAATTGATCTTGCTCCAAACAACCCTCGCGCCTGTTAAGGTACTCTTCTACCTCTCCAGCCGAAAACAAAGAAGATCACGCACATCACCAGGAATATAAAAAATAAAACCTTCGCAATTCCTGCGGAAGCTGCGGCGATGCCTCCAAAGCCCAAGACCGCTGCGATTAGCGCAATTATCAAGAAAGTTACAGCCCAGCCTAACATCGTTTCACCTCCTTTCGCTATGTATCGCGGCATCTGTGTGCTTTGCGTGTTATTATTTCCGTTTCACCCTTAGCTCCAGTGGCTTGCTCAGCCTCGAAGCAAGATCGAACGCACAGCTCCAGATAGTCGGCTGGTAACCTACGGAATTTTCCTAGCTGCTGACATTGCGACTGGAAAGGGGTAACAGCAAAACGTAACACGCGGTGACCCTGAGAATCGCTCGAAGCCATAAGCGCATGTGCTCTTTTGTACAGACATCTCATTACACCACGCGATGCGATAAGAGATGGAATGTCGAACCCAGGGGAACAACAGGAGTCGGCGCGATTGGCCGGCGTGGTCGAACGCAATGTGCGCTCGTTACTCGCGCGGCGCCAGCTCGTAGAACGACGAAAGAGTTTGGATCAACGCTTCGCAGACGCGATCACGCGGTTCACCGGCAGCATGCGTTTCGTTTACATTCACGCGTTCATTTATGGGACCTGGATTGTCATCAATCTCCCGGGAGTACCGACGCCAAAGTTTGACCCCAGTTTTGTGATTCTCGCCATGGTGGCATCGGTGGAAGCTATTTTTCTGACCACTTTCGTGCTAATGACGCAAAACCGCATGAGCCGCGATGCCGACAGTCGCGCCGAACTGGACTTGCAAATAAGTCTTCTCGCGGAGCACGAAGTGACGCGGCTCATCACGTTAGTCAAAGCCATCGGAGAAAAGCTCGATATCGAGGCTTCCAAAGACCCTGAGCTTCCGGAACTACAGCAAGATGTCGCACCGGAAAAAGTTCTGGACGTGATGGAAAACACGCGAGCTGTCCCGCCGCGGTGATTGATACTGCAGCTGGTCCCGAATCACTTCAACAGCGGCGACCTTCCCGTTGACAAGTCGCACCTGAGCAGAGTTCGCATCCAGTTCAACTGAACTAATTGAGGCCGGATCAATTTCGATGTGGTGAAAAAGATCCAGGTGCATACCCAAAAAATGTGCCAGCACCGCGCGGATCACGTCGCCATGGGTGAAAACGGCGACAAAGTTATGACGGGTACGTAGCTCACTAATTTTGTGCACAGCGCGTTCCTGCACTCCCGCCATCGAGTCTCCAGCCGGCGTCAATGCGGTGCTACGAAACTGGTTCCATTGCTGCCATTCGGGGAGACGATCAAGATCGGCAAACGCGCAATTTGTCCATTCACCGAAATTGATCTCGTTAAACTCCTCCGCGATCTGCAACGATAATCTTAACTCGTGTGCAAGTGGCGCCGCTGTTTCGCAAGCCCGCTCGAGAGGGCTACAATAGATCGTGTCGATCGGCAGGGTCGATAATTTATCGGCGATTTGCTCCGCTTCTTTTTTCCCGATCGCGTTGAGATGCACACCCGACTGTCGCCCGGCAATGACTCCGCGCGACAGAAAATCGTGCGTGCCATGCCGCACGAGCAAGAAGCGAGTCATATTCCTGGAGTGGCACCATTCCCCTGCACCGCAGCCGGTTCGTCAAGCTGAGGCTTGCTGATCGAAATTGGAACTCCGGAGAAACTCCGTTCTCCTGGCGCGTAACGCTCTGTCATTCGAGCGCAAAATTCGGCGAATTCCTCTGACCTTAGAGGAGGGCTGGTGTAATGCGCTGCTATGCCGCGGTGCGCTGGTGTGAAGCAAAACGTGAGAGTCACTTCGAATGGTTCAAGCGCTTTCATTTGCCGATCGAACCAGGCGTCGGCATTTTCCCGAAAACTATCCGCCCAACTAACGCCTGTTCGAAGATACTTAACACCGAGGCGTTGCAGCCAAGCGACGGCCTGATCCAGGCGGTGGTCTTCAAAATTAAACCACTGACAGATACCAAACTCGGGAGTGTAAGTCGGAAATAAGTCCAACGCTCGCTTTGGCGACCCGTCTTCGCGAAGCAGCCCCATGTGAAAGTGGCGGTAATAAGATGATCCTTCGGCCTCACGATGTCGTGTCGTGGCCGGCCATGCGCGCGGCAAATCGTACAGGGAATACCAATGGATGCGACCCACTCGGCTACGAAGCAGTTCAGCTGTGCGACGCAATCCAAACTCCTGCACCTCTTCCGCGCCAAACGAGGAGACACCCACTTCCGAAATCCAGACTGGTAAATCTGTCACTTCTTCAATTTCGCGGATGCGTTGCGGCCACTCATCGATGGGCCAGTGATTCCAATCGAGTGGAAACCCATGCAGCGCGACGATATCGAAATGATCAAGCACGCCAAAATTTCTCATGCGCTGGATGAATTTTGGGTCGATCGGCGAAATGCCTCCGAAAACGCGCAGCAGTCGCGGGTTCACGGCGGCGACTGCGTCGGAAGCGGCGACTGCCATTTCCGCAAACATTCGCCATTCCGGATCGATTTCGAAATCCCAGTGAGACTTGTTGTTTGGCTCGTTCCAAATCATCACCGCTTCAATCATAATCATCCCTCCGAATTGATGCGTAGATGGCTCGCGGGCCGGCAGGCAACGGTCGGGAACGACAGATGAATACCTCCTGCTCCGGATGATCGAGGATCTCGAATCCGGCGCTGCGAAGCATTCCTTCAACAGCTGCTCGGTTTGGGATCCACCAATTAGTGGGATCGCCAGCGAAACGCTTTTCAACAAAATATAGCTTTGGGAAATCCGCACGTTCAAAGACGTCCGTTTCCCAAAATTCGTAATCATCTTTAAGCGAATCGACGGTCTTGCTTCCACGCTGCAGCGACTGAAAAATCAAAAGATCGCGAGCGACATGCTCGTGAATGAGATCGAGCGCGAGCAAAGGGTGGCGCAGATGATAGAAGACTCCCAGGAACAGAACGATGTCGAATTGCTCGCTCAGCTCGTGCACGTCGTAGACGGAGAGTTTGCGAAATTCGATTTCGAACCCAAGCGCGTGGGCCGCGAACCGGGCCTGCGCGAGATAACGATCATCGAAATCGATGCCGACCACGCGATTTGCGCCACGTCGCTTCATTTCCACACTGTAGAATCCAGCGTTGCAACCGATATCGAGCACCGTTTTGCCGGCCAAATTCTCAGGAATAGCGTGCTGGAATTGCTCCCACTTTACGCGTGGGAAATCGCCCAGAAAGTGATCGGGCGCAGTCAGCACCCCGCCAATCTCGATATTGTGGAACCAATCGCCTAACGAGCGGATGCGCCTTTCCAGATCCTGGCGCGGGTTGGTTTGGCTTTCAAGTACCTCTGCGCTCATACAACCACGTGCTCCCGTCGATCATGCATGGCCCGGCTGAGCAAGTTCATGGCCTCGCGATAGCCATGCAGCGTCCCAACATCGACATACGACTCACCGGCCCGGACTCCGATTGCGCGGCCGCCACATGCCAGCCACGCGTTTACAAGCGTGCCGATGTATTCGTCTTTTCGTTTGCGCTCCACCCATAACGCGCGCAGTTCCCGTAAAATGGCGCCCGACATTTTGAACGCTCCCCAAATCCATTTGGACAACGCGTTGTGCTGTTTCACCTGGATCTCCACGACACGCCCGTCGTTCGTGGTCCGCACCGCATCGAAAAACTGCGGATGCTTGACCGGAAAAAGCAAAAACGAGAGTTCGTCATCGGGCAACACACACAGGGCGTTTTCCGGAAACCAGATTGTGTCGGGCAACCCGATGCAAACCGCTTCATCTGGAGCAATCAGCGGTGCCGCTTGAAAAATCGCGTCGCATAATCCGCTCGGATGCGGCTGCACGACGAAGCTGACCGTCACGGAATCGAGAGTCCCCCCGCCGTAATATTCTAAAATGTCGGACTTTCCCGGTGCGATCACGAAGCAAAGCTTGTCAGCGCCGGCGATGATCATTCGGTCCACGAGGTACTCACTGATGGCACGGGGGCGTTCCACGGCTCCATCGACTCGTCCTCCCACTGGAAGCAATTCTTTCGAAAACGCGAGCGGCTGGATTCGCGTTCCCGAACCAGCAGCTGGAATAATTCCCCACATGAAATCCGTTCCCTGATTTACGCCGCAATCATTTCACGATTCTTAGCGTCTTGAATGATCTGCTCCAATTGCCGGGCGCGTTGCTTGCCGGTGTGTTCTTCGAGCGCGCGCTCGCGTGCGGCCCGTGCAATTCGGCCCAGCTGCGCATCGTCCAATTCAAGTGCGGTAAGCACGTTTTCGGCGGAATGAGCGGTCAAAATTTCCGATTCCGGCGTAAAGAAATCGGCCAGTCCATTCCACGAATCGGTGACGATCGGTACCCCACATGCCGCCGCCTCAAATAATCGACCAGACGGACACCAGCCCATCTCCCGCATGGCTGCGCGCGTGACGTTCAAGGTCAGGCGTGAGGAACAGAAAAAGCTGGGATGATCTCCTGGCGCGAGATGTTGAACAAAAAAAATGTTCTCTGCCCACGGGAACTCGGACGGGTATTGCGCGCCGGCCATGACAAATCGCTTGGCAGGACTGCGACGCGCCGGCTCGATGAACAAATCGTAAAGGGCTTTTTGCCTGTCCGGTGAATACGTGCCGAGGTACGACAGCGCTGCGCGATAATTTTCCCTAGCGGGCACAGAGCGATGTACGTTGGGGTCGACACTTCCATAAAGCGGAGCGACCTTCCTGGCACCCAATTCGAGCTTGAGCACGTCCAGCGCCGTTCCTCCGGTGAAACTCAAGACTAAATCGAACTCCCCAAGGCCGTTCTTATGAATGTATGGCACCGCTTCACCGGCACGCAGCCGAATGATGGTCACAGGCGCATCCATGTCATAAAAAATTCGAAGTGCCGGGGACATCCAGATCAGTTCGGAGGCTGCGACAGCATCAGGACAATACGAAGTGGTAATCGCGACATCCGCATCCTGGAGCTCTTGTTCCGCAGCTTTGACGATTTCCTGCCATGAATCATAAAGTCGCAGCGATCCACCCTGGATGTTCCGGAGATCGCGGTGTGCGGCATAATAAGGGACGTCGCGTTCGAAAAATACGATGTCATGTCCGCGCTTGATCAGTTCTCCACAAAGTGAACGCCATACTGTTGCATGGCCATTGCCCCACGAAGAACTAATCGTTAGACCGAAGATGACAATTTTCATTTCAGTTTCACCGAGTCGCTACGACTGCCATTTCGACCAGCGAGTCGTTGGGCCCGTGGCGAGTTCGTCCCTCGTACCTGCCGGCGACGACGTGTCGCCGAGGCGCCGGATTTAACGTCCGTCATTATAGCCGGCTCGCCGCGAATAAATGCTTCAGTCAACGCCCGCGCCTGTTGATCGGTGAATTGTCGCGGCGGCGACTTCATGAAATAACTCGACGGCCCCACAAGCGCCCCGCCCACGCCTCGGTCGAGCGCGAGTTTGGCACAACGAATCGCATCGATGACAACACCGGCCGAAT
>JBKPMH010000209.1:0-24837 GCA_046732035.1 Verrucomicrobiota bacterium
GATCGGCGTTTTCGCTCGCGCACGCGGTATTTCGTACGTCGAGAGGGATCCGGTACGTAAGCCGCTCGATCTTTCGACGGAGCAGCTGACGCCGTCGCTGTCGAACGGGCTCTACGGTCTGATCACGACCCATGCAGTCGAGGCGCAGGCCGCAGGCTATACGGGCGCAGGCATTAAGGCCTGCGTCGCTGATACCGGTCTCGACACGAGACACCCGGACATCGCGCCCAATTTTGTGGCGGGCAAGGATATTTTCGGCGGCACCAACAGCGTGGATGTGTTCCAGCTCGGAGTGGCGGCGACCGAGCACCACGCGACCCACGTCTCTGGTACCCTACTCGGCGTTAACAACAGTGTCGGGATCTTGGGTGTCGCACCCCAGGCGCAACTCTATGAAGCTCGCGTGCTTGGGACGCAGCCAGACGGGAGCGTCAGCGGAGAGACCAGTCAGGTCATGGCTGGCGTGCAGTGGCTCGCCGACCAGGGCTGCAAGGTCATTAACATGAGCCTTGGCGGCGGCGACCGCTCGCGCACCGAGCAGGCCCTTTACCAGCAGTTGATCGCGAACGGCCACATGATCGTCGCCTCATCCGGGAACGACGGCGCAACCCGCCCAAGCTTTCCGGCCGCCTATGATGTAGTCGTCTCGGTGGGAGCCGTCGACCGCAACAACGCACATGCAAGCTTTTCGAACACGGGCGGTGGCCTCGACCTGTCCGGGCCTGGCGTCGACGTGCTCTCCTCCTTCCCAAGGAACGAAGGGCGTAAGGCGTCGGTCACGACGACGCAAACCTTCGAGGCGTTCAGTCTCGAATTCGCGGGCACGACCACCGATAGAGGAATCACAAAGACGCTCGTCAGCTGCGGCCTCGCGGTGTCTCCATCTGACTGCCCGACCAGCGTAAGGAACAATATCGCGCTTATCCAGCGCGGTTCGGTCAGCTTTGCCCAGAAGGTGGCGAACGCGACGACCGCCGGCGCAGTAGGTGCGATCATCTATAACAACGCGCCCGGTAACTTTAACGGCACGCTCGGCACCACGACAAACAACGGCCGGCCGTGGATCGCGGCGATCTCGGTATCGCAGGCGGACGGACAGACGCTGCTGACCCAGGTGGGCACCACGGCGACGCTAGTCAACGCCCCGTACTCCTGGGAGTTCTCCAGCGGCACGTCGATGGCAGCGCCGCATGTCTCCGGCGTGGCGGCGCTCGTGTTCGGCAAGAACCCGAACCTCACGCCGTTAGAGGTCGAGTCCATCCTTGAGAGTACGGCCACCGATCTCGGCCCCGCCGGCTACGACCCGACCTTTGGCTGGGGAATCGTAAACGCGGCCGCCGCTCTTAATGCGACGCCTTAGCCTCGTCCTCACAAGGATCTAGCTGCAAACACGCTCTCACTTTTGTGAGATAGGGACGCGGGTCTATCCGCGTCCCTATTTTTGTACTGTGCAGCTAACTCACGTTAGCCAATTAGGAACATTATCCTGACCGATAACCGCGGGCGAAGCGGACGAGTTGGCAACGGGTTTTGACAACAACGCTTGTTTTACCCTAGACGAGCGACGGTGATCCGGACGCAGGGAGTTGGCAAAAATCGCCCTCTGTTGGGTTAATTGTCAGAGCCTACGCGAAGCTCCGTCTTGTTGTGGAGCATCGAGGACACGATTCATCTAGGGAAATGCAACAGTCAGACTGACCCGCCGTCTGGGGGCGCGATGAAAAGAGCCCCAAAAAAAATGTCCTCTAGCGCCGCGAACAGGTCGCGATTAGTTGCGGCGCCCCGCATTTATTCGCTGTGCTGTTTTACGAAGTTCCCGTTCGGATCCACCTCAAACTTCACGTCGTTACCGCCGTTTTTAACGAACACTTCGTAGTTCCACTTGCCATCGGGATCGTCCTCCCTCATTACCTTAATCACCTGTCCGCCTGCCGCCTTTTCCTTGATTGTTTTTTGGACAGCTTCGGGAAGCGACTTCACGTCAACTTTTTCTCCCGGATGTTTTCCGGGTTCAGTGGCTGACACGTTCAAAGTAAGCCCGACGCCAATTGCCATCGCTAGGACTGCTTTCGTCGTTTTCATAATTACTGTTACGTTACTGCGCTTCGGAAAGGCCGTCCAAAAATATACTATTACATTGTTGTAATTGAACGATGCCGTCTTTTGCACGGATCACGAAGCAACCTTGCAAACACAGCGCCGAATTTGCAAATGCCTCCGCCGTAGTCGGCCGAGTTATCGCTGATAGTGCAGTTGCTCGCTGTCAGCGACACGCAGCAGGTATGGCGTGCGGCGTTCAAGATGCCGCCGCCGGTGATCGTGAAACCGGAGATGGTCACATGTTGGGCGAGATTGTTAAACACGCGGTTTCCGTTGCCGTTGAGTGCCAGCATTCCAGCACCGGGACCATTGATTGTGACGTTGTAGGCTAAAATCTCAATTGGAATACTCCGCCGAGGCAAGGAGTTAGGTCCGCGTGCCCCTCATGATCATACGGCCGGACGCGAGGCGGTTCCGAAAAGTTGTCCATCGGTATGCGCAACCCATGCAATAGGCAACTCGTCTCGATTCATGTGTGTCTTTAGCTTTTCGATTCGAGTCTCAGGAGTTTTTTCGTTGAGAATGTTTCCCCACTTGTCAAAGAGCCACTGCGCCAATTGCCGGATATATTCCGGATACCCAATCAGGTAGCTAACCTGAACTCCACGCATAAGATTCGTCATCGGTCTAACGAGACAGAAGATCAGCGACCGCAAGCCCTGTTGCAATTAGCCACGCAGTCAAAGGGTGGTTGCCAAACAATCAAAACGGCGATCCTACGCTGGCTCGCGGTTCGCTGCATCGGTTGGTTAGGCGGCGCCCCCTGTTAATCGAACCGATTTGCGAACGACGATCGAGAGCCATAATAGAAATAAGAAAAGGAAAGCTCGCTGCTGCAATCCTGGCATTCCTACATCGGCCACCATCGACAAGTAGAGGGCAAGTAATCCAAGAGCAACGAAGAGCGTTAGCGGATAAATTGTCCGCCATCCTGCAGCCTGTCGAAAACTCCATGACAAGAGCAACACCGCCATGACGATACTTGGAAACACGACAACACTAGCTAGAAGGTGAGGTAGCGAATCCTTGAATACTCCTGCCAGACATACGAAGAGGGCCCCGACCGCCAGTAGGCCGAATCCGATACGCGCACCCTTTAACGATTGCTGTCCGTTTCGTAGTGCCATCGCGACCGCGAAAGTGGCTAAGCCCAGGACGAAAAACGTTGTGGTCATCAGCCAGCCGTGCGCGCTCAATGCATACTCGCTCATGAACCTGAATCTCGGATCAAATTCTGGTTCGAGGACATGAAGCATTATAGCTATAATCACATAGTAACCTGTGCAGACAAACACCGCGTGTTGAAGAACCGTTGCAAGCCTTGCGCTATAGTTTTTGCCCAAACCAGTGCTAAGACGATCTCGGCGCCCTCCAAACCACCAGCCAACCAGCAAGCCCAGAACTAAAGCCACTCCCGATCCAGCCAGATTGGCGATCAAGATAAAGTTTGACCTCTTGCATTCCTCCTTGGCTAGTTTGGCAACGTGATCGGCAAGTTCACCCCGGTCCCGCTTCGCGAGTAAGTCATCTAAGAACGCTAACTTGGCGTCAGGCTTGGACTTCAACAAGGCCTCGTACACTCTCAAAGCCCCTTCGACGCCCGCGTGATATTGGGCATAGTGATCTCTAGCTTTGTCCCGATGCTCGATCGCAAACGCCGCGGCGGAGAACATCGGCTGGCGCTTGACTTCAGTCGAGTAAGGATAGTTCTGGCCTAAACCGTGACCGAGCAGATCGTCGCACGCGTAGACCCTGATGTCGGGCACCTCGATAATCCATTTTCGCAGCCATTGTCGAGTAGCGGGGGCGGTCTCGCCTAGGGGGTCGCGCTCAAGCGACCTCGTGAGAGAGACTACTTTCTCCCGATCGTCAGGTGTCGAAAGCCCAGGCCCCAGGGTGCATTGAATCTGGGCAACACACATTAGAAACAGGCCACTCACGACAGACTCGCGACCCAGGTTCATCGTTCACCCCCTGAATTGTGCCGCCTAACGAGAATTAAACGGCATTTTGTCGTCTATTTCTCCCTCCATGGAGGGCAGTTTGACGAAAAACACGGGAACTTGGCAAGCTCGCTTCTTTCTTCGAGTGTCACGTTCGTGCGCGGGAGGGTAAACGGACCGCCGCAACTTCCATGCACGCGCGAGGGTTGCATCCGTTGCACGGCTATGTCAGCGGAGCCACCGCCAGAATAACGTGCGGACGGCGACACCTTTGGAGTAGATCGCATTCATCGGTGATTCAGGCTTGCGGCGATTGGGCTTGACTGTAGGTGCGACTTTTTCAATACTCTGCGACGGCGATCTGAAGCTATGAAAACCATGAACAAATGCATATTATCTTTACTTGGCGTCATCATCGCGATGGCGTTCATCGCCTCTTGTCAGCAGGGAACCACCACAACCACGTCGACGTCTACCTCACCTGACAGGCATGCCAGGTCGTCCACCGGGCGAACCGTATCGGTATCAAGTGACCGTGGGGCATCACATTGAGTTGAAGGTCGGCTGATGAAAGACGCCATAACGGGCAGACACGCTTGACTTAGAACCGCAGCAATCGGGCTGCGTTTGTGCTTGCAACTTTCCACACACGCGCGACTGGCACGTTGACGCACACCGCGACGATGGAAAGCGGTTTATTGCACGTTCGGATGAGAAGCTTACGGCTTTCCTAGAAGTGGAACGAGCGGTGTGCATCCACTTACTGAGTGGACAATCCAAAAGCGACTAACTCCCTTGCAATTTTAAGCGGTGACTTGGTTATGTGTCAGTCACCTACTCTGTGTCTTCAAAACCGCGATGAATATCACTAAGCCGCCAGCGCAAATAGCCCATATCGATGCGATATTCCACATTAAACGCAACCAATCCATGCTTTCTCCCCTTATGTTCCGATGGGTAATCGCGTGCCTTGCTTCGTGTAGCCTGCACTTGTGAGCGTGCAGCTTCAGGAAAAAGGTTGCAGCATTGTTACCTCTGAGGACAGAAAGCGTGCTGAATGGGGACAAGGGCGCCCCTCGCGCGAATAACCAGAAACCATCTCATTACTTGCTTAACTGAAATATGTAGCCAATCGGCGCTCGTGGCGGCGAAACCGTTTAAGATGAAAAGCGGGCGCCCATTTCCAGTTCGACGATAGGCGATTTGCGCCTCGTCGACCTGTAATTTGTCGAACGACTCATTGAGCATCGGCGACGTTAGGAAGTCGCGTATAAACGGTCCAGATGTGTGGCCGCAAATATCATGCTTAAGAATGGCTTATTGAGCGGAAACACGTTCGCGAGTTGAAGCGGGTGCTCAACTCGCGGAATGTGTCGGCCTCGGCATGGCAATTTCGAATTCATCCCGGCGACCCGCCTGGCAACGCAACATCATTTTTGAATTCTTCGCGTCGCTGAAGCTCGCAGTCGTTTTGCTTGCGGTGATCATCGTCGCCGCAATTGCCGGCACCTTTTATGAATCGAGTTTCGATGCGAAGGTTGCGCGCGCTTACGTCTACGGGGCTCCGTGGTTTAATCTTTGGCTGATTTTGCTCGGAGCAAACCTGGCTTGTTCGGCACTCTCGCGTTGGCCGTGGCGGAAACATCACGTGGCGTTTCTTATCACGCATCTGGGAATCATCACGCTTTTGATCGGATCGTTGATTGGCAGAATCTGGGGAATTGAAGGAACGATCACAATTTTCAAAGGAGAACCGCCCACAAATCGACTCGTGATCGATGAGCGACAACTCCGCGTCCACGATGTTGATGGAATTGTGAAAGGCTATCCTGCCGAATTTTTGCATCACCCGCCGACGCCAAAGCATCCGCGCGATCTCGGCCCGCTCGCGAGCGGCGCACATTTGAGAATCGTTGATTACGCGCCGACGATTGAAGCAAAACTTAACCCGAAACCATTGAATGATGGCGGCGCGCCGGCGCTCCATTTCATCGTTTCCACGGCGATGATGAATCAGCACCTCGACGGCTGGCTGCTCGCCGATGATCCACAGAACGGAACTTTTTCCATGGGTCTGGCCAACATCGAACTCAAACGCGGCATGGCTGAAAATCTGGCTAGCGACGGATCCCCGGGCTTGCCGACTTCGCAAAGTGAAGGCAATTCGAAGGATCAAGTGACTGCTCTTGAGGAATCGATATTCGCGTTCGGCAAAGCACCCGAAGAGCAGATTGGTCGTGTTAGTAAGGGTGGCAGTACTGGCGCCATGGTGCGGCTCGAGCGGCCTGAGAATGGTAAAAAGGGACGCGTTTTTGTTTCACTTGGGCAAAAGGAAGCGAGTTTCGATGTTGCGGAAAATCTAGGTCGCGAGGTCCCAATCCCGGACACGCCATTCACACTCAAAATCGACAACTACTGGGCGGATTTTCGGATCGAGAATGGCAAGCCCGCTTCCGTGACTGATCAGCCGAACAATCCCGCGGTGCTTGTGACAATTCGAGGCAAAGGTGTGCCCGCAAAGGAACCGAAGACGAATCCACACGGCAGTGCCGAAGATCTCACTACCACTGGCGGACCGCCGTCAATGCCTGCTCCCGGTGAGGCCACGCCCAACCATCTTACACTCTTTATCGCTGACGATGGCACAATCAGTTACCAGCTCATTTCGCGTAAGAACGGTAAATCGAGCGGCAGGATCGAGCTTAATAAACCGCTGCCGACCGGCTGGGCGGATTGGCAACTAACGATTGATAAAGCGATGCCGCACGCTGCGAGCTCGATGGATTTTGATCCTGTGACTTCGGAGAAAGCGTCACCAGCCGCCGATTTGCCAGATGGAGTGCGCGTGAGCATTCAGCAAGCTGGCGAGAATTTTGAGCGATGGGTGCCATCGGGTTGGCAGATTGCAATTCCCCTCCGCCAAAGCACGGATTCCCAGGGGCAAACTTCACCGAACCAAATCCTGGTTGCCTATGGTTGGAAAACAGTATCACTGCCAATCGGACTGGAACTGCTGGATTTCGAAGTGAAGCGGAACGAAGGCAGTGACAGCCCTGCCGGGTTCAAGAGTACTCTGCGCATTGTGACTGCCGATGGCGAGGCAGCTACCGGCTCTTGCTGGATGAACCATCCATTCAGTTACCCGGGGAGTTGGTGGCACACCTGGACTGGACTTACTTACAAAATGTCGCAGGCGTCCTGGAACCCGGAAAATCTCAATCAAAGTACCGTGCAGATTTTGCGCGATCCCGGCTGGCTATTGAAATGGATCGGTTCACTGCTCGTAGTGATCGGTGTGTTCATGATGTTTTATCTCCGACCGTACCGTCGACAAACTGAAGGCGACCCGATAACTCTGACTGCAAGTACGGAACAGGAGCATCGGCCCAAAACGCCTCTCGTTTCAGTCGGACAAGAAGACAACTGATAGCCGTTGCTCTGCCTGGCAAGGTAACATTCCGGTAACCATTTCAGGATCGCCGCCGGGATCGTCGGTCAGATACTCCTTAGATGTCATGAAAAGGTCACGGGTTCTATTCGCTGGCATTTTTTTAATGCCGATCGTCATTCAATTCGTCGCGAACAGCGAGTCATTTCAGTTCGGATTCGCAAACCCGGACAGTAATCCGCCGACTTCCGGAGTGGCCACCGCTCAGACACTTTCCGTCCCTTTTACTTTGCAAGTGCTCGGAACAACCGCTGAGGCACCTCTTGCGCTTCGCTTTTTCTCAACCGCAGTCAAAACCGATTCTCGCGGGCGAATCATTACAGGGTCGACAAACGACCCGGTGAAAAATATTGTCGGACCCGAATCGGCAGGTATGCGCGCCGGGCTCGCACGATTCACAAAAATCATGTTTGGCGCGAGCTACATTGATGGACGCCCGGATCCCGGAACGCGGATCGATCCTAATAATCCGCGAGTGAACAGCGGAAACCAGCTTTGGCCAAATCGCCCGCAGCCGTTCCGAAGCCATCCGCGCGCGTTGTCGATCACGCCAGAGGGCAGGAAACTTTATGTCACTCTCCCCGGCCGGGAAGGTTATCCCGATTGGCGCGTCGCTGTTGTCGATACTGCGCAACGACGCGTCCTCCGCTGGGTCGACTTGCGGCCGGCTGGACAAACACGGGGATTGCGTCCGATTAGTGCGAAGGTTTCGCCGTTGAACACGGCAATTTACCCACGGCCGTTTGTGGTCGTGCTGAACCAATACGGCAACTTCGCAACTGTGATTGACACCGGAACTGATTCCGTGATCGGGCATTTCGAGACCGGCTTCTACGGAGAAAAGGCGCTGTTCAATGCCGCGGGCACACGGTTGTACATAACAGATCGAGCTAACGACCAGGTACGCGCGTTCCGAGTCGAGCAAGGGCCGCGATTCACGCAAATTGCTGAGATTCCCACAGGAACAACTGAGCTGGAGCGAACGAATCCGCGGGATATGGCCCTTAGCACTGATGGCAACACCTTGTACGTCGCGAATACGCTTGGGCACACCGTTGCCGCAATCAATGTTGCCAATGACACCAATACCCTAAGAAGAGTATTGCCTGTCGGGGGTCTTTCGACTGATGTCAAAATTGCCGGGCGATGGGGAATCGTAAGCGGTCAAAATACCAATACGGTGCTTAACGGCCGCGAGACTGGCCACGGCCTACCAACGCGGAACGCACAAGGTGTCGTAATCAAGAACGACGGCACACCGCTCGGTTATATGCCGGTGATGACCGATGCCACCAAGGCGACCACATTCGATGACATTGGAAGTGAACTAAACATTTTTGACACCACCACTAATTTGTTTGTCTATCGCTATGTCGACAAAGGACGCGACTTTTCGCAATTGATCAGGCCCCTCGAAGTTGTGGACCTTCACGATCACACCGAGCGACAGCGGTTGATTCGGGGAAGCGGTCCCGAACAAATGGTAATCAGGAACAACATGCTGTTCGTCAGCATGCTTCACTCGGAGAAAGTTGAGGTGTTCCGAATCAATCAACAACCAAGCGATCCCTCACAAATCCTTTCTCCTCTCGGTTTCGAGTTCACCGGCGGGATTACGCCACAGGGGGTGGAAGCATCGCCGGACGGACGCACGATTTACGTTGCAAATATGCAGACCGAAGACGTGTCAATCTTGTCGGTCGACGCGAACGGACGCCTGACCCGCAACGGCTACATAGCTGTTGGAGTGACCCCAAACACGCCGGATCCCAGCCATGGCGGCAACGGCTCCGGTCTGTTTGCGACGGACGAAGAAGTCGGTCTGCGCTGGTTTTTCAGCTCGGCGTATGCGGACGATCCACCCTTGGCTGGCTGGACGCCTGGCGGATTCGATGCGCAGAAGTCGTGTGGTTTCTGTCATTGGAGTGGTCAGCAGGACGGCTGCCAATGGAACGTTGCCGCCAACGCCGTCGGCGGCGTAAAAGTTTGTCCGCAAAACAAAGACATCTCGGATAATTGGCCTGAATGGTACGAAGGTCTGAACAACGATTTCATGGCCTACGCTTCAGCCTGCAACGGTGAAGTCCTCGGCGCTGAACGGAATCCAACTGTCCTTTTTCCACAGGCTTCTCAAAGCGATCGTTTTCACGCACGAGAGGATTACGTCCTTCGGAAAACTGAGGAAAACTCGAACGCCATCGGTCGGCCGGAGTTGCACGGCGACGCCAAAAAGCTCGGCTACCACAGAATGGCTTATCTGCAAATTTTGTGGTCTCAAAATGAAACGCGGCGGTTGCCAAATCCGCTGACGCAATTTCCCAGCCCCACAATTGCGACACAGATCGCGCGCGGGAAACAAATCTTCACCAATCCGGTTACGCAGGGTGGCGCCGGATGCGCGGAGTGCCATCACAATGGGAACAAATTCACAAACGGCGTCCGGGATGACTCGTTTCAAGACTTCAATATTCATGAGCCGGGCGTGATTAGTGAATCGACGGTGGACGGAAAAGGCCCGTTTTTCCGGCCAGCAGATGATTATTTCTTTGTCGAATTCGCTCCACCGCAGGATGTCGGCACACCGCAAAACTTCAGCAGCCGGAACACGAAACATCTTCGCGCGTTTTGGGATGCTGTGCCGCGCTATCTTCACTATGGGTTTGCCCATACCACGCGCGAGATTTTGCTCACGCCTGACTCCCCGCTACTGCGTCCGGGCGAGCGCGGTTTCAATTTTCGCACCGTCCGCACCGATCACTCACGGGCGACCGGAGTCGGTTATCAGAACACGCAAGCACCCACTCTGCCGACACAGGTGCCAATCGCATTTGGCGACAGCAGCGGAACCCTGGGCGGTGATGGCAACGGTCCTGTTTTTGTGAGTCTCGATAGTCCGTTCGTCCGTTTGACAGACGGCACGCTTCAAATCGATCAGCTTGGCACAAACAACGTCGCCCCGCTGTTAGTAGGCGGCCAGATTAATCCGGCGTTAAGCCAAAACCACATTAATGTGATTAAGGACACCCACGGCAAAACGTCTCAGCTTTCGGCGTCGGATGTGGACGCACTTGTGATCTATCTGAAATCTCTGCAGTGAGTACTCCGTAACTGATCTCTTTCTGTTGGGCGGTGGAGAGATTTTCGTCGCGTTTCAGGCGCCACCCTCTGTCACTGAGCATCCCAAGAAATCGGCGAACCACACGAATCTGTTTTTGCGGAGAAAGAATACCTCGAGTGACAAACCGCCTTCAACGCCCTAGTGGGACGTGATTCGCGAGCAGACAGTCGTGGAAATCAGCCCTGAAACATGGAGGTCGGGGTTGAATGTTGAGCGTTGAGCGTTAAACGTTTTGGATCTCACATGCAAAGCAGAAAAATCATTCAGTTGCTCGTGCTGTTCTTCGCGGTCGGTGCTGCATGCGCATCGGATAACGAGCCGGGAACCGACCAAACCATCCCCGGCGCGACCAAATGGGGTCATTTCGATGGCGAGCCCGTGACTAAGTGGAATCCGGATGGACGAACCATGACACTGTTGACTGAATTGCGGTACACCGATCCGAAAGGCGACGTGTGGGTCGCGCCGATTGGATCGACTGTCGATGGCGCGTCCATCCCACGTTACCTTTGGTCGGTTATGGGCGGCCCGTTTGAAGGAAGATATCGGAATGCCTCCGTGTTACATGACGTGGCGTATGGGAACAAGAAACGGCCGTGGCAAGATTGCGACCGCATGTTCTATTACGCCATGCGCTGCAGCGGGGTGAGCGCCGTTGAAGCAAAGACAATGTTTTACGCGCTCTACAGATTCGGGCACCACTGGAAATTTCCAATTAAACGCGCGAAACCGGTGAAGTTAGATGGACAACTAGTGGCGCGCGCCGAGCCAATCCCGCGCGCGATCCCAGTCAATCCGACAGAAATTAACGAGGCACACGACTGGATTCAGAATGACGATCCGAGTCTCGAAGAGATCGAGCAACGAGCGGGCACAGAGGCGTGGTAATTGCCGCGCGTAATCACCATCGTCTTCGAAAAAGCAGCGGGCGCCCCGGCGAGTTCCGTTCGCGAGGCGCCCGGCTCTGGTTCTATCTGTGGCGCAACCTAACATCGGTAGCAAAATGCGTGTCATTGGACCTACACCATCGCAACGGGGCGTTACAAACAGATGACGCGCCGGAAAAAAACGGTGACGTTTCCGCGGCAATTCCGTGAACCCGGCCCCGATGCGCCGTGCGGTCTCGCTGCAAGTCTTTCTGAATCGCATTTACGCGAATTAGGGATATACTAGAGAAGCGATGCCACGTGGGAGTTTGCACACCGTTCTCACGTTCATCTCTATAGTCGGCGTCGCTGCGGGTCAGATCCTCGCGCCCGAGCCCCTTCCGAAGGAGCCGCTTGAAAAATATGACAACCCGCCGCCACTAGCTCCGGCGATAGCGACGTCGCCTGGCATGATTTCGCAGTTCGGTCCTTACACGAGTTATCAAGTCAACGTAAATGCCAGCGGGAATAACATTGTCGGTGATGCCGCGAATGAACCGTCCATTTGCGTCGATCCTACGAACGGAAACAGGATGAGTATCGGTTGGAGGCAGTTCGACAGCATCTCGTCTAACTTTCGCGAAGGTGGTTTCGCTCATACGATCAACGCCGGCAGGACCTGGTCTTCAGCCGGAGTGCTTCAACAGAACGTGTTTCGCAGCGATCCGGTTCTAAACTCCGATAATACTGGACGCTTTTTTTATCTTAGCCTGTTGCAGACCTTTTTTGACGATTTGTGGCGATCACTCAATGGCGGTCAATCGTGGGCGTTCGTAGCACGGGCATATGGCGGCGACAAACAGTGGTTTACAATCGATAAGACCAACAGCCCGGGTCACGGATTCCAGTATCAGTTCTGGACTAGTGACCCCAACAGTTATGGGGGCAGGCAGTTCACTCGATCGACCAACGGCGGGGCCACGTGGATGAATCCAATCGATATTCCCAATTCTCCCGCGTTTGGGACGCTGGACGTCGATTCCAACGGAAATCTCTTCGTCGGGGGAGTAGCGGTGGTGGGTGGCCAAATCTGGTGTGTTCGCTCCACGAACGCAAAGAACGGCGGCGTAGTGCCAACCTTCGACCAAATTACGCAGGTTAACCTCGGAGGTGGAATCGTTACCGGTGGCATTAACCCGCAAGGATTGGTGGGTCAGGTTTTTCTGGCGGTGGATCGTTCCGGCACAAGCACGAACAACAACGTTTACATCCTTGCCAGTGTTCGCCCGGTCGGCGCTGCAACAGGCAGCGATGTCATGTTCGCGCGCAGCACAAATGGAGGCCAAAGTTTCAGTGCGCCGCGTCGGATTAATGACGATGCTGTGAACCACGCAAAGTGGCACTGGTTTGGCACGCTTTCGGTCGCGCCGAACGGGCGAATCGATGCGGTGTGGCTAGATACGCGTAACGCTGCGAACAACACCAACTCACAGCTCTTTTTCTCGTCCAGCATCGATGGCGGCAACACCTGGTCCGCCAATACCGCAATCAGCAATTCGTTTAACCCGTTTGTCGGATACCCCAACCAGCAAAAGCTCGGCGATTATATCACCATGGTTTCGGATAATGGCGGTGCGAATGTTGCGTATGCCGCGACATTCAATGGTGAAGAAGACGTTTATTATGTCCGGATAGGACGAAAAGGTTGGACCTTAACCACGGCTGCCGATTTCAATAATAATGGTAGGCCCGATTACGTGCTCTCCAACGCGAACACGCGTCAAACCGCGATCTGGTATATGAATAACAACATTTACCTGAGCGGCGCTTACGGCCCCACGCTTTCGTCTGGCTGGGGATTAAGAGCTGCGGCGGATTTCAATCACGATAGTCATGCCGATTACGCGTTGTTCAACTCCGCCACGCGGCAAACGGCAATCTGGTATTTGTCCGGACCGACGTATATCGGGGGCGCTTACGGGCCGTCTCTTCCCAGCGGCTGGGAACTGGTAAGCACCGCCGATTTTAACGGAGACAACAGACCGGATTACGTGCTCTATAATTCCAGCACGCGTCAAACAGCCGTTTGGTACCTGAACAATAACGTTTACGTCAGCGGAGCTTTTGGGCCTACTTTCCCGACCGGTTGGACACTGGTCGGTGCCGCAGACTTTGATCGCGACGGCCACCCCGATTTGGTCATTTCCTATCCCAGTTCGGGTGTGACAGCGATCGCGTATTTATCCGGAACAAATCTTGTCGGCGCGGCCTGGGGACCGACGATTCCAAGTGGCTGGGTCTTCACCGCTGCTGCCGATTTTAACGGTGGCGGCAAGCCAGATTATGTCCTTTACAATGGCGTCACGCGTCAAACCGCCATCTGGTATCTGAACAATAATGTTTTCGTCAACAGCGCGTACGGTCCGACGTTGCCATCAGGTTGATTCAGGTTCCGAGCGGGGCGCAGCTCCATCTTTTTTCTCCAGCGCCGCTGTCAGCACTTCATCGACGTTTTCAACCGGAACGAACTTCAGTTTTTGTTTCGCTTCTTCTGGAACATCAACCAGGTCCTTTTCGTTGAGCTTCGGAATAATGACGGTTGAAATTCCGGCGCGCATCGCTGCAAGACTCTTTTCCTTCAGACCGCCGATGGGAAGAACCAGACCGCGCAAAGTAATTTCGCCCGTCATGGCGACGTCCGATCGGACAGGAGTACCGCTAAACAGCGACGCTAATGCGGTAAACATCGCTATGCCAGCAGAGGGACCATCCTTCGGTACCGCGCCCGCCGGCACATGCACGTGAATATCCATCTTGCGAAACTGTTCGGAGTTCACACCTAATTGCCCGTCGCGGCTGCGCAAGAGACTTAACGCGGCCTGGACGGATTCTTTCATCACGTCGCCGATTTGTCCTGTAAGCGTGATATTGCCTTTCCCGGGATAACGTGTCGCTTCGATGTGCAGCACTTCGCCGCCGGTGGGCGTGTAAGCAAGGCCGGTCACAACGCCCGGCTTGCTCGTTTTCAATTTCGTTTCACGAACATATTTCGCTGGACCCAGCATTTCGACGACCAACTCCGACGTAACGGTGGCGCGCTCGGTTTTTCCCCGCGCCACCTGCGATGCAATTCCGCGACAAACCGATGCGATCTGACGTTCCAGCTCGCGCACCCCGGCTTCATGCGTGTAATCGTTAATCATTCGGCGGATCGCTTCGTCCTGCCATTCCACTTGGTCGGGTTTAAGTCCATTTTCCGCCATTTGCCGGTTCACCAGATACCGCTTGGCGATTTCGAGTTTCTCGCGCTCGGTGTAGCCCGGTAGCGAGATCACTTCAATCCGGTCCCGCAGCGGACCCGGTATGCCTTCAATGTAATTGGCCGTGCCGATGAAAATCACCTGGGAAAGGTCGAAAGGCACATCGAGATAGCGGTCGACAAATTTGTCATTTTGCCGCGGATCGAGCACTTCGAGCAGCGCGCTCGCAGGATCTCCTCGAAAGTCGGCGCCAATCTTGTCGATTTCATCGAGCATGAAAACAGGATTGCGCGTGCCGCAACGGCGCAGCTCCTGAATAATTCGCCCGGGCATCGAGCCGATATAGGTGCGCCGATGACCGCGAATTTCGGCCTCATCACGCATGCCGCCGAGGCTGATCCGGACAAATTTTCGGCCAAGTGCGTCGGCAATTGATTGACCAAGACTGGTTTTCCCCACTCCAGGTGGCCCTAAAAAACAGAGGATTGCGCCGTGCCCCTCTGGATTGAGTTTGCGAACGGCAAGGTATTCGATCAGGCGTTTTTTTACTTTTTCGAGATCGTAGTGATCGCGATCCAGGATCTTCTGCGCCTGATCGAGATCGATGTTGTCCGGGCTCAATTTGTTCCAGGGCAGATCCGCGATGATCTCAATGTAACTGACGATGACGGAGAATTCCGGGCTGGCGGGTGGAATGAAATCGAGGCGCTTCAATTCGCGCTCGGCCTGTTTCATTACCTCCTCAGGGGGCCTGGCTTCCTCCAGCCGGGTACGCAATTGTTGGGCTTGCTCCTCGCCGCCTCCGTCAGTTTCGCCCAGCTCGCGCTGGATGGCCTTGATTTGCGAACGCAGATAGGCGCGCCGCTGTGCATCGGAAAATTGCGAGGCAACATCCTTTTGCAATTTTTGCTGGATCTCAGCAATCTCCAACTGCGCAGAAATCTGTTTCTGTATCACTTGCACGCGCTTTTCAACGTTCAATTCTTCGAGCAGCGCCTGCTTTTGTGCGATCTCCACATTGAGATTGGGTGCGAGAAAGTCGGCAAGTTGCTCGGGAGTTTCGATATTCAAAACCATCAGGCGCGCTTGCTCTGGCGCGTCAGGCGCCAATTCAAACAATCTTGCGGCGGAATCGCGCAGGTTTCGAAATGTGGCTTCCCACTCATTGCTTTGCACCGGCACAATCGATTCAGGCAAATCAACCTCGGCGCGTAGAAAAGGAGAGGTCGCGACAATTTTGCGAAGTGAAAAGCGCCGCAATCCCTGCACGATGACCAGAACGTTATCGTCCGCCTGACGAATCAGCTTAAGTACAAGCGCGGCCGTCCCGACTGTATACAAATCTCCTGGCTCGGGATTTTCCTTCGCCTCATCGCGTTGCGTGAGCAGCCCGATCACTTTTGTCCGCGGCAAAGTATCGTCGAGCAGCTTGAGGGACGAGGCACGCTGAATGGTCAGCGGAATAATGGTCCCTGGAAATATAACGAGCCCGCGTACCGGCAGGATCGATAACTCCTCCGGGACATGCGGTGTCTGAGTTTCGCCGGTTCCAGCGGCGATGGTGCTTTCCGTTCCTGGTTTCGATTCAACGCCAGATCGCAGTGTGCTGAGTTCTTTTCCACTCATGATTGTTTCAATGGCAGCGAAATCCAGAGCAATCCGTTACGCTGCTCGGCGTGGGAATGTTCGATTTCCACTTCGGCTGGCAATGGCACTTCACGCATAAACGGGCCGTAATCGATTTCCATGGCCAACAATTGCAAGGCGCATCCTTCTTCGCCGGTTGGCTCTGGCAGCTCGCGTGTGCCTCGAATGACTACACGCCGTGGCTCGACCGTAAGGTCAATGAGCGCGCGATCGACACCTGCAAGGTCAACGCAAATGCGAATCGCCTCTTCGCAGCGATAAGCATTGATTGCCGGCTCCCAGGCGTGCGGAGAAAACCTGGAAAATTGTAAACGCGAGAGTTCGGAGGTGAGATCCTGCAACGCGCCGTGCAGCCATCGTAGCTTCATGTTTTTGATCGGATCCATGGAAAGACTAAACCTCCACTGGTACGCTTTGTTTTCAACCGGTAGCGAGCAATCCTATTTGGTTTTGCCCGGACCCCACAACGCGCGACCCGGTTTCGCGCCGGTGTGCTCGCCATCTTTGAGCACTTGCACGCCATTTACAAAAACGTGCCTGACGCCTACGGCGTATTGATGCGGTTTTTCAAACGTGGCATGGTCAGCAATTGTCGCCGGATCAAATACGACCACATCCGCAAACATTCCTTCCTTGAGAAAGCCGCGATGATCCAAGCCCAGGTTTGTGGCAGGCAGTCCACTCAGCCGCCGAATCGCTTCCTTCATTGGAATGACTTTTTCGTCGCGCACGTATTTGCCCAGCACACGCGCGAAATTTCCATAGGCGCGCGGATGCGGGTTGGCTTTTAGAAAAACGCCCTCCGGCGCCTGGGAAGCCTCATCGGACCCAAATGAAATCCACGGCTTGGCGAGCTCCTTCTTCACGTTGTCTTCGGAAATGATGAAATAAAGTGTGCCAATGCGCGATTCGTCTTCAGCAATCAGGTCCATCGCGGTATCGATCGGATCTGTGCCACGCATCCTGGCCACCTCAGCCAATGTCTTTCCGGTAAGCGGCTTCAATTTTTCCGATTTGAACTCCGCCAGCAGAATGTGCTCGGGTCCTCCGGCGTCAAGGTAAAGGTTTTCCCATCCAGCATTAGGCTTTTGAACTTCGGCCTTGATCTTCTCGCGCGTGGCCGGATCGCGCAGCCGTTTGAACAACGCAGGATAACCTCCGTCCTGGGTCCATGGCGGAAGCGATGCGTCGAGGCCTGTCCCTCCTGCGGTGTACGTGTACATGTCGGCGGTGATTTTCAGACCTTCCTTTTGAGCGGCCTCGATTCGCGAAAGAAGATTATCAATCTTCGGCCAATTTTCCTGACCCGATGCCTTGATGTGATAAACTTCTGCCGGGATTTTAGCCTCGCGGCTGATGCGAATTAATTCGTCAAGCGCTTCGAGCAGCCGATTGCCCTCGCTGCGCATGTGCGAAATGTATTTGCCCTGGTACTTCGCGGCGACCTTGCAAAGCTCGATGAGTTCCTCGGTTTTTGCATAGAACGCGGGTGGATAAATCAGAGAAGTACCAATGCCCAGTGCGCCCGCTTCCATCTCTTTGCGCACCAGCTCTCGCATTTGCTCGAGTTGTTCCGCTGTTGGCTGTTTATCTTGGAACCCGATTACGTACTCACGAATCGTCGTCGCCCCAATGAAAGATGCCACGTTGCACGACACACCATGCTTTTCCAGGTACTTCAAATACTCCGTGAGCGTGTTCCATTTAATGTCGTACTTGACGTCGATCTGCTGGCGAATCATGTGCTCACGCACGCGATCATTCACCGGGCCCATTGATTCGCCTTCGCCCATGATCTCAGTGGTCACACCCTGCCGAATTTCACTCTGCGAACGACCGTCCTGGATCAGAGACACGGTGGACCACGAAAGCATGTTGATGAATCCAGGCGCGACGGCGAGTCGCCTCGCATCGATCGTATTTTTCGCCTTCGCTCCTGTGAAATCGCCTATGGCCACGATCCGATCGCCACGAATCGCGACGTCCGCTTGTCTTGGCTCGGCGCCTGTTCCGTCGTAGACGGTGCCGCCCTGGATAATCACATCAAAATTCGCCGTAGCTGATGATGAGCTGCTCTCCTGAGCGCAAATGGTGGTGATAATCGTTCCGAAAACACTAAGCCAGACGAAAATTTGTTTCATTGCCTCGGGAAAGTATCAGCGCCGCATTTCAGCGCAAAGAAGCAATGGATGCTGCCGTCTGATTCTTCAACTTACTTTGCATACTTAGCGCCCGCGCACTGCGGACGAACGCCAATTGGATCGACGGCCGATCGAAACGCGTAATGCGAATCAGTATTAAAGGGCTTGTAACGGGAAGCGGTCGTACAACCGGGATTCCGGCAAGTCACACGAAGCAGACGCTAAGTCACAAAGTGGACGTAGATTGGGGTGACCATCTCGACGGGCACTATGCGTCCCGCCCAGGAACATCCCTCACGGCTGCTCCGCGAGACAGAGCCTCGCTTCGATGAAAAAGGGAAATCAATGAAAGGGAGAAAAGATGAAAACAAGAGTTAAATCCAAGTGCCGCAGTCGAGCATTTTTACTGTCGATTCTTTGCGCGGGTCTTGTAGCAACGTTAGGCGGATGTGCCGAAGGACCGTACGTGACAGCATATGATGGCGGGTATTATTACCCGAGTGCATATTACACGCCGGGCTACGGCTACGATTATCCGTCGTATTATTACGGTCCAACTTATACCCGAACAACCGTACGCTCCGGCGTCCGATATAACGACGCTTACGGTCCGCGCTACTACGGCAGCACGATCTACGGCGACTGGTACTAGTTTGCGACACGCGCTGGATGACGCATCGGTGCCATCCTGCTACTGCCGGAGGACGCCGATGCGCCTAAGCGTGTGACGCGCGAACAAAAGATTCACGGCACGATGTAGAATCATTGCGTGCCGCTCGCCGGAGATGTTACTCCGGCGTTACGAAATTTATTTTAATTTAGCTTTGTTTGTGCGCACCGGTGTCATTAAATGAGCCGATGAAAACATCGGCGGCAGGAACAAGGAAGACAGCTCGCGTGGTATCGTCAATTTTCTCGCTCGCGTACGCGTGTCTTCTTGTTCTTTGTGTCGGCGGATGCGCGGGTACGTATTATTCTCAAACGGCCGCACCCGAATCCCGATATAACACTTATCACGCGCCGTACTATTATCCGTACTATCCATGGTACAGTTACTACGGCGGGGCATACTATTACCCGGAGTGATCGGCGGCCTACTTTTCTGTTTCGTTAAGCAATTCCGCTAATTGATCTTTCCATAAAGCCGCCACCGTATGGCTGCCGTGGCCGCGCGTCTTATCGCTGAAAGGATTCACAATTACGCGACCGTGGGGGACGCGTTTGATCTCCTGCTCAAGAATACCGAGTTCGGGCGGGTTAATCAGGTCATCCGCAGAATTGATTGCCAAAAGCGGCGCCTGGATTTTTTCGAGGTTCGGCCCGGGATCGTAATCATGTGAAGCCTCCAATGCATAGAGCACATCATTGGCATCATCAGTCTTCACGATTTGCTCAACGAATTTGTCGAGGACTTCATCAGTTTTTCTGAGCGTGGGAGCCTCTTTCTGACGCAAAACTGGATTACTGCTCATGAACCAAAGCATCTCGGCGGCCGTGCGCAGGCTCGGCGGCTGAGTCTTGTACTCGCCGCCATTCCAGGCTGGATCATTCCGGATCGCGTCGATCACCATGCGGCGCCACGCGCGATTTCGACCCGAAATTTGTGTCGGCAAACTCGCCAGCGGCATTAGCGCGTCCATGAAATCAGCATGCAATTCTCCCCACAGCCACGTCTGCATTCCACCCATGGAAGTTCCCATGACTAATCGTGCATGATTCACACCGAGGCCCTCCGTTAAGAGGCGATACTGCGCATTCACCATGTCGAGATAGCCATAGCGAGGAAACTTGGCGTGCATGCCATCACTCGGTTTACTCGATTTGCCATGGCCAATCCCGTCCGGTAAAACGATGAAGAATTTCGTCGCGTCGAGTGGTTGACCTTTCCCAAATAGCTCACCGGCAAATTCGGGACGAATAAACTGCGCCCCGCTGCCGGTTGTCCCGTGCATAATGAGAACCGCGTTAGTCGTTTCGCCCTGCGCATCTTTCTGTGGAGTTCCCAAGGTCCGATAATGGAGACGCAACTCCGGCAATGTTTCGCCCGACGCAAATTTGAAATCATGGATTGTGAAATCACCTTCCGTCGGCGCCGGATAGTCGGCGGCAAATACGAAATCTGCGGCCAGAATTACCAACAAAGGTGCAAAGATTCGGAGTTTTCGATTCATGTTAACGATTTCGTTGGCGCTCGGCCTTGATTCTTTCGAGTAGTTTCGTGTGGGTTCGTTCGAGCTCGTGAGCAAAGCTTACTCTTGCTTTCAATGCTTCGGGATATATGTGGAAGCGCTTGCGCAATTTCCTGGTCACTGGATCGTAAAAGAATGAAATGTCCTGATCGAGATTCGGCACAATCAGTTCGTCGCTCAATTTTTGATAACGCGCCATGCGTTGGAGTCCCCACCGAATCACGGACTCGTCGCTGCGTAGCGCTTTGAGTGTCTCCACGTCGAAGAGTTGGACGCCTCCGGATTGCAGCATCGTAGCCAGGTCGCTAGGACTGTAGTCGGTGATAAAAACAAATGGGCGCAGAGGCGGCATTTCACCGGCGTCGACCGCCCGCTGAAACTCAGCCGCTTCTGGCTCTTGTTCTTTGGCGCGGTTAGCTTTTGAGCTTTCGATTCCTTCGCTCAATGTCTCTTCGATATAAGCCAGGATTCGATCGCGACGCTCGGTATCCTGGCGATGCTGCTGATAGTTGCTGAGCCAGAACGCCGCGTAAACGCCAATGAAAACGAGAACTAATTCGGCGACCCATCTGCCGAAACGCCCGAAACGCGAGCGTTTTTCAGTTGTTAGACTCATGATTCACGGGAACAATTCAATCAATGAGACAATCGTGGTCAGTCAACAATTTGACCGCTTTCGTTGCGAACTCGGTTCAAAACGCGAATGCTGACGATGCGCCGTTCCTTCACTTGAAGTTCGACCGCGTGTTTCCCGACGATTTCTACGTGGAGATGTTAGAAGCGATGCCAGTGGCCGGAGATTACCGAGCCATGTCTGGCAAAAGTAAAACGGGAAGCAGCAGGACAGACGGCAAACCAACTCGCACCAAGATTGATCTTTTCCCGGAGTACATCCGGCATTTGCCGCCGAACAAACGCGAAATCTGGGACACAGCCGGACAAGCCCTCCGTTCCAAGGAGCTGGAGCAAGCGTTCGTGCAACGACTTGCGCCAGGTTTGAAGCGCAGGTTCGGCAACAACTTTGCGAACGTCAAAATGTACCCCGTGCCGATTCTGACTCGTGACATTCCCGGATACCGTATCTTCAAACACACCGACAGCCTCTGGAAGGGAATCACGGTCCAGTTCTATCTGCCGCCCGACAACTCGACACCACACATCGGGACCATTTTTCATGAAGTGCTGCCAAATGGCAGAAAACCGAAAAAAGCGCAGATGTCATTCTCACCGAACAGCGGCTATGCGTTCGCGGTGGCGGATAATACATGGCATTCCGCTGACCCGGTGGGGCAGGAAGTGAAAACGCGTGATAGTATTCTGCTCACCTATTTCGTCGATTCCGGACCATGGCGATTTGTGAGGAATCGCGGTCGACGAGCAGCTAATTTTGCGCTCAACGAGCTGCGTAATTTGAAGCACGGTTAACCGGAATCGCCGAAGATATGTAGTCACGGCGCTGTGTCGCCGTGACGCGAGCTACACGCCCGGAGCTCGTCAGCGCAGCAGGCGGCTACAAATTAACGAGGCAGTGGTTGCTCCATGTTGGCAAGCGCATACGCGAGCACCGCGATAACTGCAGAATTTTCTGCCAACTGTTTCGGAACAATCTTGTCGAGCGTGTCCGCGGCTGTGTGATGATAATTGAAATAGAAACGACTGTCTTGGATCGGACTGAAAGCAGGCACACCAGCTTTTTCCATTGGTCCGATATCGGCGCCGCAATGTTCGACCAGATTCAGCATGCCGGCGCCTGACGTCTGCAAAATTTCTGCGACTGGCGCGAACATCTTTTTCACTTCAGGTTTCGCCTTGATATTGATACCCAGCGGATGGTCGGCACCGCCGTCTGTTTCCATCGCCGCGAAGTGATTCATCCACTCGTTTTCGTGCTCTTTTGCGTACTGTTTCGATCCGGTTAAACCGTTCTCTTCATTCATCCATGCGATGACACGGATTGTGCGCTTTGGTTTGAGCTGGAGTTTCTTGATCAGATTCGCCGTTTCCATCGAGACTGCGACGCCCGCACCATCGTCAATCGCGCCTGTTCCCAAGTCCCAGGAGTCCAGGTGCCCGGAAACGACCACCACCTGTTCGGGATGTTCGCTGCCTTTGATGTCGCCAATCACGTTTGCGCTTTCGACGTCCGGCAGAGTTTTGGGCGTAAGGACCAATTTCATTCTTACGCGTCCCTGACCGACCAGATCCGCGATTAAATCTGCATCTTCCGCCGTTACCGCTCCGGCCGGAATTTTCTGCGTACCAGTTTCGTAATCGGTCTCGCCCGTATGGGGAATCCGATAATCAGCGCCGCCTACCGAACGGATCAGACAAGCGACCGCACCTTGTCGCGCAGCTGCGCTGGGACCTTTGCTGCGATAAACGACTGCTTCGCCATACGCTTCTCCGCCACGCCCTTCCGCCGCCATTTGTTTGTCGAACGGATAATTGAACAGGACAATTTTGCCTGCAACTTTATCGCGCGACAGCGATTTCAATTCGTCAAAATTTCTCACAACGATCACTTCTGCTTCAATTCCATTTGGGGGCGTTGCAACGCTGGCCCCAAGGGCACACAGCACAATTTTCTGCGTGGTGCCTTCGGCTTGTCCGGGAAATTGAACAAGCGCTGCCGTCTCTTCGCCCCGTACCCAATGCGGCGTCATCACCTTCTCGAGCTGCACCTCGCATCCGAGCGACTTCAATTCGCCGGCCACATATTCAACGGCTTTAGCTGCCTGGGCAGACCCACTCAGGCGCGGTCCAATGTTGTTCGCTAAATGGGCGACTTGCCGATAAGCGTAGTCACTTTGCAACGCCGCTTCCTGCAATTGTTTCAATTGCGTGAGTGTCTGCGGCGAAAAGATCACCGGAGTAGGCGACGGCGACGCGTTCGGAGTCGACATTGCCGCCGGCAGTTGTTGCGCCTCAAGCCGGCTGGCGCAAAGGAACAATGACAGAAAAAAGATCGGGCAAAAATATTTGTTCCATCGAGACATTCCGAACACTCTCAGAAAAGGCTGTGATCAGCAATCCCTCGAGCTTGTCATTCAGAACGAAGTGAAGAATCTCAATTCTTTTCGCTTACGCCCTGAGCAAGGCAATCAGAGATGTTTCACTCTGCTCAACATGACAGCGGGCGGCGAGGTCTATTTCTCTTTGCGAAACTCTATTTCCTCGCCAAACAACTCCGGGTTTCGCGCGTTTTTCGCCAAAAGCGCGGCAGCCGCCGCCGACTCCTTCGTTTCCTTTGGAATTACCTTGTCGTTGACGGTCCGTAACGTCAGACGATTCCCATTATCCGACACTTTCCAAGTAAGATACGCGTACTTGCGATCGTTTGAGTTGAGGTCTTGAACGCTCACCAACGGCATGTCCGCCAGATCGGAGTGATAAGCTCGGAACAAATCGCCATCGTAATAAACAACGTAAGCGCTGTCGTCCAATCGTCGCACTCTCATGTTCTCTTTGCCATCCAGCGAAACCCAGTTTCCGAGAAGTTGCTCTTGTACTTTGGCCGTAGGACTCGGGGTGATTGGAACTTCGTAATGGCACGCCGCGAATGCCAGGATGCAGACACAAGTGACGGAGAGGATTGTTCGCTGGCAGCTCACGTTCGATAAACTCACACAGTTTTGCCCGTCTCTGGGAGCCGTCCTTCGTCGAAATCGATTAGATCGGGGATGGTGGCAATGTCATCGCGATCTGTAATGCCACGCCTCCGCTTTCCCTCCTCCAGAATGGAGGTGGCGGAATCGCGCCATCCGAGTTTCGATGAAAACGCGTTCCAAACAAACAGGTCGCCCTTGTTTAAGCGTCGCCCTTTTTCAAAACACCAATCAAGAATCTCTTCGTCCGTCCCGCCCTGGAGGACGCGTTCGCGAAGATCCCGATAATGGACACGCAAAAAATTGCAGCACACTCCATCAGCAGCTTTCGCCCCGCCGAGGTTTTTGTGATAATCCTCGTGCAGCTCGCCGCGCGCATGAAGCCGGATCTTGTCGAGCATTCGCGGGAAATATATCATTCCGCCCGTCATCTCTTTTGGGCTCTTTGGATACGTGCTCACTCCAGAGTAATGGCCGTGTCGGTATGTTCGCGCAACTGTGGGCTCTAGCTCGTCCCGTT
>JBKPMH010000210.1:0-10333 GCA_046732035.1 Verrucomicrobiota bacterium
CATCAAAGGGCTTGGCGTCTGAGATTTCACCTACATCTGATTGATTGAAAGTTACGTTGTGAACGCCGGCTTGCGTTACACGAGCACGGGCCTTGGCAATGGACTTCGGATCTCGTTCGATGCCCACAACCTCGCCTGAAGGACCGACGAGTTGAGCCAACAGCATCGCCACATCTCCCACGCCCGATCCAATATCCAAGACACGTTGCCCGCGTTCAATACCGGCCTCCCGAAAAAATCTCTCAGTCGTGGGAGCAACGCGCAGAGCTTGCCGGATCAGCCGATCGTGTTCGGCGTCAGTGTTCCCGAGGGGATAATCAGCCGATGAGCTCCTCGTTGTCACGATATGGAGAGATTTTACCCGCTCTGATTTTTGTCGTGTGCCGCGGCAACAGAAACGTATCAGACGGTTCAAGAGGAGAGGCAAATTTGAAAATGTAGTGCGGCACCCGGGCGGGGTCGATTACTTCTCAGTCTATGTCAATTTGTCTCGGCAGCAGTGAAAATGCTGTGTCATGTCGTGCTATCAAAACGCGACTCGCTTGGCCGGCCTTAGCCACGAAGTAATTTCATTCTCAAGACCTTATGCGGCCCTACTCGATGGCAGATCTGTTGGCATTCGCACTGCTAAAGGTGGCGTTAGAGCGTAAGACTCTAACTTTAATTTACCCACGATTTGCCGCGTTTATGAAAGTACTCGCGACTCTAATCGCAAAGGAATTGAAGAATGCGAAGCATTGCGCCGTGTACGAACCGGAGCTGACACGCGTTTGGCCGAACCCAGGGAACCGCGAAATCCAAATCGCGTCATTTGCCAAAAAGCACGGCTGGAGACTTCGCTATTACCGCCACGGATTGTGTGCAATCTTTGACAAAGAGCCGTCTCATTAAAAATCGCCTTTCCAGGAGTGCGGTTTTTCCCGGAATTGGTTTTGCCGTCTGGTCCTGTCCGCTCTAAATCCGTTTGATCGTGGCGAGCCAGGCCGGTGCGCCATGTTCGTGATATCTCGTCTGAACCCGCTCTGGCACGATGGCCGTGACATTCCATCCATTCTGGCGATTGAACGCCGTTCTCAGCTGTTCCTGAGTGATGGGGTGTGGACCGATATCGGAACCCACATCACTGAAGCACAATACATGGAGCGTTCCGTTAGGTTTAGTTACAGATGCCAGACTCGACGCGTAGCTGGGTCGCTCGTCGGCGTCGAATGTGTGGAACAATCCGCAGTCGAGCACGCTGTCAAACTTTCGGCCCAAACGCTGCAACTTGAAGGCATCAGCCGCGACGAATTCAACGTTGATCCCGCGTTCTGCTGCTTTTGCTCGCGCGATCGCTAATGCCGTTTCCGCAACGTCAAAACCCAGAACGGGCAACCCCAGGGAAGCAACGTGAAGACTGTTCTCACCTGTTCCGCACCCCGCATCGAGCACTGCTCCCGACAATCCGCCTTCCGACGCCAGACGCACGATAGCTGGCTGCGGCTGACCAATATCCCACGGCGCGGCGCCGTTCTGATAGGACACATTCCACGGTAGTCCGGTCATCCGTTCATGACTGGTGGGCTGCCGCCCTTTAAAGGGCCCATCATCGAGGGTTTCATCGCCCTGACATTCTCCTCCGAAGACAGTCATTGCCTTTATCGGTTCGTCAGATGGTTGTACGTCGCCGCACAAAACGCCATGTTCAGCTACAGATTCGCAGTGACACATTAACCATCTAAAGACAAATAGATGGACAGCTGTCTCACCGAGTGGTTCTAGGCCGGTGCCCCGCCAAGGGCGCCGGGCAGGGGCGGTGTGACATCCGGGGCGGCTACAACTTGCTTGGGCGGTTTTTCGGCCGGCATTGTTTTACCTGGCGGCGACGATGGTCCCGGCGGTGGATTGATCAGGCGACCGTGATCGACGATTTCTTTGATTTGTGACCCGTCCAGCGTTTCAAACTCTAGCAACGCTTTTGCGATGACTTCGAGTTTATCGCGATTCGCCGTCAGCGTGTCCTTGGCCAGATGATACGCGTCATCGAGGAGTTTGCGCACTTCTTTGTCGATCTGTTCGGCAGTCGCTTCGCTGTAATCGCGTGCGCGCGAAATGTCGCGCCCCAGGAAAACGTAATCCTCATGATCGCCGTATTCGACCATGCCCATTTTCTCGCTCATTCCCCATTCGCAAACCATGCGACGCGCAATTGCCGTGGCAGTTTTGATATCTCCGCGTGCGCCATTGGTGATGTCGCCGAAGACAATTTCCTCCGCCACGCGGCCGCCCATGCTCACTGCAAGACCGGCCAGCAATTCATTTTTGCGGTTTGTGTATTTGTCCTCTTCGGGCAACCACATGGTTGATCCCAGCGATGGACCGCGCGGGATAATAGTCACCTTGTGCAGGGGCTCAGTATGCGGAAGTAGCTCGAGCAACAACGCGTGACCGGCTTCATGGTATGCAGTGTTTTCCTTTTCTTTTTCGCTCAGCGCGAGGCTGCGGCGCTCTTTACCCCATCGCACTTTGTCCCGCGCCTCTTCAAGCTCGGCGAGCGTGATTCCTTTTAACCCGCGTCGCGCGGCAAGCAACGCCGCTTCGTTGATCACATTGGCAAGTTCCGCGCCCGAATAACCAGGTGTGCCGCGTGCCACCACTGCGAGGTCGACGCCCTCGGCGAGTTTCACTTTCTTCGCGTGAACACGCAGAATTTCTTCGCGTCCCTTCACGTCAGGCAAATTCACCGTGATCTGCCGGTCGAAACGGCCGGGCCGCAGCAATGCTGGATCGAGAACATCGGGGCGATTGGTGGCTGCGATGATGATGACGCCTTCCTGCGTATCGAATCCATCCATCTCCACCAGCAACGCATTCAAAGTTTGCTCCCGCTCATCGTGGCCCCCGCCCACGCCGTGACCGCGATGGCGGCCTACTGCATCGATTTCGTCGATAAAGATGATGCACGGCGCAGACTTTTTGCCCTGGTCGAACATGTCGCGCACGCGTGATGCGCCGACGCCGACAAACATCTCAACAAAGTCAGAGCCGCTAATGGAAAAGAACGGAACATCCGCTTCGCCAGCAATGGCGCGCGCCAGAAGCGTTTTACCCGTGCCAGGAGGGCCAACCATCAACACGCCCTTTGGAATGCGGCCGCCGAGTTTTTGAAATTTCTTCGGGTCGCGCAAAAATTCGACCAACTCTTGTACTTCATCTTTTGCTTCCTCCACCCCGGCGACATCGCGAAAGGTGATTTTATTTTTGTCGCGAGCAAGCATTCGCGCTTTCGATTTGCCGAAGTTGAGCGCGCCTTTTCCGGCCATGCGGATTTGCTGCCGGAACAGAAAATAAAGCACCAGCAGGAAAAGCGCGATGGGCAGAAAACCGACCACGGTTTGCGCAAGCATGTTGGATTCAGTCTTGATTGCGGGCTGAATGCCGGCTGCGGCCAGTTTCTCCTGCAAGTTGTTCGTGAAACTTAAATAGACCGTGGTGCGAAACGGCACCTGTTGTGACGGTGCGGATCCCATTCCCTGTCGGACGTAAGCGCCGCGCAATGTTTGCGTCGGCCGTCCATCCTCTACTACCAGCTGAAGCGGATAATTTTTGTCGTTAACGATTTGCTTATTGTCCAGCAGCTCAAGAAAGCGATTGTACGGCACATCCTCGACCGGTTGCATCCCGCCTCGGTAAAAGAGCATGGCCATCGCGATCAAGCTGAAGGCGATCACGATGAGAATGACCCCGCGCCAGTTAAAGTTGGGCTCGTTCCCGCGAGATCTATTTTCTCTTTGTGAGTTACGATCGAATTGAGCCATATGAAAAAGGGGCTTTTAGCTTGTTAAAAAGATTACCATGAACAAATTGCCAATGCAAAAGAGAGCGACGCGGCCGTGATTGGCGTTTCATTGCGGCATTAAACTGGTTCATTACTCTACGTCTTTGACGTACCTAGCTGATTCGTCGTTCGGATTTCGTTCAGCTGTTCCATTTCATATTCGTGGCTCCGCATTGCGTCGCTCGGCGGTTTCGCGTAAAATTCGCCCCCGACCTCCACAATGACAGAGCTCGTCTCCTCAGTTGCCGATAGAATCGATCGCGCTGTTCAGCGCGTGACCCCACTCGCGTACCGGGTTCGTCGGACCGGACGGCGCTGGATGCGTCGAGCCTTACGCAAGCCGCGCAGCATGTCAGAAGGCCCAAACATGTTGCCGGTGCTCATTCAGGTGCTGGCAAGTTTTACCAAGGCAGATGGCGTTCTGCTCGAGGAAGAAATCGACTCAAGTCTTGGTTTCCTTCGGTACGATTACCCGGAGGCCGTCTATTCCGAGTTGCGGCAATTATTTCGGCAAGCGCTTTACGAGCAGCAAGATCTCGCTGCCATGGCGCAAAAGCTGGGCGCCCAGCTTAGCGCGGATCGTAAGATCATGCTCGGGGTTCAGCTTTACGACTTGATCTCGCAAGCCGGTTTGAAACAGGAACAAGTCGTCGCGTTCTATTCGTTCATGTCGCAGATGGGAATGGCTGCGCAGGCGATCGATATCGTTTACCAACTGAATGCCTCGGAAGATTCCGATCCGGCCATTTATCAGCACGGTGCTTCACCATTGGAGTCGCTTTCCTTTGGACCCGACGGAAAGGCTGACGTGACGTTAAAGAATCTTAACGACGCCGATCGCTTGATGGCTTTTCGCTATCACGAACTCATCCTGCTCAAGAATTACAGCGACCAAAATGTGTCGGTGCGTGGTCGGCCGCTGGTGCGTGGCGGGTTCTGCCGAATCTATCCGGGGCAGCGCATCCTGGTCGGAGATCAGGTGCTCAGTTATCAGGAGCTGGCGCAGTACTTCAATGCGAAGAAGAACGTTTCCCTTCCACAGATTTTCATTCGCGTAAACAGAGACTCTGACGAGGTGGGATTGGAGCGCTCGCGAACGCGTGAAAGCGCGCTTCGGGTTACTTTTGGACTGAAGGTTCGGGTGAACGCACTGCGTGATGTCGATGCCGAACTTAACGGGGTGAAATTAAAAGCCGGCACGCAAGTCGAGGCTGCCTTGGAAGACAGAATTGTCTTCCGCAACAACAGCGAAATGGACTTAAACGACCTCCGTAGGCGCGCACGCGCTTTGGGTGGCCGGTTCCAACTAAAAGCCTCCAAGTCGGAGTATCTCGTCTCAAATGATCCGAGCCGTTTGGAAGCTGACGATATTCTGCTTTCTCCAGGCACGAGCGGCGACGTCCTCCTGAAAATTTTTTGCGATTACGACCGGCGGGTTGGTCAACTGGAAGTAATTGAAGCGGACCGGCCGATCATGGTCGGCGAGACTGTGGTGCGCAACACCGCGCAGCTCAAAGACGGCGATACTATTCGCATCGATATCGGCCAATTCCTACGGTGCAATTTTTCGGAACGCATCATCGAAGAAGAGCGCAATATCATTCGCGTTCTCGAAGCAAACGAAATCACACATCGATTCAGCAAGGGGCAAATTGGTCTGGAGGGGATTTCCTTTAGCATCGCGCGTGGCGAGCTCGTTTGCGTGATGGGGGCAAGTGGTTCCGGAAAAAGCACTTTGATGAGGGTGCTGGCGGGGCAACTTCAGCCCACCAGCGGGCAAGTTCTTCTCAACGGCCAGTCGCTTTATCAAAACCTGGACGCTTTGAAGCACTACGTCAGCTACATGCCTCAACAGGATGCGTTCGACGAACATCTTACGATCGGCGAAAATCTGTTGTTTGCAGCGGCGATCCGCGCGCCACATCTCTCCCGCCGGGATCGCAGCCGTCGTCTGGATGCGAAACTAGTCGAGCTGGGCCTCGGCGAACGGCGCGATGCTGTGGTCGGCAGCCCCGAGAGCAAAACCCTTAGCGGCGGCGAGCGAAAACGCCTGAATATCGGACTCGATATGATTGGCATGTCGGACATTTATCTGTTCGACGAACCGACTTCTGGCCTTTCCTCAAAGGACTCCGAACACGTTATGGAAATCATTCGGAGCATGGCGCACAACAAGATCGTCATCGTTACGATTCACCAGCCGAGCTCGAAAATTTTCCAGATGTTTCACAAGGCAATCCTGCTCGACAAGGGAGGGCGCCTCGTTTTCTTCGGCACGCCGTCCGACATGCTTCGCTATTTCGCTGAGGCCGAACACCAGCATCAATTCGGGGCCGAGCTTGGCGCATGTCCGGCGTGCGGCACGACCCGGCCGGAATTCATCTTTGATGTGTTGGAGACGCCGCTGCGCGATCTAAGTGGTGACATCATTTACGAAGAAAACAGTCGGGGGCAGTTGGTCGCGTCTCGCCGCTATTCGCCGGAATTCTGGCGAGACAAGTACGAAGCGTTTCGCCTCATTCAGGACGTCAAACAAGTTTCACTCCGAAAAGAAGCGCCTTCTGCGTTGCCAGCGGAGCCGGTGGAAAAAAGGCGGCTGCCATTCCGGTGGCACGATGAGTGGACGCAGTTTCGAACGGTGTTACGCCGCGCTTTTGTCAGCAAACTTCGCAACCGCGCCAATCTGGTCATCACGATCGGGGTTTCGCCTGTTCTGGCATTGTTAATTGCGACGATTCTGCGGTATTCGGAGAATGGCACATACGATTTTGCCTCCGCGTATCACATTCCGACGTTCTTGTTCCTGGGATTGATTGTCGCGATGTTTCTCGGCCTGACCAACAGCGCCGACGACATCATCCGCGATCGGCCCGTGCTCCAACGCGAGCGAAACGTAAACGTCCGTTTGTCGTACTACGTCATCTCGAAAACACTCACTTTGGGAGTTTTCGCCCTCGTTCAGTGCATCCTGTTTGTTCTGATCGGCAATTACATTCTGGAAATTCGCGGAATGTTTTGGCTCGATTTGGCGATCATGTTCATGACCGCTATGGGAGGTGTCGCGCTGGGTCTGCTCATTTCTTCACTGGTGGCCGATCCGAAGACAGCAGCGAACATCGTTCCGCTGGTTCTGATTCCTCAGATCATCATGGGTGGCGCGCTGATTAAATATGAGGACATGAATCGAAACCTCGGTCTGCTTTATTCCCTTTCCCACTGGTTCTCCGAACATCCCAGCGCAGACAAAAACAGAAAAACCGAAAGCAAGCTGCAGGTTCCGCTTGTCTGCCAATTCATTGCGATGCGGTGGTCGTACGAAGAGATGATTGTCGCGCAGGCCAAGCTCAATCCGCTCACGCGTCGACAGGACCTCACGCAGCGCGAGATCGACCGTCTTGTGGCGCAACATCGGACAGATCCCGAAGCAACGAGACGTTTGGATGACTTGAAGGAAACGTTGGCTCTACTTTCCGGACTTGAGGCAAAGTCGGTCCGTGATCTGGATCATTATCTCGGGTTGGTCGATCAAATCCTGAATGGCAAAAGACAATTCGACCGAGCACTTTTCAAGAACGCCAACGGCCCCGTCACGGCCGAGCAAATCTATGTGAATCAGAAAGTGTCCGACTTGATGTCAAACGCCGAGATGGACCAGAGCGACTACCGCCGCGGCAACAAGCCAAACGTGTTCTTCGGTGCGCAGAAGCGTTATTTTGGGATCAAGTTTGGCGTGTTTTTCTTCAATACGGCTGTTCTGATTTTGTCCACTCTGGGATTGCTTGCACTGCTGCACTGGATTTTGCGACGAGAACTCAAGGTTCGTACAACCTGATGAAAACGAAAATCCGAAATCCGAAATCTGAAATCCGAAACGGCAAAGCTCGCCTCATCGTCGCGACCAGCGAAACCGACCCCGACATGCTTTACGCGACGAAGTTTTGGGCGCCCGATCCGTTCATTTTTCTGCAGCGCAATGGCAAACGCACTCTTGTCCTGAGCGATTTGGAAATCGATCGCGGTCGCAAGCAAGCCGACGCGGATGAATTCGTCATGTTCAGCGAGCTCGAGCGCGAAGCGCAGGGAAAATCCAAAAAAGCGCCGCCCTATGAAACAGTTCTCGCACATTTTTTAAAAAAACGCGGCGTGAAATCAGTGATCGTTCCTTCAAATTTTGCACTGGGTTACGCCGAGGAACTCGATGCAAACAAGATCCGTGTCCGCACGACAAAGGGGTTGTTTTGGCCGGAGCGCGAGGCGAAAACGGAAAAGGAAGTCGAAATGATGGGCCAAGCCCTGCGGATTACTGAGAAAGGACTCAAACGCGCCATTGAAATTTTGAAAGCATCGAAGCCTGGCGCTGGAAAACGATTACGCTGGAACGGGAAAACACTAACTTCCGAAACTCTTCGCGCGGAAATCGATTCGGCGATTTTGCGCGCCGGCGGCGTTCCGACCGGTACTATCGTTGCTGGCGGCGACCAGGCATGTGATCCGCATGAACGGGGCTACGGTCCTCTTTACGCCGACTCATTGATTATTCTGGACGTTTTTCCTCGTGACGCGAAGACGGGATACTTTGGCGACATGACGCGAACGGTGTTGCGAGGGCGGGCCAGTGAAGCCCAGCGAAAACTTTGGGATACTGTGAAAGCCGGCCAAGCGCTGGCCTTGCAGCGAGTCAAAGCCGGAGTCGATGGAATGGCAATTCACAAGGCGATCCAGGAATTATTCGCTAAACGCGGTTATCCCACCGAAACCCGTAAAGGTCGCCGGGTCGGATTCTTCCATGGCACCGGCCACGGTCTGGGATTGGAAATTCACGAATATCCGCGATTGCAGAAAGTCGTCTTGAAACATCGACAAGTAGTGACCGTTGAGCCCGGTTTGTATTACCCGGGACTGGGTGGCGTTCGAATTGAAGACGTGGTTCTGGTTAGTAAAAAGGGTTGCAGAATTCTATCTCGATTTCCAAAGCAATTAGAACTCTAAGTGGACCGAATTGCCTTAACCTGTTGTTAGCCCCTTCTGCCTTCGGGGCAGACTTTTGCAGCAGCTCTCCGGCGAATGATCTGTCTGTGAATGAACGAACTGCGCGATTTCGCGTCTAATTTGTTCCAGCCATTAAAGTGACAACTGACTTCGGTGCATTAGATTAGTTCTGTTTCGATATGTATCCATACGGTTTCGGTTTTGGATCTAATTGGCTGCTGTATATCGGCGTGCCATTAATTATTGGGATTTGGGCACAAATTCGGGTCACCGGCGCGTTCCGCAAATGGGGCGAGGTGCGCGCGAGCTCGAACATCACCGGCGCGGAATGCGCACGTGAGATTTTGCAGGCCGCCCAGATTCCGGATGTGGAGGTTGTGGAGACGAATGATTTTCTCGGGGACCATTACGACCCAAGAGACAAAAAACTTCATCTCTCCAGTAACGTTTACAACACGCCGTCAGTCGCTGCGTTGGGTATTGCTGCTCATGAGACCGGTCATGCTATTCAGCACGCAAAGGCGTATGCACCGCTGAAAGCGCGCATGGCGATCGTGCCTGTGACCATGGTCGCGTCACAGATGCTGCCGTTTGTGATCCTGGGTGGATTATTTTTTCATATGACCGGCCTGATTACCATCGGCATTTATTGCTATCTGGTGTTGCTGATCTTCCAGCTGATCACGCTTCCGGTGGAGTTTGACGCCTCTCGAAGGGCAAAAATCATTTTGCGACAGATGGGCATCGTGCAGCCGGGTGAAGAAGTAGCGGGCGTGAACAAAGTTCTCAACGCAGCTGCGCTGACGTACGTGGCAGCGTTCATCGCGGCGCTTGGGAACTTGCTTTGGCTGATGTCGGTCCGCGATCGGCGGTGATCGGCTGCAATTATGGATCCGGCTCTCGCATTACCGGCCCGACGCATTTCCGATTTGTTGTCGTCCGGTCTGGGCGCTCGTGCTAAATCTAGGCGCGACACAATGGACCAGCCGCGGGTCGATCCAGATCAGGAGTTAGTAAAACGTACCCAATCGGGCGATGCCGGCGCCTTCGATGAACTGGTCGTCAAATACACCCCGCGTCTCTATGGGCTCGTTTACAACATGACCTCGAACCACGAGGACACGAACGACCTTTTGCAGGATATTTTCGCCAAAGCTTATCGCGCAATCCGCGGGTTCCGTGGCAAATCGTCATTTTACACATGGATTCATTCCATTGCTGTCAACATGACGCTTAACTTTCTCAAGAAGCGCGGTCGTCGCTTCCAGCTGAGCCTGGATGACGTCGATGCCAGCATTCAAAACGACAAGGAATTTCTTGAAAGCACGGCCACCAGCAGTCCGGTGCGCGAAGCGGACTTGTCCGAGCTGCAGCGAAGATTGAACGACGCCATGATGAAATTGTCTGATGAACACAGAGCCGTGGTTACCATGTTCCATATCCAGGGGATGCCCCACGCAGAGATTAGTAAAATCTTGCGCGTCTCGGAAGGAACGGTACGTTCGAGGCTCTTCTACGCGAATCGAC
>JBKPMH010000211.1:0-10205 GCA_046732035.1 Verrucomicrobiota bacterium
GTTTTGCGGAAAAGGTTCTCGCTGCATTGCACAACACGCCAGGTATCGAGAACGCAACTGTGAGCGGTGATATTCCACTCGCTGGCGGAAACCGCACCCTTTACGCGCGCGCAGATCGCGATGTACCGCCCGTGGAGAAGCGAGCCACTGCACCAAGTCATGATGTTGTGCCGGGATACCTCAAAACGTGGGGAATACCGCTCATTGCCGGCCGTGATTTCGATGATCACGATCTAATGGAAGGCCGCAATGTTTGTCTCATCAGTCAGACAGGAGCGAAAAAGGTTTTTCCGAACGAGGACCCCATCGGGAAGACACTGCTGGTTACCAGCGGCAGCGTGCCCGCGGAAATTGTCGGCATCGTTGGCGATGTCCGTTCACAACGCATCGCTGAACTACCCGACATGGAATTTTATCGGCCGTGGGCCCAGGAAAACTTTCCATTTTTGTCTATTGCAGCCCGCAGCAAACTCAAACTCGACGCGATCACGAGACTGGTGCAATCCGCGATCACCAGCGTAGATCCCGGTATTGCAATTGCGGTTCCACAGATGATGGACACGGTGGTTGCGCAAGCACGCGGGCAAGCACGATTGATGATGTGGTTGCTTGGGATTTTTGCGGGCGTGGCATTATTGCTTGCGAGTATCGGGATTTACGGGGCGGTGGCGTACAGTGTTGAACAACGGACCGGCGAAATCGGCGTGCGGATGGCGCTGGGAGCACAAACTGCAGACGTGCTGCGGCTTGTTGTTGGTCAAGGCATGGCTC
Source organism: Verrucomicrobiota bacterium (assembly GCA_046732035.1). Taxonomy (GTDB): domain Bacteria; phylum Verrucomicrobiota; class Verrucomicrobiia; order Chthoniobacterales; family UBA10450; genus Udaeobacter. The sequence goes on from JBKPMH010000211.1 coordinate 772, forward strand.
CTGTTTTATTAGGACTCACCATTGGACTGCTGGCTGCTCTTGCCCTGGGGCGTTTGCTTACTACACAGCTTTACGAAGTTTCGCCGCACAACCCCGCCCTTCTTGCGACGACCGCGCTCGTTCTTGGGGTAGTGGCCTTGCTTGCATGTTTCCTGCCGGCGCGCCGCGCTGCGCTTGTAGATCCAGTCCAGGCGTTGCGAACAGAATGATGTCTCATGAATGATTTCCGCTTCGCGCTTCGACAGTTAATCAAGAATCCGGCGTTCTCGGCCGTGGCGATCATTACGCTCGCGCTCGGCATCGGCGCAAACACGGCCATTTTCAGCATCGTCAATGCCGTCCTTCTTCGTCCGCTGCCGTATCATGAGGCCGATCGCATCATGGTGTTAAACGAATCGGCCAACGGCCAGGAATTTTCCGTGTCGTTGCCGAATTATGAGGATTGGAAGCGCGATAACAACGTCTTCAAATATCTGGCCATCACGCGGCGCGAATCGCGAAATCTCAGCGGTATTCCGGGACGAGACGCCGAACGAATTCCGTGCGCCTATGTATCGGAAGACTTTTTCAAGCTCATCGGATTGCAGCCTAAATTGGGGCGGACGTTCAATGCTGAGGAGGAAAAACCGGGCGGTCCGCCGGCTGTCGTGATCAGTGATCGGCTTTGGCAGCACGCGTTCGGTCGTGATGCCAGCGTTTTGGAAAAAACAATAAAGCTTCATGATCGAGTATTCACGATTGTCGGCGTAATGCCGGGGGAAATGGATTCGCCACAAGACACGGATGTCTGGTTTCCATTTGCCGGGCGTATCGTTCCGTTTTGGCGGGACCGCACCATTCATCCGATGCTGTTTGTCTGGGGGCGACTGAAGCCCGGCATCACCATTGATCAGGCGCGCACCGAGATGAAAACCATCGCTGCACGCCTGGAAAAAGAGTATCCAGCCACCAATGCGGGAGCGACTGTTTCGGTTACACCGTTACTTGAGAGTCTGATCGGCAAATATCGGACAAATCTGATTCTGCTTCTTGGCGCTGTAGGAATGGTCCTGCTTATTGCTTGCGCCAATGTGGCGAATCTTTTTGCCGCTCGCGGCGCTGCGCGAGCGCGCGAGTTCGCAATTCGCGCAGCGGTGGGTGCCACACGCCATCAGATCATTCGCCAGCTTTTGGTGGAAAGTTTTGTGATCGCCGTGCTTGGCGGTGTGCTTGGTCTCTTCATCGCAGCATGGGTCCGCGACGCGCTGATTGGTCTGGCGCCACAAGATGCATCGCGATTTCAGAACGTCGCATTCGACCTGCCTGTGTTGATGTTCACTTTTGCCGTTGCCTCGATCACCACTGTGCTTTTCGGATTGTGGCCGGCCTGGCAAACATCGCGCGCGGATGTTCAAGTTGCTCTGCAATCGGGCGCGCATGGCAGCGGAACCTCGATAGCCGCGAAACGCACGCGCGATTGGCTCGTTATCGGCGAAATCGCGCTCACGCTCACGCTCCTCGTCGCTGCTGCGCTTGTTCTAAAGAGTTTTTCGCGAATGCAATCGCTCCAACTTGGATACGAGCCGCGCGGGCTGATCACTGCCCGAATGGACGTTCCGTTCAGAGTCTATTCGACGCGAGAGAAAATGGGGGCGTTCACCAATGTATTGCTGGAGAAAGTACGGGCACTTCCGGGAGTACAGAGCGTAGGCATCGGTTCGAATTCGCCGCTGATGGGTGGATGGCAAACCGGGTTCTATCGGGAAGGCGGCCAAATCCCCGCCCCCAGCCAAATGCCCGGTGCGAACCTGGAAGCTGTAGGCGGTGATTACTTCGCGACATTTAAAGTACCACTGCTGCGTGGTCGCACGTTCAATGCCGGGGACACGGCAAATTCACCGCGTGTCATCATGATCGATCAGGCGTTGGCCGAACAATATTTCCCTGGCGAAGATCCGATCGGCAAGCGCCTCAGTGTGGATATGGGCAACGATAATGAGGGTTATCGGTTTGCCGAAATTATCGGCGTCGTCGCGCGCATGCGGTTTCACCCCTTTGATGAAACTGCGCCTGTACCGGTGATCTACTGTTCGATGGCCCAGGCATATCGCTCTGGGCTCGGTCTTTTTGTTCGTGCGGGCTTAAAAGCAAAAGCTCTCGACAAGCCGATCCGCGACATTGTCAGGTCGATCGATCCCGCCCAGCCGGTATTCGATGTTCGCCTGATGCAAGATCGGGTTGAGGACACCTGGGGCACGCAACGCCTACTGACTTTTCTCTTTTCGGTCTTCGCGGGACTCGCCCTTGTTCTTGCCATGATCGGTTTATATGGCTTGCTCGCATACACCACGCTAAAGCGCATTCGCGAGATCGGCGTTCGGATGGCGCTCGGCGCGCGACCGGCGCAGATCCGTGCACTCATTCTTTCTCATGGAATGCGGCTACTTTTGGTTGGATCCGGAATAGGTCTGCTCGCTGCACTTGGAGTTTCGCGCGTACTACAAAGCGCTCTTTTTGAAGTCAAAGGAGTCGATCCGAAGATTTATCTAGGAGTTGGGATTATCCTTTTCGGCGCCACTCTTCTGGCTTCATGGCTTCCGGCGCATCGTGCCTCTCGCGTGGACCCAATGGTGTCGCTTCGAACGGAATGAAATCAATGAGCAGCAACCAGCATAGGTCAGCGATCCCATGAACGATCTTCGATTCGCCATCCGCCAGCTTTTCAAGAATCCAGGGTTTGCTCTCATCGCCGTTCTCGTGCTTGCTCTGGGCATCGGTGCGAACACTGCGATTTTCAGCGTCGTCAACGCCGTTCTTTTGCGGCCGCTGCCTTATCCGCATGCAGAGCAATTGGTGTTGCTGCGCGAGAGATTGCTGGGGCCGTCCGGCTTTGAATCAGGCTCCGTTAGCTACATGAATTATCTGGACTGGCGGTCCGCTCAGAAAAGTTTTAGCGATCTTGCTTTGGCCAGAACGGAGGGTGTGAGCCTCTCTGCCTCTGACGGGACATCACCGCCGGAAGCAGCTCGAGCCGGGCGAATCACTGCGAATTATTTATCAATCTTGCAAGTCCCTCCGATGATTGGTCGTGATTTCAACGAAAAGGACGATGTGCCGGGCGCGGCAAAAGTAGCGCTGATCAGCGAGCAACTGTGGCGAAAGCAATTCGGTGCCTCGCCGACTGCCATTGGGCAACGTTTGAATGTCGATGGTGTGCAGCGTGAGATTGTCGGGGTCGTATCGAACCGTGTTCGGTTCCCGCGAAACTGCGACGTCTTTTTGCCGCTCGCAGACCTGCGCGCCGATCACGATTTTCTGTCCCGAGGCAATCACGAAGCATTTTCGTGTCTGGGTCGGTTGAAATCGGGAGTGACATTGAAGCAGGCAATCGCCCAGCTCGACACGATTGCGGCGGACCTTTCCCGGCGTTATCCCGATTCAAACACTGGCCGCCAGATTTCTGCAAAGTTGCTGCTCGAATTTTCCGTTGGCCAATACCGCTATCTCCTTTGCGTACTGCTCGCCGCTGTTGGCTGCGTCCTGTTGATCGCCTGCGCAAATGTAGCAAATCTGCAACTCGCGCGCGGCATTGCGCGCCGAAAGGAACTCGCAATACGTGCCGCTCTCGGTGCGAGCCGCTGGGACCTGGCGCGCCAGGTGTTATTAGAGAGCGGAGTTGTGGCGTTTATAGGCGGCGTTTGCGCCGTGCTGATTGCTGTGTGGGGTCTGGACGCGATTCGCTCGCTTGTTCCGTCTAATGTGCCGCGGTTTCAGGAAACGAATATCGACGGTTTCGTCCTTGTAACCACCGGTATCATTTCGATGTTGGCCGGAATACTTGTCGGGATGTGGCCTGCCTTTCGCGTCTCGAGCACAGCTTCGATGGCAGCCGAACTACACGAAGAAGGTGCACGCGGCAGTAGCGGCGCGCAGCGACAGCGGGCCAGGGCAATCCTCGTAATTGCACAAGTCGCGCTTGCGGTGCTGTTGCTCGCCGCGGCAGGCCTGACATTAAAAAGTTTCTGGCGTTCACAGCAGGTGCCGCTCGGATTCAATCCACGCGGAGTTTTGACCATGAGCATCGCCCTTCCACCGTCGCGTTACGATTCGCCGGAGAAGATCGCTCGCTTTTACGATCAGGTAATTGAGAAAGTGCGACGGCTGCCGGGCGTCGCCGTGGTTACAATTTGCAACAATGCCCCGTTCGATCACCACGAATGGGATAGTTCATTCCACATCACCGGTACGCCCCCCGATCCTCATGGGCAGGAGCCGATCAGTGAGATGGCGATCGTTTCCCCGGATTATTTTCGCGCCCTTGGCATGTCGATATTGCGCGGCAGAGATTTCGGACCGCAAGATGTGAAAGATCGTCCGGGAACGGTTGTGATCGATGAGCTCGCAGCGCAGAAATTTTTTCCCGGCATCGACCCAATCGGCAAGCAAATCGACGATCCTGTTACTATTGGCGAACCCAACCAGAAGGCGGTTTCTTTGACTGTCGTTGGAATCGTGCCGCATACCCGAAACAATGCGCCGGGTGAATACGACGATCCCCGCAAATTACCGATGATGTATTTCAGCGCGTCGCAGTTTGCGAACGTTGAGCAGAATCTCATCGTCCGTGCGAAACCAGGGTTCAATCCGCACTCCCTTGTAACTCCAATCAAAGACCAAATCGCCACGCTGGATACTGATCAGGCGATCTCCGACGTCGCAACACTGGAAGAGAACATCGACGACAGCCTCGCTTCGCAAAGACTGACAATGACATTGCTGGCTGTGTTTGCAGGACTCGCGCTCGTTCTCGCCAGTATCGGTCTTTACGGCGTCATGGCATTAATTGTCACACAACGAACGCGTGAGCTTGGCATTCGGTTTGCACTCGGTGCCAGCCGTGGCGACGTGCTGCGGCTTGTGCTGGGACAAGGTGCTGTTCTGGTCGGACTCGGACTTGCTGTTGGGTTGGTAGGGGCCTTAATCGCGAGCGGCGCTTTGAGAAGTGTTCTTTATGACGTTGCGCCGTTAGACCCAGCTGCGCTTATCAGCGCTCTGCTGATGCTTTCATTGGTCGCGCTCATTGCCTGCTTTTTGCCTGCGCGGCGCGCCAGTCTTGTGGATCCGATAGAAGCGCTACGAATGGAATAAATGGAATTGCCGAATTTTTGATCGCAATCATATGACCGACCTTCGGTACGCACTTCGTCAGCTTGTAAAATCTCCCGGATTTACCGTTGTCGCGATGCTGACCCTGGCACTTGCCATCGGCGCAAACACGGCCGTGCTCAGCCTGGTCAATGCACTGTTGATTCGGCCGCTTCCCTACAAAGCACCGGATGAACTCGTCCTTTTGTGGGAGCGATTTCCCACTCAGGGCCTTGAGCGAATCCCGGTATCGGCGCCGGAGTATCTCGATTATGAAAAACAAGCGACGACCTTCGAAAAAATCGCCGCGTTCAACTACGCCGCCTATAACCTGACGACCGGCGACGTGCCGGAACGGGTGTCCGGCGCGGTGGTGTCACCAAGCCTATTTCCGCTATTGGCCGTCGAGCCAATCATGGGGCGCGTTTTTACAAAGGACGAGGGCGCGGAAGGCCGGGACGACGTTGTTGTCATTAGCGCCCGCTTGTGGCAGCGCCGTTTCAATTCCGATCCGACAATTGTTGGCAACAAGATCACGCTCAATGACCGGCCATATACCGTGGTTGGAATCATGCCGGAGCAATTCGATTTTCCGCTGCCGCTGTTCAACGTGCAGGGAGCTCGCTTCGCCAGCCGCGCCGACATTTGGAAGCCCATTGCCTTTACGAAAGGCGAATTGGAAGCGCGTTATTCTCGCAGTTATGGCGTAATCGCGCGGTTGAGACCCGGAGTTTCGGTCGCGCGCGCGCAGGCTGAAATCCAGACTATCACGTCAAATTTTCAGCGAACGCACCCCAAAAATTATCCGCAAGGGACGCCAGAGTTCGGTGCGAAGCTTTACCCACTTCACGAGCAGGTCGTTGGACCGATGCGCACCGGGCTTTGGATTCTCGTCGCAGCGGTGACGCTCGTTTTGCTGATCGCTTGCGCGAATCTCACCACGATGTTACTCGCGCGCGCCGGATCGCGTGAGCGCGAGATGGCAATCCGCGTCGCACTCGGAGCGAGCGTAAAGCGCATGCTGCGACAATTGCTTACCGAGAGCGTGTTATTATCGGTTCTTGGGGGAACCGCGGGAGTGTTGCTCGCGATCTGGGGACTCGACATCCTGCGCGTGATCGGCGGGCAAACCGTGCCACGACTTCGTGAAGTCAATCTCGACCTGACCGTGCTCGCGGTGACCTTTGGTGTTTCGGTCCTTACCGGAATCCTTTTCGGCCTCGTGCCTGCGCTGGTCAGCGCGAACCCGGAGTTGACCGAAGCGTTGAACGAAGGTGGACGTGGTTCGACCGCCGGCGCTCATCGCAGTCGGCTGCGCAACAGTCTCATCGTCGCCGAAACAGTTCTCGCTCTTGTTTTGCTCATCAGCGCCGGCTTGCTGGTGAAAAGTTTTGTCCGCCTGCAAAATGTTTCGCCTGGATTTAATCCACATAACGTTCTGACAGCGGAGATTTCGGTGCCGGTGTTGAAATATCCGCGCGGCCAGCCGGTCATTAATTTCTACGAGGAAGCGGCTCGACGGATCAAAAATATTCCCGGCGTCCAGCATGTCGCATTTACCGTCGTGTTGCCGTTGAGCGGGTCGAATACGGACAGCTCTTTTGTCATCGAGGGGCAGGACCCAAAAACGATGGCCAGCTATCCGGACGAGGAGATTCGAGACATCACTCCAGATTATTTTCATGTGCTGCAGACGCCGTTGCTCAAGGGGAGATTCTTCACCGAGGCCGACACAGCCGATTCGCCCCCGGTGGTGATTGTGAATCAAGCATTCGCGAAAAAGTATTTCGGCAATGGCCAAGCGCTCGGTAAACGCATTTCGAGAGACGACACAAATCCGACGTGGACCACAATTGTCGGCGTTGTTGCGGACATCAAACACCGCAGTTTGGATACGGAACCCCGGCCCGAGTATTATCTCCCACATACGCAGAATCCAGACCGTGAAATGGTGCTGGCGGTGCGCAGCACGCAAGACGCGCGCACGCTCGCCCGGGCGATTCGGGAGCAATTACGCAACATTGATCCGGACATTCCGCTCGCGAATGTGCGCCCCCTGGACGCTGTCGTGGCCGATTCGATCGCGCCGCGACGGCTTTCCGTTGTCCTACTTTGCGCATTTTCAGGAATTGCGTTGCTGCTCGCGTCAGTGGGCATGTATGGCGTGATTTCATTCCTTGTTGTCCAGCGCACGCATGAAATCGGAGTGCGTATGGCACTCGGTGCGCAGCGTTCTGATGTTTTGAAAATGGTGATTGGACACGCGGCGAAATTGTTGGGCATCGGGACTGCCATCGGTTTGCCCATCGCATTTTTCTGCAGTTCAGCCCTGCAAACAATGCTCTATCGGGTAAGTCCGTTCGACATATCGATTTTTCTCTTTGTGACTGGCATCCTGGCCGCGGTTGGGCTTCTCGCCAGTTACCTTCCCGCAATTCGTGCCGCCCGCGCCGATCCAGTCATCTCGTTAGGGCATAACGCTTAATCATGATCACACTAAAAAACCTTGAACGTTCTTATTCTCTCGGGAAGGAGAAGTTTTTTTACGTCCTGCGCGACGTTAACCTGGAGGTAGAGGAGGGCGACTTTGTTTCCATAATGGGGCCGTCCGGCGCGGGTAAGTCCACATTGTTGCACGTTTTGGGCATGCACGACCATGGGTGGCAGGGTGAATATTTTTTCGGTGAAACCGCTGTACACCATCTTAAGCCGAAGGAACGCGCTACGCTGCGCAACGAACAGATCGGATTCGTGTTCCAGCAGTATCACCTCCTCGATGATCTGACGGTTTACGAGAACCTCGATATCCCGCTGTCTTATCGCCATTACAAAAAGAACGAGCGCGCGGCGCTGGTGGCGGACATGCTCGATCGGTTTCAAATCGTGGGTAAAAAAGATCTGTACCCGAGTCAGCTTTCCGGTGGACAACAGCAGCTGGTAGGCGTCGCGCGGGCAATCATTGCCGAGCCAAAACTTCTGCTAGCAGACGAACCCACCGGCAACCTGCATTCCAGTCAAGGCGAAGAGATCATGGAACTCTTCTGCAAGCTAAACGAGCAAGGTATGACCATCGTGCAGGTCACGCACTCCGAGAAGAATGCGTCGTACGGCAAACGTGTCATTCAACTTCGAGATGGCTGGATCGTTAACAAATAAACAAAGGAGATCGTTATGATTCTAGATTCATTTCGTCAGGATGTCCGGGTCGGGCTCCGTGTTTTGTTCAAAGACAAAGCTTTTTGTTTTTTAGCCGTCCTTGTTCTCGCGCTGGGCATTGGCGGCGCGACGACGCAATTCACCATCGTCAACGCGATCGTGTTGCGCGGTTTTTCTTTCCCGCACCCGGAACAGTTAATGAGCGTCGGCCTGATCGATCCGAAGGCGAGCGATCAAAACAACAATTTCGGTACCGGCAATATTCCCACTGCGCAGGACTACGAGGATCTGAAAGCGGCGCAAAAATCCTTCTCGATGATGGCCGGCTATCTCAACGGCTCGACTATCAACGTCACTTACAAGAACAGACCACAGCGTTATACGGGTGCTTACGTAACCGAAGATTTTTTCAAGATCATCGGTGTTTCGCCGGTCCTCGGCCGCGATTTCACTGCTGCGGATAACAAACCGGGAGCGGAAAAGGTCGCAATTCTTGGCGACGAAATCTGGAGACGAGATTTTAGCGCCGACCCAAACATTGTCGGACAGAGCGTCCGAGTTAACGGCAAAGCCGCGACCATCATCGGAGTGATGCCACCGAACTTTAAGTTTCCGATCTCGGAGGAGCTCTGGACGCCCTTATATAATGAATTTCCGCCACAGCCGCGCGGCGACTTGCGGATAGGGGCGAGCAATAATGCGCCCGCGGTCATGGGCAGGCTCAAGGCGGGTGTCACTATTGATCAGGCGATTGTGGAGTTTATTGCGCTTGCTCGCCATTTGGCACAGGACAATCCCAAGACGAATCAGAATCTGACGTCGGCCAGCGTGCAGCCGTTGCTACACACATTCACCGGCGTCCAATTTCGTCAGACCGTCTGGGCAATGCTCGCCGCGGTCATCCTCGTGTTGCTGATCGCCTGTGTGAACGTGATGAACATGCAGTTTGGCCGTGCTGCACTGCGGACGAGGGAACTGGCGATTCGCGGTGCTCTCGGCGCGACCCGTTGGCGACTGATGAGGCAAATGTTGACCGAAAGTCTGCTTGTCGCGGTGTTGGGGACCATCACCGGCGTAGTCCTCGCCTATTGGGCTGTCGATCTCTTCGTTCGATCGATTAACGCGTTGCCCTTTCCAGCACCTTATTACTGGAA
>JBKPMH010000212.1:0-6715 GCA_046732035.1 Verrucomicrobiota bacterium
AAGGTGGTGTGCCTACATGGTTTGGTTCCAAAGCAGAGTTGCTCGATTTGATCCAATCTGCTCACTCACTCGGCCTACAGGTGTACGCGGACCTGGTATTCAATCATAACAGCGGCGCCGATTCACAGGAACTGAATCCGATCGACAGCCAGTCGCGCTGGACAAAGTTCGACCCCAAGAGCGGCAAATTTCCGCGTGACTGGAAATCTTTTCATCCGAGTCGATACGAGACTTGGGACGGCGCTACCTTTGGTGACATGCCCGATCTGTGTCATCGGACGCCTTCGGTTTACACAGAGCTCATCAAGTACGCCCGCTGGCTCCTGGAAGAAGTTGGGTTCGATGGGTTCCGCTATGACATGGTCAAAGGTTATGGCGGGTGGATGGTGCGCTCGATTCAGGAACTGCGCGCCTTGCGTGGCAGGACCAGTTTCAAACCGTATGCTGTTGGAGAGTGCTGGGACAGCGAGCGCACAATCAGTGACTGGCTCGATGAAGCAAACGCGTGGTCGGACAATCCAGTTGGCGCGTTCGATTTTCCGCTACGCTGGCGTCTACGCGATTTGTGTGACAGTTATGGATTTAGTTTGCGCAATCTTGCCGAGCGCAACGTGCTGGTGTGGGATCGTCCGGAACAGGCCGTTTCTTTCGTCGAAAATCACGATGTGGTGCGTGACACGCCCATTATCAAGGACAAGTTATTGGCTTACGCTTTCATTTTGACCCACGAAGGTTATCCGTGCGTTTTCTGGCAGGATTACTTCAACTGGGATCTTGCGCAGCCCAAGAATAAAAGCGGTATCGATGCTCTCATCAAAGTGCACGAGCAAAATGCAGGCGGTCCGGCGCAGATTCTGTTCGCCGATGACGATCTGTACATTATGCAACGTCCAGGTACAGCGAACCAAAGCGGACTAATCCTCATATTAAACAACAGCGGGAGTTGGCACGGCGCCTGGATCCAAACACAATGGCATGACACGCGTCTTGTTCCCGCAGCGTGGCGCGGACGTAACGACCTCAGCTCGCCGCAGGAGAAACGCACTAACGAGTCCGGCTGGGTCGATCTCTGGGCGCCGCCACGTGGATATGCGGTTTATCTGCCGCAGTAACTGCCAAATAATCAGCCAAGCCGGCCCACCTCTTTGGCCGAACAGCAAAACAGATATTCGCGCAAAGCGAAATCGTCTGTCAGGCTCGCGGCGCGATCAAACGCTTCTCGGGCTTCATCCTTTCGATTCAGTAAGCGAAGCAGGTGTCCTCGCGCAGCCCAATAAGGCTGATAATCCGCGGTCCGATTCGATGGAATCTGTTCAAGAGCGGCAAATCCTCCGGCCGGATCGCCTGCTTGCGCGATCGCGACCGCTCGACCAACAAGCGAACCAACGCCAGGCGCGATTCGCACGAGGCCCTCGTAGAGCAAGGCGATTTCCTTCCAATCAATCCGACCAGTTTTCGCTCGATTGGCGTGAACGGATTGAATCGCAGCTTCTAATTGATAGCGTCCCAAGCGCTTCAATTCAGAAGCCGAATGCAAATGTTTTTCGGCTTCATCGATCATTGGCTCCGACCAGAAACTCACGTTTTGCTGATCCAGCGGCACAAATTTTCCGTCGCTGGTATAACGTGCCTGTCGTCGCGCTTCACAGTGCAGCATGAGTGAAAGCAACCCGCGAGCTTCTGGTTCGTGTGGCATCAGCTGAACCAACATGCGTCCCAACGAAATGGCCTCTTCCGCAAGCGCGTGGTGCGTGGAAGCCGACTCCATCAAACTTTCCCAGCCGGTAGTATAAGCCGCATAGATGGCATCCAGAACGAAAGAAGCTCGTTCGTTTAGCTCGGGCAGTTCCGGCACGTGAAAAGGAATCCCTGCATCACGAATCTTATTTTTTGCCCGGACCAGCCGCTGGCTCATGGCGGCAGGTGAAACGAGAAACGCTGATGCAATCCGGGAAGCGTCAATGCCAAGGACCGCTTGTAACATCAGTGGTGTGCGCGCGGCAGCGTCAATCGCGGGATGCGCGCAAACGAAAAGAAGTTTTAATCGTTCGTCGGGAAAGTATTCGAACGCCTTTGCGACGGCTTGCGCTTCCTCGGCAATTTGTTGAAGGAATTCTTCCGATTTTTTTTGTACCTGACTATGACGTGCGTCGTCAATCATGCGATTGCGCGCGACATGAAGCAGCCATGCTTCAGGTTTTTTCGGAACGCCTTCCGCTGGCCAACGGTTCAGCGCTGCAACGAATGCGTCGCTGAGCGCGTCTTCTGCGCCTGCCACGTCGCCCGACCGCGCAGCGAGATAAGCGATCAGTCGTCCATAGGAATCCCGCGCTATGGTTTCGACCGCAGCGCGGGACGTAAATTCATTCATCAAGATTTCGCGGGCGCGACTCCAATCCCTAACACGGGACGCACCTCAATGGTGGCGAACCCCGCAGACGGATGGCGAGAAGCCCACTCCAACGCAGCGTCCAGATTCGGCACATCAATAATGCCGAATCCGGCCAGAAATTCTTTGGTCTCCGCATACGGCCCGTCGTGGACTTGGCGTTTCCCGTCATGCACCGCGACCGTCGTGGCGTTCTCCGGGGAATCCAGTCCTGCGCCGGCCACAAAAACGCCCGCTGCTTGGAGTGCTTCGCCATAAGCGCGCCCGGCGGTCACCGCGGCTTTGTCATCGCGATGGTCGAAATGTTCCTGCGATTGGTGAACAAGTAATGCGTATTTCATAGTGTTGGTTTCATTCGTTATTTTCTTGTGTTGTGTTGCTAGCTATTTTTCCACGGATTGTCGCCAGCAACCTGCCTCGTTGCGGCATTCACCCGATTAAAAAGGTTCGTCGTGGCAATCCAGACGATAAGACCAGCGAGTGTCTTCTCGTCGTAATGTAACGTAGCTTCGTTCCAGATGTCCTCTGGGACTGGATCCGATCGGTCGCTGAGCCTCGTCACTGCTTCAGCTAAAGCCAGAGCGGCACGCTCCCCCTCGGTAAAAAACGGGGCTTCACGCCACGCAGCTACCGAAAATAGGCGATCGTCGGTCTCACCGGCTTTCTTGAGTTCCCGCGACCCCATGTTCACGCAAAAACTGCAGCCATTGATTTGACTGGCACGCAGGTGAACAAGGTCGAGCGTGCGCTGCGGCACACCGCTTCCTCTCACAGCGGCAACAAAAGCCATTAGTGGCTGCATCGCATCAGGAATCAACGTTGCTGGATTTTTCATTCTAGCTTGTAACGTCTTCATTTTGGTTTCCTCTTTTGTTCGTTTTTTGTTATCCCGCCGAACACGTCGCGGCCCTCACATTGATGACGTTTGGCGCTCGCCCGTTTCGACATTTCGAACAAAATTTTCTCACTTTGTCAGAACCGATTCTGTTGTTATCAATGCGTCTCACCACACCGCGAGCCTCAAGGCGAGCGAACTAATTCCCAACAAGAGATAGGTCGCCGGCCATGGAAGATGCGAGTACCAGCCAGCACACATCACAACTGCGATGGCGCCAACAAAAAACAGGACGAGACCGAACCCCGCCGCAAGGCCAATCGGGGGAATGCCGATACCTATTAACAATCCAAACGCGCCTGCGGCTTTGAGAACGCCAAGTGTGAAAAGCCACGAATGCGATCCTCCCCACTGGGTCACATTATCCAGGACCCACGGAGGTCGACGGAAATCAACTATAGCCGCATAGCTGTTGGCTGCGGAAGTCAGGATGGTAACGATGATATATAGGGTGAACATGGGAGATGGGCTTCATATTGACGACGCGCGAGGTGCGCACATTTCGACAACTCGGCGATTTTTTCGTCGCTCCTCGAACGTGGAACGCGGTGCCATCAACGCGTTGGGAACATTATTGCGACTTTGCCGCCAAATATTTGCGCCCTTGGGACTTTGCTGCTTGGCATCGCCTTACGGAGAAGGCGATCCACCGTCGATACGCTTACCTCGCCGCTGCCGGCGCAGGCCGATTAAATCGGCCAAACGCCGGGCAGAGGACTCAGTAGGTTTGCAATTGTCTGAACAGATTACTTACACGCTTCACGCGGCCATTCGCGTGTTTCTTCCAACGATTCGCCCGTTTCCAGCAAACTCTTGAGACTAGCCAGGATGTGCGGCCATCCATTCGAGACAGCTTCGATGAGTTTCGAACCTTCTCTGTCGATCTCGTGAATAACCGTGAGTTTTACCGATTCGCCTTCTCTCTCCAATTGATAGGTCAGACGCGAGTAACCTTCGGCTTTTAGTTCAGGTCGGAATTCATTTCTCCATTTCAACACGAGCCGCCGAGCCGGTTCGATCTCGAGAACTTCGCCGCTGTCGGTAATTAAATCCCCCGGCGCTTTGATGCGCCATGAAGCGCCAGGTTTCCATTCGGATTCCTGCACTGTGTTGACCCAGAATTGGCGCGTGAATTCCGGCTCGATGAGGGCCTTCCACAATTTCTCGGGCGTAGTGCGAATGTAGGTCACGTAAACGAATTGATCTTTTTTCATAGAACTAACTTGATTTGGTTTTCTTGGTTTTCTTTTGTCCGCCACGGCGGATTCGTCCCGCCGCACTGCGAGCAGATTCGAGACCTTTTTTCAGATCGCTCAACGCCTGAAGACGGTGGCGTTCGTATTTTCCAATCCAACGCTCGTAGATCTCATGCAACGGCATTGGATTGAGATAGTGCAGCTTCTCACGCCCGCGCCAGATGACGGCGACAAGGTTCGCCTTTTCCAGCAACACCAAATGTTTGGTCACCGCCTGCCGCGTCATCTCCAGGTGCTCGCATAAGTCGCCCAGGGTCTGTCCATTTTCCTTGCGCAATTCATCGAGCAACTTCCTTCGACTCGGGTCGGCCAAGGCTTTGAAAACTGCATCCATCGAGCTCACATTACGCAACCATATGGTTGCATGTCAATCTGAAATCTCAGAGGTCTACCGCCCCGGCTCAACTGCTTTCCCAATCCCGCCCTTACTGAATCCGGATTTTCTGAATTCTCCTATCCGCCAACCATCACAACTTCGTGCTTGTCACTGGTCCGTGCTGGAGCATCACTTTATCATGTCTTTTCTAAACCTTGAGCAGTTGCCGTTCGTCGGAATGTCGTATGAATTCGTAGGCGAAAAGCAGGGTGCGCCGTTCTCGGCTTACATCGTCAACGCAAAGCCTGGCCAGGGGCCGCCATTACACACGCATCCTTATGTCGAGGTTGCATTCACACTCGAAGGCACCGCCACTATTACCGTGGGGACTGACACGCGCGAAGTGAAGTCCGGCGGTATCGTGATCATTCCCGCGAACACGCCACACCGTTTTGTGAACTCGGGAAATACGGTCCTGCGTCAGATTGATATCCACGCCAGTCCGCAATTTATTCAAACGAATCTTCAGGCAGGTTAGTTACTGAGGTTCAGCTTGATGGCGTCGCCTCTTAACTATTACGCAACTTATGAAGTGGGTCGTGTTTCTTCGAGCGGTGAACGTCGGCGGAGCGAATCGATGCCAGCCTGCGCGGATCGCGAAACAGTTGTCCAAGTTCGGTGTGATCAACCTGGGCGCGGTCGGCACCTTTGTCGTGCGCGAAAATGTCAGCGAATCCGTTCTCCGCAACGCCATCGCGAAGAAGTTGCCGTTTAAATGCGAGATCATGATTTGCCCGGCACGCGAGATCATTAAGCTTGCGTCAAAGGATCCATTCGCGCGGCAGCCATCCGGTCCAGACATAACGCGGTTCGTCAACGTGTTAGCGAAACCACCGCCCTCGCCGCCTCCGCTTCCTCTTAGTCTGCCCACAGATGACGACTGGTCGCTTAAAGTAATTGCAATCGACGGGAGATTTGTTCTGGGGTTATACCGCCGGCACATGAAAGCGATCAGCTATCTCGGTAAGATGGAAAAACTGTTCGGGGTTGCGGCCACCAACCGCAATTGGAACACAATTCAGAAAGTCGCAACGATTCTCGAAAACAAAGAGTGAACGTCGTGATGACGATCGGGTCTCTTACACGGCGATCGATCGGCGGCGATCGGTGAATTAAGCTGTTGTAATCAGCTCAGCGTCTCCGGATCCAAAACCTCGCTTCCGTAATTCGTCTTCGCAATGATAGCGTTCCCGAGCACTGAGGATGCTTCGGGAATTCCGTGCCCTCGAATTTTTTCCGAGCCGTAACGCGCCATCAGTCCAATGACGATTGCGCCAACGACCGGCGCAGCGATAACCTAGATTCCGAGATGGTTATGTTGAAGCGAACCGACCTCCGAGGAGAACCGCTGAAAAAAGACGACATTCGTAATTCGGCGATCAGCCAGAGCAGCGCCTTGGCCACCAGTGCGCTGATAACTCCCACTGGCAAAGCCAGGGCGATGAGAACAAGCAGCCGCGAGTCAGTGCGGAAATCTCCCAGTAATGTCGATGAAGTTTTGAGGCCGGACATTTGAAACAGCCCGCAATCGAAATCGCGGCAGTCTCAATTTCAGTGAAGGGGGACATTTCGGCAAAAAAAATCCCAATTCCCGTCCGAACTTCCCGCTGTACCACGGTTTAGCAGTTGCCGATTACCAGACAACCGTCTCGCGCATCGGGACTCAGCGCCCGGTCATCTGCTCTAGTTTTTCCGGGTATCGAGCACCATGCACGTTGATATTTGACGTGGCGTTTTCGATCTCATCGAGGTCGTCGGGCGTAAGTTCGATCGAAGCCGCTCCGATGTTTTCTTCGAGT
>JBKPMH010000213.1:0-6851 GCA_046732035.1 Verrucomicrobiota bacterium
AAGCGAACAGCGGACGTTACCCCAAGCGAGGTGCTTCCTTATTGGAGCAAACGAAAGTTTGCGACGTTCATTATTGGTATCGCTGTCATTGCGGCGGGCCTGCTCGGTTACCAATTAATCCGTTCAACGAGCGCGCGTGTATCAGCGCAGCATCATACCGACAAGATTTTCATCCAGGGTAACTCAGCTGGAACGCAGAGTGTCGACGTTCAGCCGGACGGCTCCGTGCACGCGGAATATTCCTATAACGATCGCGGCCGCGGCGATCACATCACTGCGAGCTGGAAGCTCGATAACGCCGGCGTCCCGATCGAGTACAACGGTCGCGGCAATGATTACATGAAGGCGGCTGTTGAAGAGCATTTTGAAATGAAGGACGGTCGAGCCAGCTGGAAGAATCGCAGCGAACAAGGTCAACAAGCCGTCTCGGGCGAAGCTTTCTACCTGCCGATGAATGCGCCACCGGAATTTTTCGGTGTGCTGGCGCGCGCATTGCAGAAGGCACCGGATCACAAATTGCCACTTGTGCCTGCCGGCGAAGTGAGTATGGAACGAGGTCAAAAAATTACGCTGCCGGCCGGCAACGGAGAATTGACTGAATACCGCATCACCGGCCTTGGATTTTTGCCGCAATCGATCTGGTTAGATCGCGATGGCATCGCCGTGTCTGTGAGCCCCTGGTTTTCGGTGATACCGGCTGGGTTCGAATCCTCGATCTCGCGGTTGCTCGAAGCCCAACAGAAAACAAATGCTGCATGGTCCGAGCGAATCGCCCGCGCGCTCGCACACACTCCCCGTGGTGACCTGGTGATTCGCAACGCGAAATTGTTCGACCCGCGCGATCTCCGGATTACGCCGGGCACGAGCGTTCTCGTCAAAGGCGAGCGCATCATACGAGTCGGAGCGGATGCCGATATTAAACCATCCGCAAACGCAGAGATCATCGACGCGAAGGGAAAATTTCTCATGCCCGGGTTATGGGACAATCACCAGCATTTCAGCGATCACGATGGCGGGCTGGATCTCGCCAATGGCGTAACCAGCGCCCGCGACATGGCGAATGACACCGATACGTTTACTCAACGTGTCGCGCGCTTCGACAACGGCACTGAGCTCGGACCGCGTGTTCTGAAGGCGGGAATTATCGATGGCACTGGTGAATTTGCCGGTCCTACCAAGATGCGGGTCGACACCGCTGACCAGGCGATTGGGGATGTCGACTGGTATGCCGATCATGGTTACGCCCAGATCAAGGTTTATTCGTCAGTCAAGCCAGAGCTGGTCCCGGTCATAGCGGACCACGCGCATGCGCGAGGTCTTCGCGTAAGCGGACATGTGCCAGCCTTTATGTCGGCGCGTCAATTCGTCGAAGCCGGTGCTGATGAAATCCAGCACCTCAATTTTATCGTCCTCAATTTTCTGTTTCCCGAAGTCCAGGAGACACGCAATCCAGATCGGTTCATCAAAGTGGCCGAGCGCGCACGCGAGTTTACACCCGATAAACCCGAAGTGCGCGACTTCATCAATTTCCTGCAGCAGCATCACACCGTTCTCGATCCCACCATGAACGCTTTCGAAAATCTTTTTTGCGGCGACCCCGCCGCAATCACACCTGGCTTGGAAAAAATCGCACCTCGTTTTCCCCCGCAAGTGCGCCGTCAGATGCGCAGCGGCGCGCTTGAAGTTCCGGCGGACAAGAAGGCGGCTTATGAAGAAGCTTTTCCTGCGATGTTGCGGTTACTGAAGGCACTTTATGACGCGGGTGTGACGATTATCCCTGGAACCGATTCGCTGGCCGGTTACACATTGCATCACGAACTCGATCTTTACGCGCGTGCGGGCATTCCTCCAGCTGAGATTCTGAGGATGGCGACATGGACGTCCGCTCTGGTAATGGGTGTAAACAAAGATCTCGGCGTCATCGCTCCGGGAAAATTTGCTGACATGATCCTCGTGGATGGTGACCCGACGCAAAACATTCAGGACATCAGCAGCATCACGACCGTGATTAAGGGCGGAAAGATCTATGACCCGTCCGCAATCGAAAAAAGGTTTGGTATCGCGCCGCGCGAAAGTGAATCCAAGTAATGCGACGGACGAGAGGATACTCACAAGTTCAGAGTTGTCGCGGTCTTGCCAAGTTGTCATTCCGAGCGAAGCGAGGAATCTCTGGATTGATGAATTCGTCCATACCATCAAACAAGGATCAGAGATGTTTCGCTTCGCTCAATTCGTCACAGGACGAATCCGCCGCGGCGGACATGACAATTCCGATGAAGGCAACGCTGCGTATCAAGGTCATAAGCTACGCTGCAACTAGCGTATGAACTGGGAAATGCTCGCGGCGATTGGGCAATTAATCGCCGCAACCGTTGGAATCCCCTCCATTATTTATCTCGCCCTGCAAATTCGGGCTCAGACCAAGGAGCGCCACCAATCGGTGGTCAATGCTCTTACAGCGCAATGGGGTGATCTAACAAGATCCTTTCACGACAACCCCGAGTTCTGCGCGGTCTATCTTCGTGGTGTGCAGCGGTTCACCGATCTGGATGCGGTGTCGAAGCTGAGATTCAGCTCATTTCTCAATCGCTTCTTTAAAAATTTCCAGGCAATGTTTTTCTCGCATCGGGACGGCGTGCTTAGCGCCTCTTTATGGGGTGAGGTTGAGAGGACGATGAGCGATGTGATCGCCTATCCGGGCGTCCAGGAGTGGTGGGAGACCAGGCGACATTGGCACACAAAGGAGTTCGCCCAGCTCATCGACGCCATTATCGCCAGGGGCGAAAAACCGACCGCATATTCCACATATAACCTGAGCGAACCGGGCCCATCAAAAATCACCGATGACTGAAAATCGAGACTGGCCCCGAATCGCTGTTGTGGGCGCCGGCGCCGTTGGCGGGTACTTTGGTGGCACTCTGGCCCGCGCTGGTGCACCTGTTGTTTTTATCGGGCGGAAGCATTTCGTGGAAGCCGTGAACGCGAAAGGCCTTGTTCTGGACAAATCGGAAGGCCAGTACCGCATCGCAGGCACTGCGACAACCGATATGAGCGCAGTTCGCGACTGCTCGCTGATTCTGTTTTGCGTAAAAGCGAATTCTACCTCGACAGCCGCGGCAGAAATGGCGCCATTCGTTAGGCCGGATGCAACAGTCGTTTGTCTTCAGAACGGCGTGGATAACGCGGAGCGTGTGCATGCCGCAACGAAAGTCCTTTGCTTGCCCGCTGTGGTTTACGTTGCAGTCTCTGTCCCGGAATCGGGCCTGGTGAAACATTTAGCGCGCGGTGATTTGATCATTGGGCCGCCATCGGAAAGAACAACGGACGCGGCAAACGTTTTCGGGCGCGCGGGAATTTCCTGCCGAATCTCGGAGAACATTGAAGGCGAACTATGGGTGAAGCTACTTTGCAATTGCGCACTGAACGCGATCTCTGCCTTGGGCCGTGTCAGCTACGGCGAAATGATGCAGAATCACAATGCAAAGGAGCTGATGGAAAGCGTGGTCGACGAAGTGCTGGCGGTGGCTCGCGCCGCCAACGTGGTGATGCCCGGCGTGCGCGACCGCGAAGCCGGGATTGCGGCAGCGACCGCAATCGCGACCCAAATGGCAGACGCGTTTTCTTCCACTGCACAGGATTTGAATCGCCACCGCATGACAGAGATCGACGCCTTGAATGGTTACATCGTGCGTCGTAGTGCGGAGTTGGGCGTGCCAGTGCCCATCAACAATGCGTTGTTTACATTGGTAAAATTGGCTGAGCGAAGCAACGCGAAAGTCGAAGCTTCTGATCACCGATCAGGTCGCAGCCCTGCGTAGCAAATGTGTGGCGCCCGTTAGCCTTTGTTGTAAACGGCTTTGCCGTTGAACTTTTTTCCGTTGGCGTCTGTACCGCTAATAGTGACCGTGCGCGATTTGCCATCGGGCGCGACCGTGATACGACCGCTCCAGGCCACTTTGCCGTCCTTGAGTGCGGTGATGTCATTGGTGCGATCATTGACTGTCCTGTAGGCGACGGCGTTGATTGATGAGCTGCCCTTTAATGGGTACGCTTTCCCATCGAATTTGCCGAGCCAAACGCTGTGCACAGGTTTCCCATCCTTATCTACGCCGTCCACAGTGATCTTAATTTTGTCTTTCTGCTCCGCGTAAGTGACGGTGTTGTTCTTTCCCATGCCGGCTGGAATTTTTGATTTTTCTTCGTTTAGCTTCCAGGTGCCCATCTGCGGGCTAGCCGCAAAGCAGGCAACGGTCGTAGCACACGAGACGGCCGCAGCAATTATCGCAATTCGAATATTAATCATCGGGTGATTGCGCTGGAAACGGCTCGGAATGTCAATAGTCAATTCGAGCCCGTGGCTGCTGGCGTCCGATCGAATTGGCGGACTTTTGCTTTTGTTCTTTTGTCGATCTTTCGCGTTCGCTAATAAACTGTTGCCGAACAAATCGTGTGAATGAGGTGCAGACATGCTGAATTTACATAGCGATCGAGCTAACGATCCCGCAACCTTTTGTTGCATATGCAACAAAAGATTGCAAAATGGGCGGAAAGTTTATTCACGCGTCGCGCATCTTCTGACGAAAATATTGCTTTGCTTTCTCATTCTCCGCGTCGCGCAAGTCACACGAATCATTAGTTTTTCTCTGGCGGTGCTCGGCTGGCTTCAGACTGCACCTGCGGCCGATGGGAGTGCTGCCAGCCAAGCAGCGGAGACGCGCATTCAGACTCTGATCCCGGACATTGAGAGTTACATCACCAGCGGGATGAAAACTTTTGATCTCCCCGCTGTAGCGATCGGGATTATCGCGAACGACAAGCTCGTTTACGGGAAAGGCTTCGGAGTCCGTGATAAGAAAAATGGCGGGACCGTTGATACCAGAACCGTCTTTCAGATCGGCTCGGCCACCAAAGCGTTTCTCGCAACCAGCCTCGCCATAATGGTCGATCGCGGCCGCTTCAAATGGGATGACAGGGTGGTGGATCTCTATCCGGATTTTCTAATGAAGGACCCCTGGGTCACGCGCGAATTCCGCGTGTTCGATCTGATCGCGCAACGCTCTGGCCTGCCGCCTTATGCCAACGATATGCTGGGAATGACCGGTATCGGGGCGACCGATTTGATTCATTCACTGCGCAACGTCGATCCAGTTTCGAGTTTCCGCTCGACATTCGCTTACACCAACGTCACGCACGTTCTGGCCGGCCAGATTGTGGCGAAAGCTGCGGGCACCACGGATTGGAACGCATTCCTGCAAAAGGAATTGCTTGAGCCGCTCGCAATGAAGGATTCGACCTACACAGCTGCGGCGATCGCCGCCGCACCGAATCATGCCGAAGGATATCGCTGGACACCGCAGGGCACGGTCGCCGTCCCATTTACTCAGCTTTTCCCGTATGATTTCGGTGGCGCGGGCGACATCAATTCGACGGTCGAGGACACAGCGCGCTGGGTGCGGTTCCAACTTTCAAATGGCACGTTCGAAGGGCGACGCCTGGTGTCAGAGCAGAACCTGGCGCAGACGCGCACACCGAAAGTCGCCTTAAACGATAAGGTCTCCTACGCGCTCGGCTGGATCGTGCAGCAAACGCCGAAGGGAAATATCATCTGGCATAATGGCGGCACCACAAGCTTTGGTGCATTCATTGGTTTCGTTCCCGAGACTAGCGTTGGGGTGACAGTTCTCTCAAACGAAAGCAACGTCGGCTTCCCTGATGCGGTTGGGCTATGGGTACTCGATCGCATTGTCGACAATCCTTCGGTCGATCACGTAGCCAGAATGCATGAAGCTGCGAAGGCGAAATTTGAATCCAGCCGAAAGCAATTTGCCCGGCCTGACAAGCCGCGTCCTTCGCCACAGCTCGAACCGTTAGCCGGTAACTTCGCAAACCCGAGCTTCGGCAAAGCTGTGCTTCGGGCGGAAAACAATGCCCTGGTGCTCGACGTTCAGACTTCGGGTGCGCAGTTTAAGCTCGAACCGTGGGACGGCGACATCTTCGCAGTCCGCCTCGTGCCGAAAGGACGTTTTGAGGCAATTGCGAAGAATTTGGGGGACGAGCCTAACGGATTGGCGCAATTCCAGGCGGACGCCTCCGGCAAACCGGCCGTGCTGCGCGTTACATTCGATGATGGACAGGCGTACGATTTCCGACGGGATGCGAAGTAGGATTGTTAACTGACCTGCGCTGCGAAGAGAAAATCGGCTCAGTCGGAAACGACCGACAACAATGCGAGCGGTGCAACTTACTGAGATCGCAAAGCCGTTGGAGCAAACGGAGGTTGCAGTTCCAAACATTGGTGCGTCCGATGTTCTGATTCGAGTCGCGGCGTGCGGGATTTGCCACTCGGACGAACATTATCACCAAGGGATTTCCAAAATCGACCGTTTGCCGGTCACGCTCGGGCACGAAATCTCAGGCTGGATCGAGAAAGTTGGCAGCGATGTCAGGCATGTCGCGCGCGGCGATCGTGTTTGCGTGCATTACCTGGCACACTGCGGGACGTGTGACTTCTGCATGCGCGGCCTCGAACAATTCTGTCCTTCCGTGGAAATGATCGGCAAACATCGCGACGGCGGATATGCGGAGTTCATCAAAGTTCCCAGCCGAAACGCATTCCCGCTGCCCGATGAAATTTCCTTCGAGATCGGCGCCATCATGATGTGTTCGTCGGCAACCGCGCTGCACGCGCTGAACAAAGCCCGATTTAAGTTGGGCGACACAATTGCAATTTTCGGTTTCGGCGGTTTGGGATTCTCGGCGCTGCAGCTAGCGCAGGCGTTTCACTGCGGCCAAACCTACGTCGTGGACATTAATCCAGCCAAACTGGCTTCGGCGGAAATATTTGGAGCCGT
>JBKPMH010000214.1:0-5965 GCA_046732035.1 Verrucomicrobiota bacterium
TCGGGCCCAATTCTTCAGTAAATCCGCCCATTCCTGCCAGAAACGAGTCCCAGCAGTCAAATCGATCCCGCTTTTTTGACTCACGAATCCAAGCGCCTGCTGCGGAGCCGACCGAAACGTTGTTTTATCTACAAGAAACGAGCTGCCATGCACTAGTTTTCGGTCTCTGACCCGGCCGCCAACGCACTCGGACAGCGCGTTTTGAATCCATTCTCGCGACAACTTGGATCGCGCCTCAATCGTGGCACTCACGGTAACATTTAGCAGTTTTTTCAAAATGAGCGCGCAGACGAGCGCAGTAGAACCCGTCGCATGCACATGTGAGATATTTTTCTCTCGAAGCAGTTTCGCCAGCACCAACGCAAAGCGGGCCTGGCGCAAGAAGATGCTACTCGGCGCCCTGACACTCTGCTGCGCGCGATCTTCTTCCAGTTTTTGCGCGAGCTTCTGGTTGGCCCGCCATTCCGCCTCGATAACCATCGCATCCGGCAAAAACTCGAATGATGACGTCATTTTCTCCATCGCTTCCGTGCGTCGCGCCCCACAATCCAATTCGCACACAATCGGAATGATTGGCGCGTTACGTCGCTTCATCTCTTGAAGCTCACGGTCAAGCAGTGGCAAATTTTTATCCGGCCACCGATCAACCAGGTATGCGATCTGATTTCCCGCTCTCGCCGGTTCCGCTGTAGCCGCTTCGCTCTGCGAAGCGCGGCTGCGATCGGATTTCACTGACCCTCCTGGAGTATTCTGCAGAAGCTCGATGAGAGGTACTACCGTCTGTTCGATTTGAAAATGTTTTTCGATTCGCTCGCGCCCGGCTCGTCCATATTGCAATCGCAATTTGGCGTCTTGCACGAGTCGGCTCAGCGCGTCAGCCAGCGCCGCTCTATCCTCAGGCGGAACGAGCAAACCGGTTTCGCCATGAACAACCGATTCGGGAATCCCAGCCAAACGCGTCGACACAACCGGACGCGCAGCCGCCATGGCCTCAATGATCACGGTTGGAAAAACATCGCTGGCCCCGTGGGCGTCCGTTACTGAAGCCAGCGCGAAAATATCGGCAGTCCTGAGCTTCTCCAGCACTGCGGCTTGCGACAGTGAGCCCAGCAGGCGAACCCGGTCTGACAGGTGCAGCTTTCTAATTCGTGCTTCGAGCTCACTGCGTAGCGGGCCGTCGCCAATGATTTCACACGTGAAATTGAGACTATGGTGCGCGAGCTTCGCGCATGCGTCGATGAGATACTCAAATCCCTTAAACGCTACCAATCGCCCAACGCTCAGGATGCGGGGCACCGAGTTATCCGAGCTGTTCTCGCGCGATTCTGGGAACCTCGTCAGATCCATCCCATTGTAAACGCGGTGAATTTTGGCGGCAGACTCCGGACAACGTTTGCGGAGCAGATCCCTGCTGTAATCCGTCTCCGCCGCAACAAACTCCGCGGCCGCGCAGATTTCTCGCAATAAATCATCGTTGCCAAGATCCTTCATGAAATCCTGCCCATGAGCGGTCACGCTGAATGGAATGTTCGAAATCTCTTTCAAGAATATGGCGGTATGCGCCGCTCTGTTCGCGAAGTGCACGTGAACATGATCGACTCTGCAGCGCGTGAAATGATCGGCGAAGTAGAGAGCATTACGCGCCCGCTGCTCTGCCTTGACGCTCGGGCCGTATTGTTCCGTGTGCCGATCAACCAGGTCGCGTGGCCATCTGCCGTTTGTCCGCGCGATCTTTTCTGAAATTTTTAAGACTTCCTGCGGCGGCGCGTAATGGATGGGCGCGCGCAAACGGGCTATCTCTTCGTGGCGAAGGCTGGTAAGCGGTGGATAAACTGAGCCGATCGCGAGTTCGAAGCCCAGGCGTTCTAACGCCAACATCTCCGCATCGCAAAACGTCTGCGAAAGCACTGGATACCGCGAGTAAAAATAACCTAGACGCATCGAACCCGATGAATTACGCGTTCCGCCCGAAAATAGCAATGAACCGCAAATCCAAGCTCAGAAGTTTAGAGCCTAGCTCCTGTCCGGTCTGTCATGCAGCCGAAAACCGAGGAATTGCTCAATCTTTTGCTCTGGTCCGCCGAGATGGTGCTCCGTCCTACCTTTCGTAATCTCACCGAATCGTACGAAGCTTGGGCTTACCGTAAAGGCTTAATGCGGCAGCTCGCCACTCTGGAAAAGGGCGGAGTCCAGGAGCAAAACTAACCAAGCCGCATCGAAGCCGATGATTACGCGTTCGGCGCGAAATAGCAATGATCGGTAGGCATGCTGGCGGAGCGCGTTTCCCAAACAAATCGTGTAATAACACGCCTGCCGCCTGGGTTTCAAAATTTGCAACCGACACGTGCCTCCACAGCTCAGGAGAACCGAACGTCCTTGCCGGGATCCATCTCAAAGTCCAAATCCAGCGAATCTTCTGTATTTGGCTTAATCACTTCCTCCATGAATTTCACGAAAATCGGATCCTCGCGAAAGATGGCATATTTGTCCATCGACTCGAAATCGATGGCGATAAAGAACGGCCATGGCAATTCGGGATCAATCCGCTTGCCGCACTTAATGTTCAAAACTTCGGGAATCTTCAAAAGCTGCATGCGCGTGTTCATCATCATTGCCTCGACGCGGGCAGGGGTAACCTCCGGTCTAAGTTTATAGAGCACGATATGATGAACCATGAGGGTAATGCTAATAGGCGTTTCCAATGAGGCGCGCAAGTCCGAATCCGTTGACCGGCCGAATCGGAATTATCGCTCCTTCAAAAATTCTGAATTCGCCAAAGCGCCAACTTCACACCACATGTGCTGGGAGTTTGACGTTTTCTGCGCCGAGAACAAATTTTTTCATTCGAGTTCTTCACACCCAGAATGAATCAGGAATCAAAGTGCAGATGCGCTCCGAGACGGACTTGATAAGGCGGCGCGAAAGTTCATCTGCGGCGACCGTATCAAACAGATCTATTTCACCCGATAAACAAAATAGACACCGCTTCGCTTTAATACTTCGCAATTTTGGCAATTCTCGGCCGAACTGATTACAACCGAACCTCGCGGGGGCTTTGCTCGATCCGGAAGGTGAACGAACTCGGATTTTGGTCTTCCTTCAATTGTTGAATACCACATGGCATGCATGTAAGCGGGCCCCCATTTTCCGTCCTGCAGGTAAATTGGCCGAATTGGCTGTGCCACCGCGGCGTCGTAAACGGTCTTGTAAGGAGCGTCAAATTCGTACTGCCGCTTTGGCCCATCACGACGGAAAGTCGCCTGAAAGCGAGCACCCTGAACGAGCGTCGCTCCGAGGAGAAGCAAAAGAATACACAGACGAACTGGGCGTGACATCCCTCCTGTCGCCGCTTGAAATTGATTCGTAATCGCTTCACGAATTTTTTCGATTTCGCCCTTAATCGGCGCGTTTGGCATCGTTAACCATTCAAGTGCCGGAATGGTAAGCACCAATAGAAAGACTGGGTAGGCCATCAGGCGTAATTGATGGAATGGTTCGTTGGTCAGGGCGCCCGGCACAATTGAAGCAGCCAGCCCGTAAACCACAAAACGCCACCACGGGTCGCGCCAGCCTCGCGTAAATACAAGCAATAATCCAATCATCGCGAGAATGAATGTTGCGAACAGTAGGGCGCCCCCGGAGCCTTGTACGTGATGACGGGGGTGATAGTCGCCTGTCATTAGCAAAGCATACAAGCTTTGATCTTCGAGGTATCGCCTTACAAATTCGGATGCGATCTCACGTAAAGGAACTCCCGGTCTAATGTACGATATTTCATAGAGCCGCCGAACTAGCGCCTGCGGGTGTTGCCGGTTAAACAACCATATCGGAATTAATGTTAAACCGTACAATAACCATGTCTGGATAACCGCGATCAATCGCTGCTTCTTGGTCGCAAATAAGATAAGGCCAAAAGCTAACAAAGCTCCGAGTATGCGGCCGCTGGTATAGCAATAAGTAAGAAGCGCTAGTGTTCCAGCTAGAAGACCAGCAGTGCGCCAGTTCCAACTCTCTTTGGCGCGAGCATTGTAAAGAACGCTGAGGAATAGACTCAAAGCAAAGGGAACAAAGTGCGGTTCCAGTAGCACGCCGCGTATGTCAAAGAACCAGGGCGTCAGAAGTGCGGTTGCAGCAACGATAATTCCGATCTTCTTCCGGTCAGAAATCCGGCTCGCCAAAAGCCCAAGCAATATGCATGCGGCAAAGACCCAGAAAGCGGCGAATATTCGGGCCACCAAAATGCTTGCCGGCATGAATCGAAAGACAAGAGCAAGGAGATAGACCTGCGTCGGGCTGACGTACTGGGTGAACCCATTTGTAAACATCTCGACATACAACGGGAAGGGGGGGCCGAATTCACCCGCGCCAATGTGCGCAAGAAGGAAGGCGTTATAAGCGAGAGCCGATTCATCGACATAAAACCCCGGTGGATTGTTTGACAGGCCCCATGTGTACGCTGCGAAGAGCAGTACCAGGCCAGCTATCCAGGCTAAAATTTTGATGCGTTCTCGACTGAGAATTGATGTGATTGCCATTTCAGCAGCTGTCTAGTAATGCCTGACGCTCACGATCTCGAGCGACACCAAAAGCATATTGTCCATTCAAATCCGGCCATATAACATCTGTCCAAACTGTCGCGCAAGATAGGCAAACGCTAGTTTTACATATGAACGATAGCTTTCCGAGTCGCCACTCGATTTCGATCGTGATTCCCCTGTACAATGAAGGAGCATACTTGAGGTCGTTACTAGCCGACTTGAAGACCGCATTGGATGCGGCCGGATGCCAGTTTGAAATAATCCTGATCGATGACGGTTCGCCAGACGATACGTGGCAAATAATCGTGGATGAGGCGAAGGTCTTTCCGAACCTGCGCGCGGTGCGCCTAAGTAGAAATTTTGGAAAAGAGCTGGCGCTCTGCGCCGGTTTGGAGCGCGCCGGTGGCGACGCCGTGATTGTGATGGACGGTGACGGACAACATCCCCCGTCCCTGCTTCCCGTGATGGCCAAAACATGGTTGGATTCCGGAGCAGATATTGTCCAAGCCGTGAAGGTTAAACGTGGACGCGAATCAGTAAGCAGCAAGCTCGGCGCCCTGTTATTCTATCTCATCTTAAACAAACTTTCCGGTTTCGAATTGAAAGGCGCATCCGACTACAAGCTGGTAACTCGCAAAGTGGTCGATACATGGTTGGCTATGCGTGAACGGAATGTGTTCTTTCGTGGTATGACTGCCTGGATGGGCTTCAAGACGATTCAAATTCCTTTCGAGGTAGGTCCCCGTCGTGCTGGAAAATCTGGTTGGTCTTACTTCAGGCGCGCGAAGCTTGCCTTGGTTGGTATAACTACGTTTTCGTCTTTTCCATTGCACCTCGTGACGTTTGCCGGTGTGGTTTTTTTTGTGTTTGCCGTTGGCTTGGGAATTCAGACGCTTTACCTCAAGCTGGCAGGTCGCGCCTTTACTGGTTTCACAACGGTCATTCTTTTGGAGCTGATTATTGCCAGTCTGCTGATGATTAGCCTTGGCATCATCGGAGAATACTTGGCGCGTATTTACGAAGAGGTTAAGGGACGCCCCCGATATATCATCACAGATTCGATCGAGCCTCGGCAGTGAAATTTCGCAGGGTACCTATAGGCTATAGTTGAATTTCAACGACTCGGTTCGAAAAGGTGCAAAGCACATAAAGCTTTCGGTCTACCAAGACCAGCGCTGATGCGCCTTCTAGCTTGTCAGGCGACTTCGGCCGCAAGGAGGCGATTCTTGTGCCGTTTAAATTGAAAACCAGCACCTCATCTGTCTGTGTGCTGGTTGCATACAGGCGATGCATCCTGGGATCGATAGCCAAATGCTGCATGTACCAGGCGCCCTGTATCTGTCGCCACTCTGGCACAAACCAGCTCGTCACAAACCTGTCTCTTATACACATCTCCGAGCCCACGAGACGTACCGATTAATCGCGTA
>JBKPMH010000215.1:0-3786 GCA_046732035.1 Verrucomicrobiota bacterium
GATTCCGGCTTTTAGGTGGGTGCGCACCTATAACCGGACCTGGTTGCGCAGCGACGTTTTCGCGGGCATCACCCTCGCTGCATACCTGCTTCCCGCCGGTCTGGGAGATGCGTCGTTGGCTAACTTGCCGCCCGAGGCGGGACTTTACGCCTGTCTCTTCGGTGGATTCGTCTTCTGGTTGTTTTGTAGTTCGCGGCATACAGTTGTCACCGTCACTTCGGCGATTTCGTTGCTGACGGGCGCGTCGCTTGGAGAGATCGCCGGTGGCGACACAACGCGCTTCGGCGCGCTGGCTGCAGGAACCGCATTGCTCGTCGCGTTCATCGGGTTTCTCGGGTGGTTGGTGAAAGCAGGGGTTATTGTAAATTTCATTTCCGAAAGTGTGATGACTGGTTTCAAGTGCGGCGTCGCTCTCTTTCTCGCCAGCACGCAACTGCCCAAGTTGTTGGGCTTCCACAGTGCGCACGGAGACTTTTGGGAGAACAGCAGCCATTTCTTCAAACATCTGCCGGAGACAAATCCAACATCGCTTCTAGTCGGAGGGACCGCTCTGGCTGTGCTGATTCTGGGAAAGATTTTTGTGAAAAATAAACCGGTATCGCTCTTTGTGGTCGTAGGTGGTATTGTGGCTGCGTCCGCGCTCTCGTTAGGCGCACGCGGGGTAAAACTGCTTGGCAACGTTCCGCAAGGGCTGCCTCCGATCGGCTTGCCCGCCGTGTACTGGCAAGATCTCAATGAGCTGTTGCCGCTGGCGCTTGCGTGCTTTCTTTTGGGGGCGGTAGAAACTGCGGCGATCGGGCGAATGTTCACAGCCAAACACGGCGGACGCTTTGACGCCAATCAGGAATTTCTGGCGCTCGCGGCTTCAAACTTGGGTGCGGGCCTCGGGCGCGGATTCCCGATTAGCGGCGGCATGTCGCAATCTCTTGTCAACGAAGGAGGCGGTGCGCGCACACCTCTGTCAGGCGCCCTCGCTGCAGGAATTATCTTAGTCGTTGTTTTGTTCTTTTCGCATCTGTTAAGCGCCTTGCCCCAGCCGGTACTAGCAGCCGTGGTGCTTGTCGCCGTAGCAGGTTTATTTAAGCTCTCAACTCTCAAGAAATTGTGGCGGGGTGATCGTCCAGAATTCGTAGTAGCGATGGCCGCCATCCTCGGGGTACTCAGCTCCGGGTTATTACGTGGCGTGATGATCGGGGCAATTATTTCTCTGGTGCAACTGCTTCGAACCGCTTCACGGCCGCACGTTGCTTTTCTCGGGCGCATTTCAGGAACTGGCCGCTTCTCAGATCGCGAACGGCATCGGGATAACGAATTGATTCCCGGCGTGCTGATTTTTCGGCCTGAATCTGGTCTTGTGTACTTCAATGTCGACCATGTCTGCGAGTCGATTTTAAAGCGCGTCCAGGCCGAACCGACACCGCCCCAATTGGTTGTGCTCGATCTTTCCGCCGCGCCGCGAGTCGATTTGCAAAGCGCTCACGCTCTTGGTGGCATGGCCGATGAATTGACCGCTCAAGGCATCCGGTTGCAAGCGGTCGAGCCGCGTTCCTCGGTTCGCGACCGTTTGCGCAATGAAGGCGTCGACGAAAAGTTGGGCGGAGTAAATCGTTTCACATCAGTCGCGGATGCGATCAATAGCTTTGAGAAAAATAAAGCTTAATGCCGATGAAACATTAATGGCCAAATGATCCCGAAGCTTCTAATCGCTTTGTGCCTCGTTGCCATCACTGTCGCAATCCATGCCGCAGGTCTCGGAATCGTGTTGAGCCATGTCTTGCATTCCAAAGAACGCCCCCAAACACGCTTGTGGCCGATTACCTGGCTCTTTATTCGTGTTGCTTGGTTGTTGATTCTTTTCCATTTGATTGAGATTTCCATCTGGGCATCCTTTTTCCGATGGCAGAAGTGCCTGCCGGATCTGGAGTCTTCATTCTACTTTTCCGCAGTCACCTATGCCACGATCGGCTATGGCGATCTCGTCCTACCGAAAGAGTGGCGAATGCTTGGCCCGATCGAGGGATTCACCGGCATCCTGATGTTTGGCCTCTCCACCGCATTTTTCTTTGTTGTCGTGAGCAAAAAGATTTTGCAGCGGGAGGATGAAAGGCATCGCACCTAATGGCATGAACACGCAAAATAATCCCCCGATCGCGTCCGATAAAGAGGTCGCCGAAAGGAAAAGGTGGGTAGAGCCAGTAGCCGCTTTGCTTATGGCACTGGCGACATTAAGCACCGCGTGGTGTTCCTTTGAGTCAGCAGCGTGGACAAGAAAAAGTAACCGGCTAATGAATGAATTTAATACGCTGGAGCGCAAAGCGGGCTTGCTGACGATGCAGGGAACGCAGCAGGCCACGATCCATGCGGCAATGTTTATGCAAGTTCTCGCTGCTCAACAAGCGGGCAATCAGAACCTGGTAAAATTTTATGTAGATCGTTTTCCGCCCGACCTTCGCAAGGCTTACGACGCATGGCTGGCACAGAAACCTCTCGAAAATGCTAAGGCTGATCCGCACCCGTTTGTGCCAAACCTATACGAACCGCGCGGATCTCGCGAAGCTGCTGATTCGATTGCCAAAGCTGCGACCAGTCAACGGCAAGCCGGCATGGCCGGCAGCATTTCCGGTCAGTACCTGGCAAACACGGTGTTGTTTGCTACAGTGCTGTTCTTTGCCAGCGCGTCAGGAAAGTTTGAGCAGCGACGGGTCCGGCTGGTGGCATTTAGTTTTGCGACTGCAGTTTTCATTTTTGCCGTGATTCGCACGGCAATGCTCCCTTTCTGAAGATTCATGAGCCAATCTGTTCGCACCGGCGCAACAAGTGAGGAAATCAAACAGCATTTTCGTGAAAATCTGCGTTGCGCACTGGGCCGGCTGGAGCGCACAGCGACCAGACACGATCTGTACTATGCCCTTGCGCTCACCGTCCGTGATCGACTTTTCGAACGGGCTGTAGAAAGCATGGAAACTTACGGCGGAGCGAATTCGCGTCACGTCGCATATTTTTCAGCGGAATATCTGCCTGGTCCGCACCTTGCGAACAATCTCCTTAATCTTGGCATTACCGAACAGGCGCGCGAAGGTTTGCAATCACTCGGCATCGATCTGGATGAAATCATCGCCCAGGAAGAGGAACCCGGGCTCGGCAATGGCGGGCTCGGCAGGCTGGCCTCCTGTTTTATGGATTCGCTCGCGTCGCTGGAAGTGCCGGCAATCGGTTACGGCATTCGTTATGAATTCGGGATTTTCGATCAAGTCATTCGCGACGGGTGGCAATGCGAGACCACCGATAAATGGTTGCTTTTCGGTAACGCATGGGAGGTCGCCCGCCCGGAAATCGCCTATGAGATAAAGTTTGGCGGACGCACTGAAATCTACTCCGACGATCGCGGCGGTTCGCGTGTGCGGTGGATTCCAGAAACAGAAGTGAAAGGGATGGCATACGACACGCCGATTACCGGTTACGCCGTCGGCACCTGCAACGTTCTGAGGTTGTGGAAAGCCGAAGCGATTGAATCATTCGACTTCGCGACATTCAATCACGGCGACTACTACCGGGCGGTGCAGGACAAGGTGGATTCGGAAAACATTACCAAAGTTTTGTATCCGAATGACGAAGTTGCGGCCGGAAAAGAACTGAGGCTCAAACAACAATTCTTTTTCTCAAGCTGCTCGCTTCAGGACATGCTTCGCATCCACGCTCTGCTCGGCGGGAGGGCAGACACGCTTCACGAGAAATGGGCGGTGCAATTGAACGACACGCACCCTGCCATTGCCGTGGCGGAATTGA
>JBKPMH010000216.1:0-10452 GCA_046732035.1 Verrucomicrobiota bacterium
GGCTGTCGCAATTGGCGCTGTGGATAATTCAGGCAGAACGCGCGCAGCGTCCTTATGGCCTGCGCCTTCCCGCCGCCGAAATTACGCCGGCTGTCGGACAAACGCATTATCACCAGTGCATGCGAGCGCTTAGTTTGTTAAGTCCGATCATGGCGAGTCCGCGAGGTTCAGGGACTTGGAACAGAGACTTCGAGCATGAGCAGCACGACGAGGGATAGAAGCATTCCACGACGGCCTCTGCTGTGGCTGGCAGCAGCGTTGGTCTTCACATTGCCTCCGATGTTTGGTTCGTTAGTAATCTGGGTCCCATGCGTTTTTCTGCTCGCTCTTGCAACGAAATTTTGGATGGAGCCAAGAGGGTACAGGCTCCGCTTCACAACCCTGAAGCTGCTGCTCGCCGCCGTGGCCCTTGGCGCGATCTTCGCCAGCTATGGTTCGTTTAAAGGTATTGAGCCGAGCATATCTCTCCTTGTTGTTCTGGTAGCTCTCAAGGTTTTGGAGGCTCACACAGCCCGCGAGTTTCAAATCATGGTACTTATGGGATGGGTGCTTTGTCTTTGCGGCTTTTTTCTTTCGCAGGAATTTGAGGTGGCGCTTTCTCTGCTGATGGCATTCGCGTTACTGATCGTGGCGCTGATCC
Source organism: Verrucomicrobiota bacterium (assembly GCA_046732035.1). Lineage (GTDB taxonomy): Bacteria > Verrucomicrobiota > Verrucomicrobiia > Chthoniobacterales > UBA10450 > Udaeobacter. Next base: position 641 of record JBKPMH010000216.1, read on the forward strand.
AGTTTCAGCGGGGAGCTTCACCCGGCGCTTTCTGGCCACCTCTGCGCACGACGTGCAGGATTTTTATTCAAGCAGTCCCGCTGATCGTGTTGTTTTTTATTTTGTTTCCCCGGTTTAATACTGGCTTACGATTTGATTTTCGGGCCGTCGGTTCGTTAGGCACCGGCTTTTCCGATCATCTCTCTCCAGGCAGCGTTGCCGCGCTCGCCACTTCGTCTGACATTGCCTTTCGCGCGGAGTTTCCTGACAACGCCTCGACGCCTCCTGGTTCGATGTATTGGCGCGGCGCGGTGATGTGGCACTGCGACGGCATGGAATGGCACGCTCCATATGTGCCGGTGTCGATCTCTCATTCGACTCCGCAATCGCCCAAGGGAAACAAAATTCGCCAGCGGATTACTCTCGCACCGCACGGTGCGCGCTGGATGTTTGCGCTCGATCGCCCCTTTGAAGTGCCGCCGGGTGCGATTCTTGTTCGTGGAAGTTATCTCTGGAGTGTTCAAACAATTCGAAAAGCGCGCCGGTATGAAGTGGTTTCAGCTGTCGGCGTAGCGGCGAAACAATTGACGCCGGGCGAACGGCGGGAGGCCCTCGAGGTTCCAGCATGGATTAGCTCGAGTGTGCGCGAGCTGGCGCAATCGTGGTCGTCTCAGGACTCCAGTCCGCGCGCGATAGTCAGTAGCGCGCTTCAGTTTTTCGGGACACAAGGTTTCACCTATTCGCTATCGCCAGGCGAATACGGCAGAAATGGCCTGGAGCAATTCCTTTTTCATCGGCGAGTGGGCTTTTGCGAACATTACGCCGCCAGTTTCGCCACATTAATGCGTCTGGCAGGAATTCCGGCCCGAGTGGTGGTCGGATATTTGGGCGGGGAGTACAACGAGTTGGGCCATTTTGTTCTGGTGCGACAAGCGGATGCGCATGCGTGGTGTGAAGTCTGGATTCCAGAGAGCGGATGGATACGGGTGGATCCAACAACGGCAGTCGCACCTGGAAGAGCCAGTCTCGATCTAACGTCGTTTTTGGAAAGAGGAGTCGATTCCGGTCAGATTCAAGCTCGCCGAACCGGATTGGTATTGCGATTAGCTCGTTCTCCACTGCTCACTAACGTTCGTCTTGCATGGGAAACACTTAGTTATGAGTGGGACACCCGGGTTCTTGCCTACGACGCTGATGTCCAGGATGTCATGTTGAACTCAGTCGGACTTGCAAACCGCGGCCCGTTTGTTCTGATAGTTGAGATCCTCCTTGCCGCAATCGCACTACTGATAATCTATTTCGGATGGATGCGATTACGTACGCGCTCACGCGAAGACCGTGTGAAGGTGTTATACGACCGTTTTTGCCGAAAGGCTGGTCGCCTGGGTGTTCAGCGTAACCCATGGGAAGGACCATCAGATTTCTCGAAACGCGCCGCTTTGTCATTACCTGACGAATCGGATCGTATTCTCGAAATTTTTAATACATATATTGCGCTGCGATACGCGCCCGAACCAGCTGGAATGGCGCTCGACAGGTTTGCAAGAGAAGTTCGAGCGTTTGGAAGATATCACTAGCAACGATAGACTGACAGCCGCTGAAATGGTCTGGCGCTCAGGTTCGTGAGCTTTGCCATAGCAGCGATGGAAAATCCGCCGGTTTGCGGGGTCTCAATTTTCGTGAAAATGGCATTGACATTGTAGAGCAGCCATACGCACAATCGTTGTTGCGTTAAGTTTGTTAGGTATCTCCTCTAATAGCTCCACCTGACCCGCTTCCCGCCGGGTTAGCCTGTGAACGAAGGCTCGTTCACACAACAATGTAAAAATATTCATCTCAGTGAAAAAAGGAGAACAACCATGACTCCATTAAGGCAGGTCAGGAAATTAATGGCACTAACTCTCACCGGATTTTTGCTTGCTTGCTTTGCGCAAAACGCACATTCTATTGAACCGACCGACGGAGTTGACGTAGAACTGCCGGACGTAAGCCACCGCTATGATTTCAATGGCGATGGTCATCCTGACTACGTGCTCCTTGGCTTCCAAACTGCAATCTGGTATTTGAATAACAATGTTTACTTGAGCGGCGCTCTAGCTCCAGATCTACCTTGCTGTGCTTGGAATTTGAAGGATGCTGCGGACTTTAACGCCGATGGCCATCCTGATTACGTGTTATTCAATCGCAGCAGTAGGGCCACGGCAATTTGGTATCTCAACAACAACGTTTTCATTAGTGGCGCGTACGGTCCAACAGCTCCGGCCGGCTGGGCACTGGTGGCAGTCGGGGACTTCAACCTCGATGGTCATCCTGATTATGTCCTATTCAATTCGAACCTGAACTCCCTTCAAACAGCGATCTGGTATCTGACTAACAATGTCTTGGTTAGCGCCGGGTATGGGCCGACTCTGCCATCCGGATGGCAAGTCGTGGGAACGGCAGATTTTAATTCGGACGGGCATTCTGATTACCTTCTTGTCAATAGAAGCACGCGTCAGACGGCGATCTGGTACATGTCTGGACGGACACGCATAGGTGCCGTGTATGCCCCAACAATCCCGACCGGCTATGAATTGAAGGGTGCTGCCGATTACAACGGAGATGGGCATCCTGACTATGTCCTCTTTAACCCAACAACTCTTCAAACGAAGATCTGGTATCTAAATAATAATGTTTTTCTCAGCGAAGCCTTCGGTCCGACTCTACCGGTCAATTGGAGGTTAACCTTGCCCTGAACTTCTGACGCAGCCTCCGCGAGCGAAGCGCACGGTGCGTTATTAGCTTCGTATCGCCGCGCTCGTGGAAAGGATCTCTACCTTGTTGGTTGATACAGTCGTCTGTGTTGTAGCCTCACCGTTTGGGCCCGCTACAAATATTTGTGCGGGATCAAATCCTCAGAAGTTTCCTGTTGCCAATAGATGTTTAGGATCCACCAGCGACTGCCATCATGGAATAATTGGATGCTGTTGATTCCGCGCATGAACGGTTCCGGGTCGTCTTCGCTGTGACGTGATTCATAGGTGCTCCAGACATGAGCAATGTGTCCGAACTGTTCGGTGAGCCGGGCAATTTCTTTCTCGAAAAACCCGTGCTCGGCAAAGTACGGTTCCACGCGCGCGATGAAACCGTCTACATCCAGTATTTGAGGTGCAAGGTCCTCATTCGCGCCGGGCTTGGCGGTAGGAATTAAACGGGCACCTGGATAATATAGCGACCGTTCTCGACCCCAATCGCGCTTCTTCCCCGCGGGACCCGAAATCCCGTCGTACGCGGCGGTGATAATTGCATCGATCGAGGCGACGTCAGCTGGATTAGCAGTTGAAACTTCCATGACTAGTTATCTTTCGTTAGGCGATCGGGCATGCACCGCTTACGCGCGGCTGAAAAGTGTCTGGGATTGACAGTGGCGGCGTGGATTTCCCCTTCCGAAGGTTGGTTCTCTTAATCCGCCTTCAAGATTTTCATCGCTGCGTTGTGTCCCGGAATTCCACTGACGGCACCGCCACGACAGGCGCTTGATCCGCAGAAAAACACATTCTCGTGTTCCGTTTCCACGCCCCAGGTTCCGACTTGCCCTTTGCGCTCAGCGAACGGAAATGTCGGCGCGTTCTGGAAAATGTTACCCTGGAACATTCCGAGCGCGTCTTCGATATCGACAGGGCTTTTGCTTTCAATGCAGGGGCTGCCATCGCCAGCAACAGCCAGGCAATCCTCCAGCGGTTCGTCCAGCCACTGATTGATGCTCTCGAGAAACTTCTTCTGGGCGTGCTTGCGCATGGTCCTGTTATCGCGCGCGAACAGGTTCCATGGCGAATCCAGCCCGAATAACGTCATGGTATGAAAACCTTTCGCCCGCAAGTCGGGGGCAAGGATGCTGTCATCGGTCAATGTGTGGCAATAAACTTCACATGGTGTCTTGTTCGGCAGCCGCCCTCTGCAGGCCTGATCGTAGCTGATATTCATCTCTCCGTAGCCTTCGTCGCTGTGAAACGTGCCGCACCATGCCTGGTCAGGTTGATATTTCTTTGCCTTCAATTGCGGCAACCGCTGCAGGAGCATATTGATCTTAAACACAGAGCCTTCCTCCGTGGCGTCTGGTTGATATAACTGACCGATGTACTTTGCCAGTACGTTGCGCCCAAAGTTTACCAGAAGGTATCGCGCCCCGATCGTTTGTTGTTTTCCGTCCGCGTAAAATTCAATTGTGCTCCCCTCGCCGACCAGGCTGAGCGCGCGGAGATCGACATTCGTCAATATCTCAGCGCCAGCCTTGCGCGCTGCCTTTTCAAGCTCCGTTGCTACAACGCCCATGCCACCGACAGGCACTTTCCATTCACCTGTTTTGTTCCCGATTAGATGATAAAGAAAACAGCGATTCTGCAAGAACGAGGGGTCATGTGGATGTGTCAGAACTCCAATCTTCGCGTCCGTAAAAACAAGACCGCGCACCAAATCGTTTTTTAAATACCGCTCGATGGCAACGCCGAGGGGTTCCTGCACCAAACTGCGCCAGGATTCCCGTGAAACATCATCGGAATCGAAACGACGACGGAAGTCTTCCTTTGAAATCAGCGGTTCGAGCATGGTGTCCCACACCTTCTCAGCGAAGACACGCGAAAGATTGTAAAAGGCTTTCATCTGCTCGAATTCCGTCTTGTTTCCAGTCAGCTCGAACATCGACTGGCGACTTATTTCTTCGTCCACGTTGCTCAATAACAGACCGTCGTGCCGGCCATGATTGAGATAAGGCGTGAACGAAGCAGTGGCGCGCCGGCGCAATTCAAGGTTCAACTCAAGATCCCGAATGATCTTTTCCGGAAACAAACTGACCAGGTAGGAATATCGCGACAGTCGCGCATCATAATCGGGAAACAGTTTCTCCGAAGTGGTCGCGCCGCCGATATAGTTATTTTTTTCCAGGATGAGGACGCTGAGGCCTGCGCGTCCCAGGTAGCTCGCCGCGACAAGACCATTGTGTCCCGCGCCAAGGATTACGACGTCATACTGCGATTTCATGTGCAATCCCGCTGCGAACTGCCACACTCACGATACTGCGCTAAGGGGTACAAATTTGTTTTCGTGCAAAACAACCGGCTTTGTTCCGCGCAACAACTGCCACCATTGTCTGGCTGAACCCAGAACGATCAACATCACCAGCGCAAGAAAGAAAACAGCTACAAACGCGTCGAATCGCCAGATAGTTGCCTGTCGCGCTAAATTGGCAGCTTTCGCCGGATCGGACAGCGTAGCAGCCTGAGTCAACAGAGATTGTGCGCCGCTCAAGAACCCGAGCCGCGGATCGGATGAAAAAACCTTTATATAGCCAGCTGAAAAGGTAACGGCACACATGAAGCAAAGCGGAATCAAAGTGACAAAGAGATATCTGCTCTTTCGCATTTTGATCAAAAGGGTTGTGCCCAGGCAGAGTGCAACCACCGACAGCAACTGATTGGCCAGGCCGAATAGCGGCCAGAGCGAGTTGATGCCGCCGAGTGGATCGATGACTCCCTCGTATAAGAACCAACCCCACGCCGCAACGAGCAAAACGCTTGAGAAAAAATTCGCGGTCCACGAACGCGTGTTTCCCAAGGGTCGCCAAAGGTTCCCGAGAAAATCCTGAAGCAAAAATCGTCCTACCCGTGTTCCTGCGTCAATGGTGGTCAGGATGAAAAGCGCTTCGAACATGATGGCGAAGTGATACCACAATGCCAGTGCAGTTGGTTTGTTGGAGACTTGCGCAAACATATGCGCCATACCCACTGCGAAAGTAGGTGCTCCCCCGGCGCGATTAAACATTGTGGATTCGCCCAGATTAGTAGCGAGTTTCTGCATCTCTGCTTCGGTTACTGGAAAACCAGCCGCGGAAACTTTGGCCACGACTTCTGACGGCGCGCCCTTTGTGTTGATTGAGAAATATTCGCCCGGTTGAAGCACACACGCTGCGATCATGGCCATCAGGGCAACCATCATTTCGGTGATCATCGCTCCGTAGCCAATGCTGCGTATTCGCGATTCGCGCGTGATCATTTTCGGCGTCGTGCCGGAAGCGATCAACGAATGGAACCCGGAGACTGCACCGCAAGCGATCGTGATGCACACAAACGGAAACACAGGGCCTGCAAAGACAAGGCCACTGCCGTCGATGAATTTGGTGACCGCCGGCATTTGCAACGTTGGGTTGATCAGCACAACAGCGAGCGCAAGCATTGCCACCGTGCCGAGCTTCAAAAATGTGCTGAGATAGTCACGGGGCGTCAGCAGCATCCACACGGGCAGAATCGATGCCGCCAGACCATAAATCATAATGGCCCATGCCAACCATTTCTGGTCGTGACGGAACCAGCTTTCAATACCGGGAAAATGCGCAAGAAATTGGCCACCCCACACCCCAAACGCCAGACCGAGCAAACCAAAGATCGTGATCGCCGTTACGCTTACTTTGCCCGTGCGCAATCCGATTCCCATGATCAGCGCAATGGGAATTGTCGTCGCAATGGTGAAAGCGCCCCAGGGGCTCTCGGCCAGAGCCTGCACTACAACTAATGCCAGAACAGCCAGCAAAATAATCATAATCGCAAGCACGCTCACCACAGCGAGCAGGCCAACGCCGCGCCCGATTTCCTCTCGTACCATTTGGCCCAGAGTTTTGCCGCCGCGCCGGATTGAAGCGAAAAGAACGATCATATCGTGAACGCCACCGCCGAGCGTTGCGCCGATCAAGATCCAAAGAGTGCCGGGAAGAAAGCCGAACTGCGCCGCCAGTACGGGACCAACCAACGGACCCGGACCGGCAATGGCCGCGAAATGATGACCGAAAACCATCCAGCGATTTGTCGGAACGTAATCCTTGTTGTCATTTTGCAGGAGCGCTGGCGTCGCACGGTCTTCGTTTAAAACGAGTACTTTTGTTGCGAGCCATTTACTGTAAAAACGATAGCTGATGGCCAACGCACAAAAACCAGCCGCGACGATCCAGAGCGCGCTAATTTGTTCGCCGCGAGCTAAGGCCAACATCGCGACAGCCCACGTTCCCAACGCGGCCACACCCAACCAAATCAGCTTTTTCCAAACGCTCATTCCGTTTGCAGCTTAATTGAAGTTGTTGCGCTCCGCTACAAGGTGTGATTCATCTTTAGGTGCGATTTCGACATAAGATACGGAAGCTCGTAGATGGCCGGAGCCTGCTGAGCGCGAGAAAACATACGCTCAGGCTTTTTCGAACGGGCCGATTCCCGTTGAACAAGGATCGCGTCATTGAAACGATTGATCCGGCTCGTTTTGCACAGATTCGCAAGCGTTACGCGATATCTGATCCCGGCGCAGATTGGCCGAAGTATTTGGATCTCGACCGTTGGATAGGAATCAACATCAGGCGAATTCGCCAAACCGAACTCGATTTGGCGCGTCCCAAGCGCATTCTCGATCTTGGCTGCGGCGCAGGATATTTTTTGTACATAGCGCAACTACTGGGTCATTCGGGACTGGGCTTGGACATGGACCGCTTGCCCATGTTCCGGGAAGTCACGCATCTGCTGGGCGTTCGGCGCGTTGTTCAGCGAATTGAAGCATTTCGGCCGTTGCCTGATTTCGGACAAAAGTTCGATCTTATTACGGCGTTCATGATTTGTTTTAACAATCACAAAATGCCGGATCTCTGGAAGGTGGCGGAATGGGATTTTTTTCTGGACGATCTGGGAAAACATTTAACGCCGCGCGGCCGGGTCTGGCTCGAACTGAACCAGGAATACGATGGGACTTTTTACACGCCCGAGTTGAAGGAATACTTTCAAAGACGCGGCGCGCGGGTAAACGAGCAAAAAGTGATTTTTAATTCAGGGATTCGCGCGCCTGGTTCAGCTTCTGCAGTTGCGCGCTGAAATCCTTCAAACGCCGACGATGCTCTTCGACGACCGGCGCGGGAGCACGATCGACAAACGATTTGTTCTTTAATTTCTCCTCGACAACGCGCGCTTCGTTTTCGATTTTGGCAATTTCCTTGTCGAGTCGCTGCTGTTCCCCTGCTTTGTTTGCCGCGGCAATCGTCAAAAAGATTTCTCCGAGCGGCGTAACAGCGACGGGATTTCCGGGCTGCGCTTGATACTTCGGATCCAGCTCTACTCTCTCGGCATTCAACAACCGCGTTAGAGTGGCAATATCGTCCGGACTCAATGTCTCATTCGTGCGTAAAATAAATCGTATCTTTCTATTGGAAGGCAGTTTGGATTCCGCTCTCAAATTGCGCCCAGCCTGGATTGTTTGATAGATGGCTGAAACAAGCTGGCGTTTGCCCGCAAGGTCGGAAACGTCATCCAAAGTGACTTTTTCTGGTGGCGCAGCGAATTGGATTGAATCGCTCCCAAGGCCCAGTAGCGACCAAAGCTCTTCTGTAATGTGCGGCATGAAGGGATGCAGCAATCGCAGCGTTGCAGAAAGAACAAAATCCATGACTGCCAACGCGGATTTCTTTCTTCCCTCGTCTTCGCTGAAGATTTCGGTTTTGGCCGCTTCCACAAACCAATCGCAATAATCGCTCCAGACAAAGTCGTAAAGACGTTGTGCCACGGTGTTAAATTGGTATTCGCGATAAGCCGCGTCGACCGCCTCGATCGTTTCGTTTAACCGCGCAATCAGTTCCAATCCGTAAATCGATATTGTTTGAGTATCGATTTTTGGCGCGGCATCACTTCGGCCATGCATCTGCCGGAAGCGCGCGACGTTCCATAGCTTGGTGGCGAAGTTTCGACCTTCTTCGATTTGTCTTTCGTCAAAGCGAATGTCCTGACCCCTGGGCGCGATCCGCATCAGTCCAAACCGCAAACCATCGGCGCCGTACTTGTCGATCAATGCGAGTGGATCGGGTGAATTGCCGAGAGACTTCGACATCTTGCGGCCAAGCTTGTCGCGGATAAGGCCGGTAAAATAAACGTCATGAAACGCAATATTGTCTTCAATGCGCTCTGAATTCCCGGGTTTGAACTCCAACCCGGCGATGATCATGCGCGCTACCCAAAAGAAAATAATATCCGGCGCGGTTACGAGCGCGCTCGTCGGATAAAACTTCTTCCGCGTCTCAACATCCATGGTCTCATAAGCCCATAGCCATGATGAAAACCAAGTATCGAGCGTGTCCTGATCCTGAGTCCAATTTTCAGGATCAGGCGGAGGTTCCACGCCAACATGAATTTCGGATGTCGGATTACGGACTTCAGTTTTTTCTTTCCGGTACCAAGCAGGGATCCGGTGGCCCCACCACACCTGTCGGCTAATGCACCAATCGCGAATGTTTTCCAGCCATTGCGCATAAACTTTTTCCCAGTGGGAGGGGAAGAATTGAATCAAATGATCCCGCACCGCAGCCAGGGCCTCTTTTGTTTTTGGATAGCGCAGGAACCATTGCTCACTGAGACGGGGCTCGATCGGCACATCACTTCGATCGCTAAACCCAACGTTGTTTTCGTACGCCTCGGTCTTTGCCAATGCTCCTCTCGCCTGCAACAGCTGCACGGCTTTTTCCCGGGCTTCGAACCGCTCCAGCCCATCGAATTCCGGAACTGCAGGACAGTTGATGCGACCGTCTGAATGCAGCACATCGACAATCGGCAGGCTATGGCGTTGGCCGATCTCGAAATCCAGTGTGTCATGAGCAGGCGTGACCTTAAGAACGCCAGTGCCGAATTCCGGATCGATGGCTTCGTCGGCAATGATCGGAATTTTCTCGCGCGCGAGCGGCCGCCAGGCGTGCTTTCCGACAAGATCGACATATCGCCTATCATTCGGATGAACCGCCACGCCGGTATCAGCCATAATTGTTTCGGGACGGGTCGTAGCCACCT
>JBKPMH010000217.1:0-5122 GCA_046732035.1 Verrucomicrobiota bacterium
ATCCATCCAAACCCGCCGTCTACGTTGGAATGACTGGATTGCCGGTCGATCATCGATTCGAAAATCACATGAACGGATACAAGTCGGCGCGGCTGGTCAGGAAATATGGCGTTCGCTTGTTGCCGGAGCTGTTCGAGCATCTGAACCCGATGCCGTACGAACACGCTGTTCAAATGGAAAAAGATTTGGCCGATGATTTGCGTGTTCAAGGTTACGCGGTTTGCGGCGGAACCTGACTCGCGGTCAGCGCCCCGCGGCTCAAAATCGCGGCGTGGCAAGGGCTACAGGGAGCGGACAAGCTGAGGTAATTCCTTCAAAGTATTCAGGACGAAGTCCGCCTCCATTTCGTATTTATGCGGATCAACAAAGCGGCGGTCAGGAATCGCGGCGACACGCATGTTCGCCGCCTTCGCAGCGGCGACACCAGGAAGCGCGTCTTCAACAACAAGGCATGCATCGACGGGAATTCCAAGGTGTTTTGCGGCACAGACGTAGATATCGGGGGCAGGCTTGCCATGTTTCACTTGTTCGCCAGTTACAACAACATCAAAGAATTTTGACACTTGATGTCGATCCAGGAATGGCCGAGCCGACTCGCTGACTGAACTCGTGGCAACAGCGAGATGTAACTTCATCTTTCGCAGTTCCTCCAACACTTCTTTGACGTTAGGAAACAGCTCAATCCGATTGGCAAAGAACTCTGTTGCGATCTCGCCGCGACGCCGCATCAATTTCTCAATCGCCACCGAGAGGCCGAATACTTTCTTGTAAAATTCCACTGCGAGCCGGTAGCTGACGCCGACGACATCCTGGTGGTGTTCGCCGCGATATGTTACGCCGTGTTCCGCGAGTAATTTCGCATCGATTTCGCTCCATCGCGGCTCAGAGTCGGCCAGGACACCGTCGAGATCGAAAATTACGGCAGACAGCATGGATTTGTGAACAAGCGAAGCAGAAAAGTGTAGCGTCAGCCGTGCCGGCTGCAATTTTTGCTCTCACGCGATACGCGCGCCACTACAGCGACGCCGCGTTCAAGGCCAACTTGAGAAAGGCTGCAACATTGCGCCTTGCGAGTTCGCGGAAGAGAGTGGCGGTTTATGCGATCGGTTCGGCATGTAGTACTAATTGGTTTGGTGATCGTTTTGGGAATTGGGCAAACACGCGCGGGAGAGTTCGATTCAATTTTGCGATGGCGAAATATTGGACCCTACCGCGGCGGGCGGACTCGCGCGATCTGCGGTGTCCCGTCGCAGCCGAATGTTTTCTACATGGCGCCGGTGAATGGCGGAGTTTTCAAATCAATCGACTACGGCCGCACTTGGCAGCCGATTTTCGATGACCAGCCGACGGCGTCAGTTGGCGCGATCGCGGTTTCGATTTCGAATCCAAACGTCATTTACGTCGGTAGCGGCGAAGGATTGCATCGGCCGGATCTTTCAGTGGGCGATGGCATTTATAAGTCGACTGATGCTGGCAAAACGTGGGCGCATCTTGGATTGCGAGACGGCCAGCAGATCCCGCAGGTGACCGTCGATCCAAAAAATCCGGACCGCATCTTTGTGGCTGTAGCCGGTCATCCCTACGGGCCTAATGAAGAGCGTGGCATTTTTCGATCGCTCGATGGCGGCAAAACATTCGATAAAGTTCTTTATCGGGATGAGAACGTCGGCGCGAGCGATGTGTTGATCGATCCGAGCAACCCACACGTTGTGTACGCGGCGCTGTGGGAATCGCGCGAAGGACCATGGGAAAACGGAGCGTTTGATGGCGATGCCGGCGGCATGTTTAAGTCTACCGATGATGGCAAAACCTGGCGACAACTGACCAACGGATTGCCCAGAGCCATCGTCCAGGCGAACATTGCGATTGCGCCAAGCGCGCCAAAAACATTGTTCGCTGCGGTACGAACAAAGACGATCTCCAAACTTTATCGCTCAGACGACGCCGGCGAAACCTGGAACGGCACGACCGACGATCCGCGGCCCGGACTTGGAATTGGCGGTGGCGATCTTCCAGTAGTGCGATTCGATCCCAAGAATCCCCAGATCGTCTACTCGGCCAGCATCGTTTGTTGGAAATCCACGGATGGCGGCAAAACGTGGGAGGGCTGGCGCGGCGCGCCCGGCGGTGACGATTATCAGAACGTTTGGATCAATCCAAGCAATACGGACATTATTTTTCTCGGTTCGGACCAGGGCGCAATCGTTACAGTGAACGGCGGCAAAACCTGGAGTTCGTGGTACAACCAGTCGACGGCGCAGTTATATCACGTTAGCGCGGACAACGCATTTCCGTATCGCCTTTACAGCGGCCAACAGGAAAGCGGCTCCGTCGGAATCAGGAGCCGCGGCGATCAGGGCGAGATCACGTTCCGCGATTGGCAGCCGGTAGCGGCGGAGGAATACGGTTACGTCGTGGCGGATCCGCTCGACCCGGACATCATCATTGGCGGCAAACTGACGCGCTTCGATCGCCGCACCGGTCAGGCACAGAACATATTACCGGTACCGGTTCAGACGGAGGATTTCCGGATGCTGCGGACCGAACCGGTTGTTTTTTCGCCGCTTGATCCACATCTGCTCTTTTTCGCTGGAAACACGCTTTGGCAAACCCGTGATCGTGGCGATCGCTGGGAAAAAATCAGCCCGGATTTGTCGCGAGCAAATTACAAATTACCGACAAGCGTTGGAAAATACAAAGAGGACGCAACAAAACAGGCGCATCAACGCGGAGTGATTTACACGGTGGCGCCGTCGCCGCTCGACGCCAATCGGATCTGGTGCGGGACTGATGACGGTCTGATTCATCTCACAACGGATGGCGGAAAAACCTGGGCCAACGTCACGCCGCCGAACGTTGCCGACTGGCAGAAGATTTCGCTGATCGAAGCGGGGCACTTCGATGCGAACGCCGCCTACGCAGCGGTCAATACGCTGCGAATCGATGATCTGCGGCCACATATTTTTGCCACGCACGACGGCGGCAAAACGTGGACCGAAATTGTGAAAGGCATACCGGCTGGGCAAATCGTCAATGTGGTTCGCGAAGATCCGGAACGAAAAGGTCTTTTGTTCGCCGGAACGGAAAAAGGCGTCTACGTCTCGTTCGATGACGGCGCGAACTGGGAATCGCTACGGTTGAATCTGCCAGCGAGTTCCGTGCGCGATCTAATTATTAAGAACGACGATCTGGTTGTCTCCACTCACGGTCGCGGATTCTGGATCCTCGACAACATCATGCCGCTACGACAATTCAAGGAGGATCGGCGCGATGATCTTCTGTTTAAGCCGCAGACTGCGTTGCGCGTTCGCGCAAACCTCAACACTGACACCCCGTTGCCTCCGGACGAACCAGCCGGAGAGAATCCGCCGGACGGCGCAATGATTGATTATTCGCTTTCGAAGGATGCGGAGGGTCCGGTCGTAATCGAGATAAAAGACAGCAAAGGCCAATCAGTCAGAAAATATTCGAGCACGGACATACCAATTGAGGCCAACCCGAAGCGGCTTCGAATCCCGGGTTATTGGATTCGGCCGCTGCAATCAGTTTCCACGAAAGCAGGTATGCATCGGTTTCTATGGGACATGCATTACACACCGGTGCCGAACGTGGAGCCGGAGTTTCCGATGCAAGCGACCTACCGCAACACGCCACCTGCTGCGACGTCGCCATGGGCGGTGCTCGGTGATTACACCGTCACGCTGACAGCAAACGGCAAAACTTTCGGGCAACCGTTGACCGTTATCATGGATCCGCGAGTTAAGGCGTCGGCTACGGATCTTCAGGAACAGTTCGATCTCTCATGGAAGTTGTATCAACTGCGGCTCAAGCTGGCGCCCATTGGTAAGCAATTCGATAGCATCGCCGCGGAACTGACGAAGCTCAGAGCAAAGGGCGCTGAGCGACCTGAGATCACGCAAAAACTGGAGGCTTTCGCTCAAGTTCTAACGAAATTCGGGCCGCCGCACCCCCGGCCAGGGGCTTCACCTTCGTTATTTGTTTTGGAATCGACGAGGCGACTTTTCAACGAGATCGAAGCCTCGGACGCTGCACCGACAGCCGTGGTCAAGACTACCGTCGCGGATCTCGAACCAAAAATCGGCCAGATGATGGATGCATGGCAGCAGTTGCTCGGATCCGATCTCCCCGCGTTGAATCAGCAACTGAAGGAAGCTGGACTTCCAGAAATCAAAACCGAGACCGATTAAGGGCGGCCACAAATTAGCGACGCCCGGGGCAGCCCCGTTGTCTTAACGCTGTTACGGCGTGGCGACCTTGTTGTCGAAAGGAGCCATGTACGCTTCGTAACCTCTATCTTTCATTTCTTCGACCGGGACGAAATGGAAAGCAGCCGAGTAAACGACGTATCGTTGCCCAGTTGGCGATTTCGGATCCGGAAACACATAGCCAAGATGCGCGTTACTGCGCTTGGCGTGCACCTCGGTCCGCTGCATGTCATGCGAAGTGTCCAGGCGCTCCTCGAGCAGATCTTTCGAAATCGGTTTGGAAAAAGTAGGAAAACCGACGCCGCCGTCGAATTTGTCAATCGAACTAAAGAGTGGTTCACCGGTTATGACGTCCACGTAGATACCGGTTTTCTCGTTGTTCCAGAACTGATTCTGGAAAGCCCGTTGGCTGCCGCCCTCGCGCACGACGGAATACTCTTCAGCCTTGAGTCGCTGTTTCAAAACGGTATCGCTTGGGATCGGACGGTTCGGGTCGAAGGTTGTGGTCTCCTTTTTTTCCTTCTGTGCGAGAAAGAAGAAATAAAGACCGCCGGCTATGAGCACGATGGCGATGCCGACACCCACATACGTGCTGATAGCTGACCTCTCCTCGCTGGTAATTCGGCCCCCACGCATCGGATCGCGAAAAACCTGATTGAATCAGTTTGGATACGCCCGTCAAGGCAGAACCGTCTCCGAGTTCAATTTTGAAATCTCCGTCTGGATTAAGGGCAATCCCAGGCGATTGAAATTCGCAGGCAACAGTTCACATATTTGTTTAGCCATTGACCATGACACCTCTCGTTACCACCTACCTTGAGATGCGTTCGCCGTGCCAGCTTCGTCCAAAGCGATCTGCCGATGGATGGTTTGTTGTACGGGAGAAGATAAAACGC
>JBKPMH010000218.1:0-9776 GCA_046732035.1 Verrucomicrobiota bacterium
ACTCGTGTCCAGCCACTTGGCCAGACCGAAATCGCTCACCAGCGGTTCGCCTCGTCCATCTAACAAAACATTCCCGGGCTTGAGATCACGATGCAAAATTCCCTGCCCATGCGCATATTGCACTGCTCGCGCCACCTTCCCCATCAATGCTACCGCTCGCCGCGGTTCGCCCCGAAGAGCCGGAGCCGCGTCGAGCAAGCTGCCGCCACCGGCAAATTTCATGCTGAAGAACGGCAGCCCATCGTCGCATTCGCTGACCTCGTAGATCGGCAGAATATTCGGGTGATCCAGGCTCGCCGCCGCCTGCGCTTCGCGCCGAAAACGCGCCAGCGTTTCCTGTGAATCTGCGTGATAAGAAAGGATCCGCTTTAGCGCAACGATGCGCCGCGAATGCCGCTGGCGCGCGCGATAAATAACCCCCATCCCGCCACGCCCGATTTCCTCAAGTATTTGATAATTTCCTATCCGCCAATCGGCATCACATACCTCAAGTTCCCCCAGCACGTCATCAAGGGTTTCTTCGGGCTGAGTGGGTTCCGATTGCGCGCCGGCAGGTTTAACACCCACGCCTTGAGCAAGCATACAGCTCAGGCAAAGACTGCGACCGACGCGCGATGCCGAGCCACAAGACGGGCATATGCCCGGTTCCCTGGGGAGATCCACTGACGAAGAGTTACCGGGCTCGGCCATTAAGAGGGGACGATGGTAGATGGGGTTTTCGAAATTTGCAAACTAAAAAAAGGAGAATGTTTGTCCGAGTTAATCACAGGATTTGGTGCTTTTTGGGGACGGAACGTGTTATTTACTTGCTCCTTCTTTCGGCGCGAGTGAAGCAACGATCTTTTCAAAGCGGGGATCACCCCGGAGCGGATCCCAAAATGGCAGTAGTTTCAATTGACCGTAGCTAAGAGCACTTGGTGGACGAACGGCAACGGCCAGCTGTTGACAGGCCAGATCTTTGTCACCAGTCCAAGCAGCAATCATCGCAAGATACTTGATCATGGTCGGACCAACCAGTGCATCTTTCTCTCTTGGAACAAGTTCGACCGCACGCCGCGCTTCGCGCAATGCTTCTTCCTTTCGGCCGAGACCTGCATCGATCAGACCAAGCACACAGAGCGCCGGGCCGTAGTCTGGTTCCGCTTGAACTGTTTGCTCTTGTTGAACACGGGCAGCAGTGAACCAATTGCGGGCAGCGCCATCATTTTTTTTCATGCGAGCAATGATGCCCTCGATAATCGGCCGATTTAAGTGAACCGAATAATCCGTCAGTGGCGTATCGCCAATCATATTGAGAATGTTTTGTGCCGCGGTCACATCGCGCTCAGCCAGCGCACAACTTAATCCCTCATCAACTGCACTCGATAACGCGCCAGCTCTTGCAGCTGCAAGAGAATCGATTGTTTGATGCAATGCCGTTGTCTCCGCTTTCCAATGAAATTGGACGGCGGCAAGCGCGACTTTGCTGCTCACATCATTCGGTTCGATCGCCAGCGCCCGGTCCAGGACGGTTTTCTCTTCGGCGTAGCGTCGAAGAACTCCATAACTGAGCGCGATCTGCTGGAGAGTTTCAGTATTGCGCGGATCAAGGTTCCCCGAGCGCTCCAGGTTTTGCGTGGAATCTTCCCAGCGTCCCTGGCGTCTTTGGATGTATCCTATCATTCGAAATATCCGCGCATCATTCGGTAAGCTCTGACGCGCGACATCCAATTCAGCCAGCGCCCCATTGTAATCGAGATGCCCATGATACAGGTTTCGCGCATTCACGAAATGGGATTCACCCGCATCAGGGCGAAGATGCAACGCTCGATCGATAGCCGCTTCAGCCAACGCCAGCCGGGTCGGCGTGTGATCAAAACCCAGAAAATAGAGCTGCTCGTGAGCGTAGGCGAGTTGGCAATAAGCGTGAAAAAAAGAGGGATCGCGTGCCACCGTCTGGTTCAGCACGTCAACTGCCTGGAGCAAATTCGATTTCAAACCGCTGCTCAAACGAAGCTCGAGAAGATTCTTAGCACGATTGTACAGATCAAAGGCAGTGAGGTCCGTTGTTGGCGGCTGTTCAACCGCGACTTTTTCCGCAGTTGAGATTTTTGCACGAAGCTGTTCCGCGACTTTTCGCGCGAGCTCGCTTTGAACGGCAAATAGATCATTTAAATTACGGCCAAATTCCTCCGACCAGAGCAGCGCTCCACTACCAGCGTCTATCAAACGAGCCTTGAGGTGAAAACGCCCGCTTCCGTCCTCACGAAAAACGGTGCCCTCCAGAATATGAGAAACGCCCAGCGCCTTACCGATGTCGCGAATGTTTCGCTTTCCGCGGTACTTCATCACGCTGGTGTGACTGATCACCCTGAGATCGCGAATACTGGCGAGCTTCGTCAGAATATCATCCTGAACGCCATCCGCAAAAATGACGTCTTCTTTGTCCTGGCTCAAAGTTTCAAACGGAAGAACAGCAATACCGGTGGCCTTCGGCGTGTTTGGCGCACCGCCCTTCCACGTCATTACCCCCCCAACCAATCCCAACGTGATCAAAAGTGCTGCCATTCCGGCAACAATCGGATTGTGCCGTGTCCAGCGCCAGATCTGTGCGACCGGTGAAAGAGGTCGCGCCGCTATGGGTTGTCCTTCTAACCACCGTTCGAGGTCATCAGCGAGATCGCCCGCTGAGCGATAACGGGCAGCTGGCTCTCGCTCCAAACATTTCGCGCAAATTGTTTCCAGATCGCGATCCAGCCCAGACACCAAACTACGCAGCTTAGGTGCCGGTCTTTCGCTTGCTTGCTGAATCACTTTCAGCGCATTCTGACCTAAAAATGGCGGGCGACCCGTAAGCAAATCGAACAGAATTGCACCCAAACTATATATATCCGCCGCAGGACCAAGTTTGCTCGACCCCGCGCCGGGATCCACCTGTTCGGGTGCCACGTAATCCGGCGCACCTACAGCAGTAAGTGTGCGCGTGAGATTGCTCGTGGGTTCCAGGCATTTGGCGAGACCAAAATCGCTCACCAGCGGCTCGCCTCGTCCATCTAACAAAATGTTTCCTGGCTTCAGATCTCGATGCAGGATTCCCTGACCGTGTGCATACTGTACTGCCCGGCTCACCTTGGCTATTAACGCCACGGCCCGACGCGGATCACTTCGCAACTCCGCCGCCACATCGACCAAGCTGCCGCCAGCAGCAAACTTCATGCTGAAGAACGGCAAGCCGTCGTCGCCCTCGCTTACGTCATCAATAGGCAGAATGTTGGGATGCACGAGCGTCGCCGAAGTCTCCGCCTCGCGTCGAAAGCGCATCAGCGTTTCAGCTGAATCGGCGTGATAAGGCAAAATTCGTTTTAACGCTACGATGCGGCGCCTGTGCCGTGCCCGATAGACCACGCCTATGCCGCCGCGACCGATTTCTTCAAGGATTTGATAATCGCCTACTCGCCATTCGGCATCGCGTACATCGAGTGCGCCAAGCGCATCCCCTAGCGCTTCCTCAGCATGATGCGCAGGAACTCGTGCGCCCAACCCTTGAGCGAGCAGACAGCTAAGACAAAGACTGCGTCCGATACGCGAGGTCGATCCGCACTGCGGACAAACGAGCGTTTCCTTTTGCAGACCAATCGAAACAGGAACGCCGCTCATCGGATTCTGAAGCTGAAAATTGATTACAAGTGAGAGAGGCAGCGGGTCGGCGGAAAGTGTGCCTATCGGCTGTGGGCGCCGACGCGTCCTCTATGCTTACTCCGGAATTCGCGAAGCGGAGTTCCCGAAAAAAATGGCCTCGCTACTAATGCAAATGAACAAGCATCGAAAAGCGGTCGCGCAGGATTGCAGCATAATCTCTGCGAATCTGCCACGCTCGGGCGATTCCCCACGGTGGAGATGCCTCGATTTGGATCTTCCGACGTCGAATCGTGGCTATTCTGCCGCGCTTAACGCTGCACAGAGATAACGGAGTTCGTCATCAATCTCGCTGGGGCCTTCGACCGTTTGAGCAACTTCTTCGCGCAGCAACGCTCGATAGCGTTCACGTAACCTGTGCACAAGCCGTTTCACTGCTGACTCCTGAAGACCCAGCGTTTTTGCGAACTTGGCGTAGGAAACATCTTCCCGCTCAGCTGCGAGGCAACTATTCAACACATCAAAAACACGTCGGCGGCCGCGCTTTTCGCATTCATCGCCCAATCTCCGCAACGCGCGCTCGACTACTGTCGCCGCCCACCGCACATCAAAGATTCTTTCCGGAGACCAATTCTCGGATTCCTGCTCTGGAATCGACAGGTGTGACGGCGCCTCAGCCATCCAATCATCCCACGAAACAAATTGCACGTCGCCACCACGTTTGCGGGCGTGGCGTTTGTCCACGGCATCATGCAAGAAATTCTGCAATGCCTTGAGCACCAATGAACGGAACCGACCGCGGCTTCGATCGGCCCGCTGTAGAAGCCGGCCTTTCAGCACCATGGCGAAGAAATCCTGTGTGAGGTCCTGAGCGTCGGGAACGGAGTGTCCCTGGCGGCAGATGAACGCGAAGACTGGCCGCCAATAGATTTTGCAAAGCTCGGCAAGCGCGGCATGTGCTTTCTCTTCGTTGCCATCAGAATCCGTGCACGACAATACGACACTCCACCGCGTCGTCATAAAGCGGTCGGGGCGGCGAGCGCCGGCCTGAGATGCTTCGGATTTCACAGCCGCGGATCATCTCATTTGTACGATTCTTAGGCAAGCGCGGAATTTTCCGCCCGCTACTGGAATACTGCACGTTAACAGGCGATTGATGTTGCGCCCGAATCGTGGGCGACCAGATAAAGACCGCGCACTCTTTATCGTCGGATATCACGGACCGGATCTCGCTGCCCGGCCGGCACGGAGATTCATTGCCGAGACTTGATGGGTTACTGAGTTTGCGACGCCGCGGGGAAGCTTTTCAGCTTCCCCGCGCAGTCTTAACCCAAAATACCTCTTCTTTTACTGGCGGGCAGGCACGCACACCGCCTCAATCGGCGCAGTGTCCCGGACCGATTGTCCCCTCGTTGTATTCTGTAAGCGTTTCAGCGAGTTCGCTGGTCTGATTCGGTGACAAATAGCCGTTGCCGATCGGAGGTATAATTAATCCTCCGATCATAGTGTCCGCATCAATTACCGATTGCTGAACGGCTGTTGGATCCGCTCCATTGGCAATACTCAATTTTGCAGCAACGAGCTGGTGCGCCAGGAGTAGCAGGCCGTTGCCCTGTGCGGGACGATTCAAAATTTGAAGGAGCTGTGATTGGCTATAGCTGACGCCACCAAGCGTCAGGCTCTGCAACCGCCAGGTGTCGGAATGATTCTTCCAATACCCCTGGGTATACGTGCAATTTTGTCCCGGATTACACGGCGCAGTGGCACAGGAGAGGGTGTTACCCCACGGGCTCTCGTCACAGGAGTCTGTTTCCTTCACACGGCACCGAAATACATACGCCGTGTCGCACAAGAGCGGCTCGCCGGAGCAGGCACTTTGCACACCAAAAGAGTCGAACAAGTGATCGTCGCCGATCACGACTTCGATTGATTGATTGGGTGCCAGACTGTTGGGAAAGCTCGCCTCACAGACTGCATTCGGGTCATCGGGCCATTGATTGCCATTAGCGATAAAGTCCGCAGCCGTTATCCACTCGACGACAAATCCAGTCGGAGCACCAGAGTCTCCAGCGGTGACGTCGATGGCTATGTTTGAAGATGCAGACGTAATACAGGCGACCGCCGGTTTGTCTAACTGACATGGCGTGGGCGTTGCGGTGGGAGTCGGGGACGGACAAGGTGGGTCAACACAAGGTCGGGCGCACATGTGGCCAATGTTGTATTGCGTCAAGATCGTCACCAGATTCGACACGTCCTCGGGTCGCATGCATCCATTCCCGATTGGCGGAATGACGTTATTTCCGATCACGATATCGCTGTCCGCGACCGTTTGGGTGATGCAATCGTCGTCTGCATTGAGACAAATTATGTTCAGTTTAGCCGCGATAAGTTGCTTCGCTAATTGAAGGAGGCCGTTCGGGTGGCCTTGGCAACCATTGCCATAGTGCATTATCTCAATGGCTTCATCGATCGTATAAATGCGGTCCCCTAGTTGAATCTCTGTTACACACCAAAACGCTGGACATCGCCAGTAACCAACGGGTTGAACGCATCCGCGAGGGGTAGGTGTCGGTGTCGCCGTTGGACTTGGCGTCGGGGTCGGCGTTGCAGTTGCTGTCGGCGTCACGGTGGCGCTGGGGCTTGGCGTAGCTGTCGGCGAAGCTGTAGGTGTGGGCGTAGGGCTCGGAGGCGGTGTTACAGTAGCCGTAGGTGTAGCTGTTGGGCTCGGACTAGGTGTGGGACTCGGATCCGGTGTAGCTGTAGCTGTCGCAGTCGGCGTTGCCGTTGGAGTCGCGCTTGGACTAGGTGTTACCGTACTCGTCGCAGTAGCTGTCGCAGTCGGCGTTGCCGTTGGTGTGGGAGTGATCGTTGCCGTAGGTGTAGCGGAGGGAGTTACCGTTGGAGTAGGCGTTGCGCTAGGTACAGGTGTCGCGGTTGGAGTTGGAGTCGCATCGGGCCTCGGTGTAGGACTCGGCTTTCTTCTAGGAGTCGGTGACGGCGTTGGAGGATGTTGTGTCGGCGTAGGCGTTGGAACCGGCGGTGTCGGCGTAGGCGTTGGAACCGGCGGTGTCGGCGTAGGTGTTGAAGGTGGCGGGGTCGGAGTAGGTGTGGAAGGTGGTGGCGGTTTTGAACAATCCTTACATTTTTCGATCGTGAACCGAACCACATACCACGGGTCTTTGACAAACACGACCGTTCGGGTCCAGCAAAAGACACATCCTTCAGGCGTAGTATAGGTTCCTGCAAAATAAGATGAACCGTCATGCTGTTTTCGTTTGGTAATCGCCAACCCGGAAATTCTATTAGGCAAATGCGCCATTGCTTGCGGCAAGAGAGCAGCTTGCGGCCAGGCCCCGATCGCGGTTTCCGCTTTGTTCGCTGCCTGCGCTAATGCGGTGTTCAATCCGTTGCCTCGAAATTGTTGTTCCGAAAGAATGATGTTTGAACCCCGGGCTCCTTTTGGAAAAGCGGCCAGCTCGTCGTGTGTAAACCTGGCAATGATCGCATCTATTTTCGCTGTGGAAATGTGACCTTTGCTTTTGCGTTGTCTTCGATGTTTTGCTGCTTCTAGCGGCGCGGCTGGTGCCAAAGCCACCAAAATGGCTAAGGCAGTTGCTATGTATCTTAAAAAGTGCGTTCTCATATTGTTATTCCGAAAGAAGCTTTATTGCGTTATGCCAGGCACGAGATGTTTTTCATTGCTTAGGTCTTTATCCGGAAATGGAGTTATGAGGTTCTTGAAAAAGCACGGCGTGTTACGTATCAAGTTAATAAGGCGTAAGTTGTGTTATGAGGTTATCGCAAGGACGTACAAGGTTAGAGCGACCGTCTGATTCGCAGGCAGACGTCTCCCCATGTTCACTAGTTTGAGAAAGCTAGATAGCTCTAACTTTCTAACGTGAGTAGCTCTTGTGGTGTTAAACGGACGTTACGATCTGCAACCGCAGCCTGTAGGCATAACCCGTTCGCATAGACTTAAACGTCTGACATGTGTAACTGAACCACGTCTTAGATCTTTATCCGGAAGCTAAAGGGCAAAGTTCCACAAAAGTTCAAATTCTTGGTCAAGTTTACCAAAACACGGACTCTGGCACGCTCGTGCAACCCGGACCGACCTGTCAGATGCCGGTAAAACAAACGACCGCGGTTTCAACTTCGTGCCTTACCGTGAGGGGGACGCCGATACGACGCGGCCGTTTGACGATTTAAACCTCAGGAAAGCTCTCCCGACCTATCGATGAATTACAAATGGATCGGCACGGGGTACACTGTTTCGAAACAGCTTGTCGAGCTTCGCTTCGCTCGTG
Source organism: Verrucomicrobiota bacterium (assembly GCA_046732035.1). Lineage (GTDB taxonomy): Bacteria > Verrucomicrobiota > Verrucomicrobiia > Chthoniobacterales > UBA10450 > Udaeobacter. The sequence continues at coordinate 7,923 of JBKPMH010000218.1, forward strand.
AAAAGCAGAACGGGGGCACAACACTTGTGCCCCCGTTCATTAATTCGCCGGATTATAAATTCTTTGGAACCGTATGGTAACTGAACTTCACGTCGGTATTCCGACCTCCCATTCCGGTTCTGTAACACTTAATCGTTACAATGGCCGGGACCAATCGTACCCTCGTTATATTCCGTGAGTGTTTCAGTCAGATCGCTGGTCTGTTCCGGTGATAAGTAACCGTTACCAATCGGCGGCACTATCAAGCCTGCAATCATGTTGTCAGCGTCGGCGATGGCCTGCTGAACCGCAGACGGATCCGCACCGTTGGCTATGTTCAGCTTGGCCGCGACCAGTTGGTGGGCCAATATCGTGAGACCGTTACCTCGCGCTGGGTTGTCCAGAATAGCCATAAGTTCGGCAGCTTGATACGTCACTGCTCCAAGAGTGACATTGGTTATCGGCCATGAATCTGGATGGTTCCGCCAGTAACCTTGAGAATATGTGCATGAGGTTCCTCCGACACATGACAGGGTCGCGCATGTAATCGTGGTACTCCTTAGGTCGATGCCAGAAACTGCCGCAGTGGCACGGAATACATAGGCCGTGTTACACAGCAGCGGACTGCCAGAACAAGGGCTGGACACGGCGCAGTTGTCGTGCAGGCTATCGTCGCCAATGGTCACTGTGATGCTTTGCCATGGGAGAAGTTTGTAGCCTTCACAATCTGGCGTCGCCGGGACGCCGAAGGTGGCTCTGCAGAAGCTCGGAGCCTCACGGTTGGGAACCTCCGAAGTTACAGGCCACCTGTTTCCGAGGGCGATGTAGTCGGCCAGGGTCATCCACTGGATTGAAAATCCGGCTGGAGCCCCGGCTTGTTGTGTACTGACAGTGATTGCGATATTCGATGATGCTGATGTTTCATAGGAGATGTTCAGCGACGCAACAGCCGGCGGCGCTGGTGCAGGGGTAGGGGTCGCAATCGGACGCGGCACCGGGCTTGACCTGACAGGGGGTACTGGCAGGAATCTACCGGACCGCGGCGTCGAAAAAGCCGGTTGGTTCATCATAAACCCGCCAAGCGTTAATATCATTAGGAGGATGGTATTCTTAGTGTTCATTTTGTTTTTTGTAGTTTGCTCAAGTCCACCAAGGCAGAATCGTCCCGTCTTAGGCGTGCGAACTTTTCTCACCGAGGCTAGCCGATGCTTAATTAGTTCACTGGGGGGCCTGAGTTTCTGCTACCGCTTGGTATCTTGTCATCTCCTTCTCCGGAAAACGCGATACCGAGTTCTCACAAAAGTGTAAGATTTTCCGACCGGGCCGATCGGCGCATCGACAGCGGCCGCACGGCTCGGCTCAGTGAATCCTCACTGTAAACGAAACTGGGGACAGATTGCGCCACGAGCCCATGCCCCAAACGACAGATTCAAGCGGGACCTCGATCAAGAGCAGGATCAGACGTGATCGCCGGAATGTTTATGCCGGTCTTTGAAGGTGAGCTCTGCGATTCCCGATTTATCAAGCTCGCCCAGTCCCTCCGCTATCATGCGATCGTATTGTTCCTTTGTCGCACGCGCCAGAGGTAAATCCAAGCCGAGGGTGCGCCCGAGCTCGAGAGCAATCCCGCTGTCTTTGGCCGCGTGCGCAGCAGAGAAGAAGCAGCTGTGTTCGCGATTTTGCATATCCTCGCCGTCGGTTTCCAGCACGCGCGAGGCCGCTCCTGTCTGCGAAAAGACTTTTCTCAGCATCTCCAAATCCAGGCCCAGCGCCGCCCCCAGTGCCAATCCCTCTGCTAATCCAGCTGTATTGATGTTCATCACCATGTTGACGAGCGCCTTCACTTTCGCGGCTTCGCCAGCTTTGCCGATGAAG
>JBKPMH010000219.1:0-6663 GCA_046732035.1 Verrucomicrobiota bacterium
ATCCAACACTATCCCGTATCGGTGATTTGGCAGATCAATCGGCCAGTTGTGTTGCGACACCAGTGTGACACCGGTGCTTCGACACACCTGCTACTAGCACGGTTGAACTCGGCTATGATCCACACGCTAATGACCATGTCCGCGCTGCCGACGTTGCAGGTCATTACGATGCTGCTGCCGGAACTCACCTAGAGAATTTAGCATGATTGATGAGGACCATGTTTTGACCGCGTTGCCGCCGAACGGGCGTATGCGGTCGAGATGATTTGGCCTGGCGCTTGCTAGTCTTCGGTGTTTTGCTGCAGATAACAGCCAATATTATTCAGATTGCGAGGAACGCCGCCTAACCGGGGCGCTGCAGCCAACGACTCATCCGGCGTCGTTGTTTTGATGTCCAGCTTGATTACTGTGCCTGTCAGAGCTGCCATTTGCGCTCTCCCTGAGCCGTGGCCGAGCTTGAGCTCGTTAGGCCTGCTTATGGAGACGCTCTGTGGCCCCATTACATTACCTGCCGTTTGTCGTCATGCACTCGTCCTCACGAGCTGCTCGTGGCAACAGTTCGATCCCACCACCGAAGCAGGGAAGTTATTGCGTCGGGATGCCGAGTGGTGCGAGCTAGCTGCCGCTGGAAAGGATGTCGAAAAAGGTTGTCTCCTACCGGAGCAATGATGCTGTTCTCATTTTCCCGGGGCGGCCCGTGCTGCAAGGAAAGGCAGCAATTCGTGCATACGTTACCGCCAGCTTTAATACTCCAGATTTTTAAATCCACTGTGTCTCGCAGAAGCCAGTCTTTTCGCCTGACAGCAAGTTCGCTTACATGCGTGTGACGCACCAACTCACGGTGCCGGGGCCCAAACGGTAGCCCGACGACTCTGCGTCTTCGCGGACTATCCATCTCGCGGCTCGATCCGGATCATCGGTGGCGTCGCGTGCTAGACATGGCAAATGAAGAGCGAGCATCAAAACCCTAGAGGGAGCACGTCTCATTCCTCTTCGGAGGCTTGAAAAAGTCTTAATGTTTTTCGACAACTTCGTGCTGAAAAACCCGGAGAATAAACATGAAGGCATTTCCCCAAATTACAACGATCCCCATAAAGGTTATGCTCTTCCCGGAGCCAAGCGATTCTTGATTAGATCGCTTGGTTTCCTTTTGTGAACAATCAGGAAAGCTGCTGAGCAGCAACAGACCAGCCGACAAAATCGCGGCGAGCACCGTAAGGCCAACCGCGGAAAGGGTGCGCCTCATTCCGACAGCACGTAAACGAGCCTGGAACTATCCGCCTGCAATACGGTAATTGTCTTACCAGCAACTGACAGTTGTGCTGGTTTGCGCGACAAATCGAGTGATAAAAAAGGCTCCTTCATTCGTCACGAAGCGTTTTTGAACGTCTGCGCAGCTCACGAGGGCAGCAGTTAACAACAGGGAAAGCAATTGGGGAATGGTATTCACGGGGCGCGGATTGAATCAGCGGACCCTGCCGAAAATTCAGAAAAAAGAACGTACCTGAACAGTGGCGGATTTCAGTGCCTTTGTTATGCCAGACTGTTATTCTTTAAGTTAAACTTGGAGCGTTACGAGGGAATCGGAGGGGGTGAGATTCGAACTCACGAGACCTTTCGGCCTTCCGGTTTTCAAGACCGGCGCAATCAACCGCTCTGCCACCCCTCCTGGCTAATAAGCCGGCAGCTGGCACCGGCTCGCGGTCCCCGACCGCGGCTACAAGTTGCCATCGCTCCGAACATGGGCAAGGCGGCGAATGTTAATGTGAGCGGCCGACAATCGTTCCTCATAGCCGCTGGTGGCGAAAAAGTCACTCGACATAGTAATATGTTCATGTGAACCTATAATGTGGCGAAAAAGTTTCGACCGATCGTAAAAGAAACCGTTCAAAGCCGCGCGGCGATCCGCGGTCGTGGCGCATCTTGGAGTCCCGCTAATCGCTTCGAGAAGCTGCATGTCGATCTTAATGACTTCGATGTTGTCGATCCGGATCTCGAAACGGAAGAGCGACCAAGGCGTGAAACACAATACTTCCACGATGGAACTAAGTCGGTCATCACGCGCAACAACAGTCCCGATGTCGGTTTTGAGACAAGTCTGAATCCATATCGTGGCTGCGAGCACGGCTGCATTTATTGTTACGCACGACCAACGCACGAATATCTGGGTTTGTCGGCTGGCCTCGATTTCGAAAGCAAGATCATGGTAAAAACGAGCGCGCCCGAATTGTTGCGCGCCGAACTCGAATCACAGCGTTGGCAGCCACAAACACTCGTATTGAGCGGGGTTACCGATCCATATCAGCCGATCGAGCGGAAGCTGCGCATCACGCGCGGCTGTCTCGAGGTGCTCGCCAGATTTCGCAACCCCGTGGCCATCATAACAAAAAATCGTCTTGTTGCGCGCGACGTGGATCTCTTGCGCGATCTCGCTGCTCACAACGCGGCAGCTGTGAATATTTCAGTCACTTCGCTGGATTCCAATTTGCAGCGAGTCCTGGAGCCGCGGACGTCATCACCTCAAGCTCGCCTCGAGGCGATCCGGCAACTTCGTTCAGCTGGAATACCAACCGGTGTCATGGTTGCACCGATCATTCCGGGGATCACCGATCACGAAGTTCCAAAGATCATCGAAGCCTGCGCAAAAGCGGGCGCGCAATTTGCCGGCTACACAATCGTCCGACTGCCATGGGCGGTGGCGCCGCTATTTGAGCATTGGCTGGAGGAACATTTTCCGGAGCGGAAAGAGAAGGTGCTGGGACGCATTCGCCATTTGCGAGGAGACCGGCTAAATAACCCCCAATGGCATACGCGTATGACGGGCGAAGGCATCTTTGCCGACCAAATTGCATCGATGTTTGCCATCTCCTGTCGACGCAATCGAATGTGCGCCCGACCGAAATTGTCGTGCTCGTCATTTCGAAGATCAGCAACGCAGCTAAGCCTTTTCGGTTGAATTATGGGGTATTTTTATTGAAGCGCGTGCAGCCGCGCCCCTTATGCAAAACGAAGTACAAAAGCGCCACTGCGAGCTGCACGAAGGTGCGGAGAGGCGGTATTTGGAGCACCGTGCTGATTCATTACACCACACCAGGTTAAGTCCCCGTTTAATTCCTGGTTCCTCCCCTCGCAGTGTGTTGCATTGTTCCATCTTGCTCTTGGATGGAACTGTTGAGCAGGATCGAGTGAGCGGCTATTGCACGTCAGTCGCGACAGCGAATTGTTTTTTCCGTCGGTAAACATCAGCAGCGCTTCGTTTCCTTTAAGCCGAGTGCTTCTCGAGCGCGATCCAGTTGTTTACTCGAATCAATGAATCCAACATAACGCTCGCCGGCGCTAACTGGAACCGCAGTTTTGATCTTTGCCCTTTCATTCCCGCGGCACTGTTGCCACGAATTGGATGAGCGCAAGTTCGAAGTTGGCCCGGGTCAACAACTCACTTTGACTGCTGCCACTGTGCGATATGTTCTTCGCTTAAATCATCAATCTTAATTATGTCGCATACTATCATTCAATCCTCACGTTTTCCTTCACTTCTTCTTTCTGCTTTATTCATCCTTACAATTATCGCGGGACCACTCCTGCCCGGTAATCTGTGCGCAGCGCCGGAGACAAAGATAGAGTTTCCAGCTCCCAGTCAGCACTCAGTGGTCAAACAGCGTGTCGGGCTAACCGATGTCGAGATAGATTATTCGCGGCCGAACAAGAACGACCGTGAAATCTTTGGGGGCCTGGTGCCGTTCGGTAAGCTCTGGCGCACGGGCGCCAACGCCGTCACGAAAATTAAGTTTAGCAAACCGGTGACGTTGGGCGGCAAGGAGATCCCGGCCGGTGAGTACGCGCTCTTTACGATCCCGACAGCGGACGAGTGGACCATCGTCATTTCAAAGGATGCGAAGGTGCAGAGCGCGGCCGATTACAAGCAGGAAAACGATGCCGCGCGCGTGACGGCGAAGCCGCAACCAATTCCGGAAGCAATCGAGACGTTCACCATCGGGCTAGCTGATGTGAAAGGCGCTTCGGCAACTCTCAATTTCCTTTGGGATAAAACGCGTGTGCCCGTGAAGCTGACCACGAACGATGTCGAACAGGTAAGCAAGGAACTCGACGCAGTTGTTAGGGCATCGACTCCGCTGGATCCGCGCACCGCTTATCAAGCTGCTGCTTTTTATTACGATAACAACAAAGACATGAACCAGGCGGCGAAATGGATTAATCAGGCACTGGAGCAGAACCCGAACGCTTATTTTATGCATTACAAAAAGGCGCAGATCGAGGCGAAGCTTGGCAACAAGAAAGAAGCCGCCGCTTCAGCGCAAAAGGCGATCGACATTTTGAAGAAAGACAAAGCGCCGGACGAGTCTGCGATCAGGAACGCGCAGCAAATCGTCGACAACTCGAAGTAAAGATCTGTTCGCGGGATCCCTGCCGCTTAAGCTCCGCACCGTTTTGCCATCACGGACAAGAGTGCAACTCGGTAATACTTTTTTGAGAGCTATTGCGTCTCCTGTGTACGGAATCGCCATTGAAAGATTGTTGCTAAAAAATCCATCAACCTGTCCGCACTCGGGATCGCGCTAAAATGTGAACGCTGTCATTACTTGGGGATCCCGGCGGCGAACCATCCCCCGGACGCGGCATTTCGTATGAGAAGCACAGGGCTAGTGCAAGGACTCGGGGGCACAGGCGAAAGCGTGTCGTCAATACGAAAATCGCCATTCACTTCAAGCGGAACGCCTGCAGGATTTGAGCTGTGTTGGACGTTGCCATCATTTGCACAGAACAAAGTGGCAATAACGCTTGCGTTTGCGTTGCTTCCGACGCCATTACCTGAAGCCAAAAGAAGGCCGCGACCGTCGAGTCGGATACTCCCATCTTGCTTCACGTCGGCTGCAAGGTCCCGGATTGTCCAGATCTGACCAGCGGCTGCGACGCCTCGCACCGTGGTGTTTGCTGAACCGGTGGGAATAACGCCGATGCCTCCACTGAACCTCACCAAGTTCTGGGCGAAGGCCGATTGAGCAATGGCTCCCATGACGAAAACTACGCCTCCGACAACGAGTGACCTGCCTAGAAGCGAATGGCGGCTGATGACGTGTTTCGGGCGTTTGGGATTTGATGTCGATGTAATGATTAATGACGCTATGTGTCGTGTTTTTGAATTCATGGTGCGAGAGTCGCATCGATGCTGAGTAATGACCTCCTAAATTAAGTTACTATTTAGTTACCTTTTCAGTCTCTGGGTGATTCAAATTTGCAGCCGATTCCGGATAGGCCAGCTCGACGCTAACCTAAAAACGGGCATCTAACTGTCACCCGACTACGCCGTCGAGGAGCAGCCGAGAGCAGTCGAATCCGTTAACGCGCAACCGATCATCGGCGCATGCCGATGGGTCTGTGATTTCGCCAGACCAGGCGTTAGTTACAGGCAAATCGCCCCGACGACGGCTACTCAAATTATTTGTGTGCGAAGTCGCTCGCCCACAAAATCATGTGCCCGCGTAACAAGCCGTAGCTCTTCCGATGTGAGCTGATCTCGACAGAGTCTGTTAAGATTTTTCAAAGCTTCGAGCAACTCAAAATCCTGGACCAAGTGCGGAAGGACTCCGGGGTAAGCAGCTAGCAGGAGACCGAGCGGGCGGAGTGCTCGACGCTCGCACCAGGCATTGATCAAACCGTCGAGTGTTTTAGAGAGGTCAAACTCAACCGAAGATGGAATATCGTCCAATGAGAAAAGCGATGGGTCACCTATCGTTTCAACAGCAAGATTATTTGCGGTCATCGAAGTGCCTCCCGTAGGCTTTCAGGCTCACTTCGTTCTACGGTAACTGTGGGACTAAGTTTCGCATAATTGTAGCTTCCATATTAGTTTCTAAATTTCGTCACCTCGCGCCACCTGTTCATTCGCCTGTCAGATGGTCCAGCACGTCACTCATTCTCTGCGCCAGAACAGCTCTCCTTGCGCAAAGGGCCTTATCAAGAATCCAAATTATTTCGCCTCAATTCTATGGTCGCCTTAAATGTTCCATTCCATCGCAGCGCGGATCGTTACCGAAAATGCGTTTGCAGGCAACAGAACTGTTACCATTTGCGAAGTGCGGCCGAACGAGGCGGTGCTGTGAAAACTCCGAAAAACGAGAGAAGTGTTGACGCGTTTTCCCTGTTTCGGTAAAACCGACATTTCAGAACTTGTTCGCCGTAGCCCTGGCGACGGCGGATCCAAACTCCACTCCACCACCGTTTATGAAAAAGAAATCTACATCCCGCTCGGCATTTTTTAGTGTGCGTGTTTTAGTCGGCCTGTTTGTGGCCCTCACCGGCGTCTCGCTGCTCGCATTGGGCGGGTTCGCCGCCTCACAAGTGCAGCCGCGATACAAGATCACCACCAGATCCCAATACATTAATCCACTTGTCCCTGCGATGTTCGACTGCTCCAAGATTCGCCAACTTGGGATCGACCGGATGGAAAACTTCCGGGCAGGCGCGATTATGATTCACTGCGGGCAGGCCAAGGGGGGCGATCCTGAAACGGGCCTGGCGAATTCCAATGCCTTTTCAAAGCTCGTCCAAAACCTCACGGCCCCGCTCGTATACGGCAGCACCGACGTGGATTTGGTTACTGGCACTGAAACTTTTCCCAACATCACCCAATCGGAAACGTTT
>JBKPMH010000220.1:0-10469 GCA_046732035.1 Verrucomicrobiota bacterium
ACCGAATTTTGCTTTTCAACGCCTCGCATCATCATGCAAAGGTGTTTCGCTTCTACGACCACGGCGACTCCCGACGGCTCCAGGCATTTCATTAGCGACTCGGCGATTTGAGTGGTTAGGTTTTCCTGGATCTGCAAACGACGGGCAAAAACGTCGACGATTCGTGCCACTTTGGAAAGGCCGATCACCTTACCATTTGGAAGGTAAGCCACATGGGCGCGACCGATGAAAGGAAGCAGATGGTGTTCGCATAGCGAATACAGCTCAATATCTTTTACCAGAATAATCTCGCTCGCACTCGACTCGAATACCGCGTCGTTGATAACTTCTTCGAGATTCTGCCGATAACCGTTTGTGAGAAATTCAAGAGCGTGTGCCGCCCGCTCCGGAGTTCGTAGAAGGCCCTCTCGATTTACATCTTCCCCAATGTCTTGAAGCAGTTCGCGGTACGCGTCCGCAATCTTATGGAGGCGTTTCTCAGGCAGGCGAACGCTCTCGCGCGTGAAAGGCTCTTCGACCTCCAAATCGGAATTTGATCCCTGAATCATGCGTTGTGTTTTTCCTAAGTTAAATCCGACGTGTGATACCCTGGAGGGGAACGGCCTAATCGAGCCAGCTTTGCGGATATTTTGGATCGTCCAGCGCGAGCGATTCTTCGGTAAGCTCGAGTGTATGTTGTGTGTCGAACATCACTGCCAGCTCTTCGGTGCGCGTCGCATTCCGACTTGCCATGATTGTCCCCGGGTGCGGGCCGTGCGGAATGCCACGCGGGTGCAATGTAATTGAACCGCTCTCGATACCGCGTCGCGAGCCAAAATTACCGCGCACGTAAAACAGAACTTCGTCGGCCTCGACATTATCGTGGACCCACGGGATCTTCACGGCTTCAGGGTGCGTATCGAGCATGCGCGGCGCAAAAGTGCATACCACGTATCCGCGGATCTCAAAGGTCTGGTGAATCGGCGGCGGTTGATGCAGCGTGCCCGTAATCGGCTCGAAATCCTGGGCATTGAACGTGAACGGATAAAGATATCCATCCCAGCCGAGTGCATCGAATGGATGATGCGCCAGCGTTACGCGCGTAAGACGCGGCCCATCTTTCACAAGAATATCGACGTCTTCCTCCTTATCGACGGTAATGATCTCGCGAGGCCCGTGCAGGTCGCGTTCCGAATACGGAGCGCCCATTTTGATTTGGCCCTCATGATTCAGGTAACGGTGAGGAATTCGAACAGGACCAACCGATTCAAGAATAAGATAATCTTCCTCTTCAACTTTGTCCGGGACAAGCCGGTAGGTGATCCCACGCGGAATGACAATGTAATCTTCGGCGCGATAAGGCAGTTTCCCAAAAACAGATTCCATCACGCCGCTGCCGCGAAACACAAAAATGATCTCATCGGCGCCGCCGTTTTTGTAATATTGAAACTTATCGTACGTCTTCGCGGGTCTGGCCCGGTACGCGATCACGTCCTGGTTAAATAACATCGGCACGCGGCCGGTGTAGGGATCGCCTCGTCGCGGGATATCCGCTGTCTTCAGATGATGATGTCGCAGTGGGCTGTCGGCTACTTTTTTTGGTTCCCAATATTTGAGTAACTCGACATTCCGGACGCGAGTCGGGGGGCGCACGTGATACATGATGGAGTACGCTTCATCGAATCCCTGGGTGGTAAAAACGTGCTCGTACGCAATGCCTTCATTCTTATAGGTAGGCGCCGACCCGTTGCGATGAAACCAGATATGATGCTTTCTCGGGATTTCTCCCAATCTTTGATAATACGGCATTGTCGATCCTCCCTTTACAAATTGCCTCTTGCAGCTTGTTCGCGCTCGATGGCTTCGAACAGTGCCTTGAAATTGCCTTTGCCAAAACTCTTCGCACCCTTGCGCTGAATGATTTCGAAGAACAGCGTCGGGCGGTCTTCGACTGGCCTGGTAAATATTTGAAGCAAATAACCTTCGTCATCACGATCGACGAGGATCCCCAATTTCTTCAGGGCATTTACTTCTTCATCGATGTGACCAACGCGATCGATGAGAGTGTCATAATAGTTAGAAGGTATGTTTAGGAATTCCACGCCGCGCTTCTGCAGGTCCGTTACAGTTTCAATGATATTGTTAGTCGCCATGGCGACATGCTGCACACCTTCGCCGTCGTAAAATTCGAGATACTCGTCCACCTGCGATTTCTTTTTGCCTTCGGCAGGCTCGTTAATCGGAAACTTCACAAAGCCGTTGCCATTGCTCATGACCTTGCTCATCAGCGCCGAGTATTCAGTGGAAATATCCTTGTCATCGAAGCTCAAAATGTTGCGGAATCCCATGACATCCTCATAAAACTTCACCCACGGATTCATTTTGCCCAGTGCGACGTTGCCCACGCAATGATCGACATATTGCAGGCCAGTTGTGGGCGGATTGTAATTTGACTCCCACTTGCGAAATCCCGGCATGAACGGCCCGCGATAATTTTCGCGTTCAACGAACAGATGAACGACATCGCCATAGGTGTGGATCCCGCTTATCACGACCTCGCCATGCTCATCTGAAAGCGTCTTCGGCTTCATATAACTTTTGCCCCCGCGCTTCGTCGTTTCTTCCCATGCCGAGTTCGCATCCTCGACTCTCAACGCCAACGCCTTCACGCCGTCGCCATGTTTATAGATGTGGTCGGCTATCGGATTATTCGCCCGGATGGGAGTCGTCAGAAGCAAAGTCAACTTGTTCTGCCGAATCGCATAGCTGGCGCGATCTTTCACCCCAGTTTCTGGACCGGAATACGCCAGACTTTGAAATCCGAACGCAGTCTTATAGAAATGGGCCGCCTGCTTTGCATTACCGACGTAAAATTCGACGTAATCCGTGCCCTGCAGCGGCAAAAAATCTTCCTCGATTGCAGCGGTTTTTTTGGGTTTTGGAGCAGCGATTGTGGTTGGCATAGTGACCTCCGGGTTATTGGCGCTCAATGCGATCTTACAAATATAAGATCGACCACCAACCGTCGCAAGGCTGGGCGATATGTTCCGATACACCGGTCGCCGACGTTGGGACCGGGTCGGGGCTTTTTCTGCTATTTTTCTGAATGACTATCTCAACGACACGTCATCGATTCGGAAGGTTGTCGATAGTGAAAAATCGGTCGTGCAACGGAATTGGAGACGGATAGTCTGCCCCCTGTAGGGTGCAAGACTAAACGATTTTTGCGAATAGTTCCCGGGAGTTGTTTTGTCCCTGTTACTGTACGTGGCAAGGGTTTGAAGCAAGGTGCCGCCGGTGCTGCGGATTTCCACGTACAAGAAATCATACGCCGTTGTTATCCCTTCGTTCGAACTGCAGTTGAACCAGAAAGTCAGATTTGCTGTCGCAGTCGTGGGAATCGTTACTGTTTGGTACACCTGTCCGGTCACATTGTTGTTCACGCCGAAATACACGTAGCCTGTTCCACCGTGAGGATAGTTGCCGTTGTTGGTGTAAAAAGCGCCGGAACCCGATAAGACCCACGGCGATATGCTGCCTTCGAGCCCGCCGTTGACGATCAATTGTGTTGGTGGAGTTGGGGTCGCAGTCGCCGTCGGAGTTGGGCTTGGAGTCGGACTGACCGACGGCGTGGGAGTTGGGGTAGTGGTGGGCCTGGGAGTAGGCGTCGGAGTCGCTGTGGGAACAGGCGTCGGAGTTGGTGTTGGTGTGCCTGTCGCCAGCTTGAAACTACCAATGCGCGTGCGCCAGTTATACGATGTCGTCGACGAATAGTATTCGTTGGTGTACCAGAACGTCGTGTCGTCCACAGGATCGATTGTCAACGAGCTGTAATCTCCCCAACGATTGCCACTCCCGGTTTGACTTCCAGCGCCATCAAACAGATGTGCTTCGCCCTGAGCCAGCGTGTTGAGGGGATCTGTCGCCAGGCGTCCGGCATAACGAAGCTGTGGATGAATGCTCGAGCTTGAAGCGCTAAAACCAATCGCAAGATTCCCCTGCCCATCCATTGCTGCACTTCCCATCCAACGCCATGTTGTGTCAGGCTGATAAGTGCTCTGCTGAAAAACCGTGACTGGTCCCGATGTCACATTGCGCAGTTCAAACCAGCGAATTCCCGCCACACCTCCGGAACTTACCGTAAAGTTGCCGACCACTGATTCGTGATTACCAAAGTTTCGGTACCCGAGACGAAACATCAAACGATCCCCGATGCCATCGAGGTAATTCGAACTGGTCACTCCGTTTTGCGGCACACAGGCGCGGCTGGTCGGACATAGCGCCGTGAAACCAGCCGCAGGCGGACTCGCGAACGTGGTGAAAGTAGAGTTCGCAGGAGTCACGAAATCGACATGGAAATGGTACGTTGTGTAATTCGGATTCGTGGCTTGGCCGGGGAAGCCCACAAAAGTGTTTGGAGCGCCCGCGGGCGGCAGGGTTGGCCCATCGAGATCTGCTGGCAAAAAAGGATCGACCGATCCGCCGAGAGGTCCAACGGGGCTCACAAACGTAGCGGGCTGTCCGTTCAGCATCTTGCTCCGATCAAACGCGAACGGCTGCGGACCGAGGTACTGTGTCCCTGCCGCGTTAAAGACATTCATGCTCATGTAATAGCCATCTGGCCACACGCCCAGGTGAGGATAATCAAAGAAATTTGACCCCAGATGAAATCCGTACCGGTAGTAGCTCCCAGTAGCATCTGAAGTGGTGGAGATCGCCACGCATTCGTCGGTTATGGTGCTGGTGCCCGCAAACTGACTAATCAGCCAGCGATTTGCGAGATGATCGTAGAGCACCACTGGATCACCGCTTCCGCCGGTTTCGCAGACGCCGCCAAAACCGGTCCAAATGGAAGAGATGCTGCGAGGTCCCAGAACCGAATTTCCGGTGGCTTTGTCAAAGACCTGATAGCCTTCGTTTACAATTTGCACATACTGTGTCAGGCCCACGGCTCCGTTTGGGTCGGGCGGCGCGCAATTACAGCCCACACCTGGAAAAGGAATGCCGTCAAATGTCCGAATAGGAACAGCGATGGCCGGTCCTTTCCCGGCGAAGACTGACGCATCCCAGTTTTGAACAACCGGATCAGCGCTGTCCACGTGCCGATAAGGTATTTTGGGATTTTCATTCGCTTCCCGCTCGCCGCCACGCCTGAAGTCGTATTCACTCGAGGGAGGCATATCGCGTTGTGGCGGCGAGACATCATTGTGGTAAGACTCTCCGACCCAAACAGAGCTGGCGTTGTTATTGCCTGGTCCCTGGGCCAGAGACTTCGAACCAAATGGGCCACTAAACGCCAGCAGCAGCAGAAGCAAACTAAACAGACATAACAGACAAGCCACAAGGCCCGAAAGAGAGAAAGCAGATTCCCGAGGGGTTTTCATTTTCATACTATTTACTCCATGTCGTCGATTGCCGACTTTGGCGGCAATGCTATGGAGGCCGATCGGGGGATTGCCAGATTTTTTACATTATTTTTTTGTAATGTTCGTACGACACCGGTGAGACATTGGGCGGCTCTTTCGCGCGTCGATGCGGTCCTTGGGGTAGCAGGTACCTGCGCAGGTTAGGGCCGCCGCTCCAGGTGAATCGTCGCGATCATGCAGCGCGCGCTTCCGCCACCGAGTTCAATGGTAGGAAGATGAAGGGGAACCAGGCGGGCGTATCGATCTAAGCTTCTGCGCTGTTCGTCAGTGAAAACTTGCAGCGCCCGGTCAGATAACACGAGCAGTTTCTCGCCATGAGTGTCATGTAATTCGATGGCGTTGCCCGCGAAGTTGGCGACCTGATCTGCCGATAACTCAACGATCTCCTTTCCGGCCTTCTCCAGCTGCGCTCGTACCTGCTGTCGCTCGGCTTTGTTTGGTATGGTTTCCAAACCAACCATTGCAAAAGCCGTTCCGATACACATCATCACGTTCGTGTGATAAATCGGTCGGCCATCAGCTCCGATGCTGCTGAAAACGACCGCCTCGTAACCAAAATCACTCGCAAAGCGGTGGATCATTTTCGGGTCGGAACGATTTGAAAGGGAGACGTACGCAGACTTGTTCAGGTAATCGAGAACCAGACTGCCGGTTCCTTCAAGACAGTACCCTTCCTTCTCGAAATTCGAATAGTCGATGACCTGCGTAACGCGATAGTTTTGGCGCAATTCATCAACGATGTCGTGCCGCCGTTCCCGGCGCCGCAGCGCCGAATACATTGGGAACAGGGCAATCCGCCCATCATGATGCGTAGAGATCCAATTGTTCGGAAAAACTGCGTCCGGCTTTTCAGGGTGGGCCGTGTCTTCGAATACGTGTACAGTCACACCGGCAGCACGAAGTTCTTGAACGGCTGCGTCGAATTCCTTTCGTGCGGCGGTGGTACTTTCATCAACGCCGCAATCAAGTGAAACTTGAAACGCGTTGTCGGCTGCCGTTTCTGGATTCGAATAAAACCGGCGAGGCCGGATCATTAGCACGGCGTTAGTGCTTTGCGTGAGTGCAGGGCTCTGCATCATTGCAGCTGCATATTAGCCTACATGCGTAGAAGTCACATGGGCGACGGAAAATTATCGATGTGTCGAACTGTATCGATATTTGTGCTTCTCATCCTGAGCGGAGGGAAGTGATCTCGGATTCGATTCTGAGGATGCTCCGTGCAAAAAATCAGAGATGTTTCGATTCGCTCAACATGACAGAATCTAATCGCCAAACGAAATGTCCACGTCACGCGCCGTCTGCACCAGTTCGCCGTTTGGTGGAACCAGTTTGAGGCGATTGACGGCGTCTGCGATAGGCACCTGGCGTACCTGATAATTTTGGTAGCTAACCATTGAGCCGAAATGGCCTTCGTTAGCTAATTGCACGGCCTTTACGCCAAAGCGCGTGCCCAAAATTCGGTCCAACGTTGTTGGAGCTCCTCCGCGTTGCAGATGGCCAAGCACGACACAGCGTGTCTCCTTCCCGGTGCGTCTGGCAATCTCGTGCGCGACAATTTGCCCGATTCCGCCAAGGCGAAATTCGCCGCTTTCCACGTCGCGTTTCACTTGCTCGCCGTGTTTTGGTCGCGCCCCTTCAGCGACAACAACAACACTCCCCAGGTATCCCGCCGCCTCGCGTCCCCTGACCACGCTTGCAATTTTGTCGAAATCGAACGGAATTTCGGGAACCAAAATGATATCTGCGCCGCCGGCGATACCGCCGTGCAACGCAATCCAACCGGCGTGGCGCCCCATTACTTCGACCACCATCACTCGTCTATGACTGGTCGCCGTGGTGTGCACGCGGTCGAGCGCGTCCATTACGACTGCCACAGCGGAATCGAATCCGAACGTCGTCGCCGTGGCTTCCAAGTCGTTGTCGATGGTTTTCGGAACGCCAATGCAATTAATGCCCGCGCCCTGCAACTGCTGCGCGGTCACCATTGACCCATCGCCGCCGATGATGATCAACGCTTTTACACGAAGCTCGTCCAATATCTTCTTGGCGCCGGCAATGATCTCCGCGGGCACAACGCTTCGGTTGCCGGCGCCGACCTTGGCAACAAAATGACCGCGATTCGTCGTGCCGATGATCGTGCCTCCCAGCGTCATGATTCCGTTGGTGCTTTGACGATCCAAGATAATCTGATTGCCAGGGGGAAGGAGCCCTTCGAATCCATCTCGAAAACCCACTACTTCCCAGCCGAGCTTCTCCGCTGCCAGCACCACGCCCCGCAACACCGCGTTCAGTCCCGGGCAATCGCCGCCACTGGTTAGAACGCCAATCCGTGGCTTCATCTGTGCAACGCTTAGTTAAAGTAATTTCTTCGAATCAGAAATGCGCCCGCCGGCAGCCCATTGATCGTACAGCTGCCAGCCGCGTTGCAAAAGCGCTGCTCCTTCGCCGAATCGGTTCGTGCTTCCCAGCAGCACGATCATCAGATGACGCGGGTAAACCGTTTCCATTTGACCCTGGCGAACAACTTCAGCCTGACGATTCGCATAAAGTATCAAACAATCACCGGACCGCGCAGTACGACCCGTTTTCACGCCGTCGATGCCCATTTTGCCGAGGAGCTCGTTTGTGTTCCGAAGCATATAATTCATCCGCCGACCAGCTCGATCGAATGAAATCTGGCGTTCCTTTTGCGACACATAAAAACGGAAGCTCGCTTTGTTCATTGCGTAGCGAGTGAGACGCCCCATGTCTTCGGCCGTTGAATACGGCAGCGGTTTTACCTTGTAATCGACACCGTGAGGATTGACGAAACGCGTGCGCTCCATCTTCAACTGTTTGGCCAGTGCATTCATCTGGGCCACAAACGCGTCAACCGGCGTGTATTTCGAGCTCGTTTGACCAGGCGCAATTGACTCTACCCTTGAGCCGACGTGGTACGCGAGCGTATAGGCCGCGATGTTATCGGATTGAACCAGCGCAGCGTAGAGAAGATCCCGCAAGGTGATGTTATCGCCCGGCTGAAAACCGATATTATTTTCAAGTGTGCCAACAAAAGCCTCCTGCGGGATCGTGACTGCCTGATTTAGATCGCCCGATCGACGTTCCGCCCAATCGAGTACCACGCTGGCAGTCGCGATTTTCGTGAGGCTGCCAACTTGCAGTTTTTTCCTGCCTTCCTGCTCTTCCAAAATGTAGCCCGTTTGCGCGTCGGCAATCAGATATGCCTCCGCGCCAGCAGCCGAGCGGAGGAGCGCCACGCTGGCGAAAAGCACAACAAAAACCGTGAGAAATCGACGTGATACGCGCATAAACACCCTTCGAACCCGAGCACCTTAATCGGCGCATTCTGAATCGCAAACGGCTTGTAGTAGAGCGCCTCGATATCAGCCGCTCTGGCGTGCACGTACGAAACTACCGCAGTCAGAGCAGTCGGCTACAATATTTTCCCGGCCGTCCGGGCGCGGCTCAATAACAACCGCATTACAAAGTAAATAATGATCGCCGAAGGCACCGCTAGAAACAGGGAACCAACAAACGCAGGCCAAAATGTAGGCCACACGACCCGCGAAAATACATGCCAGTGTGCATAGTCACGCAGTCCAAATTGCCGGAAATGCACACGTTGCGCTGCTGTCCGGCCCAAGCTCCAGCATCCCAATTGGTATTCGGCAACGTAAATCGCTGGCATCGCCCAGATCAGTACGTCGTGCAGCGTCACGGCAATCGCAGCTGCAATCTTGTTACAACGGCAGACCCAGGCTGTGGCGATCGATAGCAGTGTCTTCAGCGGATAAAGCGGTGTGAATCCGAAGAAAATTCCGATCGCTGACCCAAGCGCGATGGAATGCGGCGTGTCCGCAATGGTCATCAGGGTCATGTGATGTGCCACCAGCCACCGTTTCATTCGTGCAAGCGGCCTCGGCAATCGTGACTGGTAGGCGCCTTCGTTTACCCGGTGTGACTCTTGCACTTTCGTACTGATCAGGTTTCGCAAAAAATGGCCATGCGCTCAACGCGTAACACGCTAAAACAATTCTGCTGTCTCCGGTGGAGTTTTCACGATTTGATCGAGCGCCTTGCGCAAGCGAAGCGCCGCGCGCGGCGCGTAATCCAGGTTGTTATTGTTGAAGATCACGTGCAATTCCTTCGCTTCACGCGCTAACTTCCTGCTGCGCTGCGCAACTTCCGCGATTTCATCCGCATCATAGTCGTAATCGAAACGCGCGGCTACTGTCTTACCGGTGATGTAGGCCTTGGCGTTGCGTCCATGCAGTCGCAAATACGCGACGTTCGAATTCGTTACCTCTTGCACCGCCGATGGCATGACCATGAAATGATCGGAGTCGGGCGCATCCACATTTACGAAAATTGCCTGATGCTTTTGGAAAAACTCCATGGTCGCTTGCAACTGATCGCCGACGACCCAGTTACGGTTCCGAAGCTCAATTGCGAGCTGATACTCGCTCAACATCTCGATCAACGGATCGATTTCAGCCAGCTCGTGCTTCCGTGGAGAAAACGCTGGAGAGAGTTGCAACAGAAACACGCCAAGCTTTCCCGCATCGCGAAAAATCGAGGTCGCACGCAAAAAACTTTTGAGCAGCGCGTCTTGCAGTTTCGGGGTCGATTTCACGCGCCCCCTGGAATCTGTTTCTGCACTTCGCTGTAAATCCGGCGGCAAAAGCTTCGCCGGCGTGGAATGGAAAGAGAACAGTTGAGGCAATTTTACGTCGAAGATGAAATCATCCGGCGTGGCTGCGCACCAGCGCTCAACGGCTCTGGGTTCCGGCACGGAATAAAACGTAGAATTCACCTCGACCAGGTTGAAATACTGCGCGTACCAACCGAGCCGCTCGCCGGCCGGCATCTTCTTCGGATACCAGCGCGCTACAAACCCCGGATCTGACCAGCTCGCTGTGCCGACGAGAATTTTTCCGGTTTCGGTTTTGCCAGACGATTTTGTTTTGGCCACGTATCAACCAAGTCACATGCGCTAGCTAACGCAAATCGGATCGCGATTTCAGCTCGCTTCAGTGCAACCGATGCTTTTTCGATTTGCACAAC
>JBKPMH010000221.1:0-6512 GCA_046732035.1 Verrucomicrobiota bacterium
TTTATGGTTATCCAACTTTCGGTGGTGGTTGGGCCGATTACGTCACGGTCAAGGAGGGAGAAGTAGCTGCAAAGCCCAAGTCATTAAACTTTGTGGAAGCCGCTGCGGTGCCGATGGGCGCCTTGACTGCGTGGCAGGCGCTCGTGGACGTCGCGAAATTGCAGCCCGGACAAACAGTTCTCATTCACGGTGGCTCAGGCGGCGTGGGCAGCTTCGCGATCCAAATCGCCAAAGCGCGCGGTGGCCGCGTCATAGCGACCGCTTCCACGGCCAACCAGGATCTTCTAAAGCAGCTCGGCGCAGACGTAGCGGTGGATTATTCGAAGACCAAATTTGAAGACATCGCCAAGGATGTGGATGTCGTACTTGATCCGGTCGGCAAGGATACACTGGCGCGTTCTTACGGCGTGGTGAAAAAAGGAGGCATTGTTATGTCCTTGGTTGCGCGTCCGGACCCTGTCGAACTCAAGAAGTATGAAATTCGCGGAGCAGGTATCTCCGTTCATGCTGATGCCGAAGACCTGATAGAGATCGCGGAGCTGATCGACGCCGGGAAAATTAAGCCAATGGTGACGCAGGTCCGTCCGCTGAGCGAAGCAATCGCTGCCCAACAACAGGCCGCGACGCATCACACGCGCGGAAAAGTGGTGCTTCGGGTCGCAGAAGACCCAAAAAGTTGACACTGCGCCGACCTGTTACATTTCATTTTCAGATGAAGAAAACGTTCCTGGCAATTTCTTCGGCCGGTCCCAACAGCGATCGATCGAAGCGCACACGGGAGCAGCCTTTTTGGGACGAGCACGTTGTGTTTATCGATCAACTCGTCGACGACGGTTTCATTTTGATGGGCGGCCCTTTAGTCGACGAAAACGGCATACCGCACGGCGCTCTCATAATCGTCAACGCCGAAAATGAAAACGAAGTGCGTGAGAAATTGAAGAACGACCCCTGGTTCCAGAAAGGCATCCTGAAGCTGGAAAGCGTAAAGCGCTGGGAAATCTTTATTGATCAACGGAAATAAAGTACCCGCCAACCGGCGCGAGGACATCTCAAAAGCCTGCGCGATGCGAGAGCGCGAACAAAAAGTTACAACGCTCCGTGGCGAACCTTTTCGTCAATGGCCAGGTATTCGTTCCGCGGCGGACTGAAGGTGTCGAGCACGCGCGTCGGCAGTAAAGTCTCCACACCATGCGGCACATTGCTAGCGAGATAAAACGAGTCTCCCGTTGAAAGCTCGTGCGGTATGCCGTCGACGATAAGTCGCATCCGACCTTCGAGGATATGCACGATCTGTTCCTGCGAATGCGAATGCGGCGGCATCACACTCCCGGCAGCGAGCGTCGCCAGCATCTGATACATTTTCTCACCGTGAGCAACCGTCCGGCGAGTAATGCCGGGACAAATTTCAATCGTCGGATTCTCTTGCTTCATGTCTAAGCCTAGCCAGAGAAATCAACGAGTCGCGAATTTTCATACGTGAAGCATACGGCCAGAAAAACCGTCGCCTGCGCATCTCAAGAGTGACAACGCGCTCAACGATCGAAGTTCTCGAGGACCATTTGGAACGTCGTGGCCGAGGCGATGTGGAGGGAGACTTGCGTTCCAACTACGCACACGACGTCGTGTTGCTGTGCGAACATGGTGTTTTGCACGGTCATGCGGCGATTCGCAATTCGGCGAAGGCCCTCGTCGATCAGCTTCCCAGCGCCGTCTTTGAGTTTCCCTTGAAACGCATACATGGCGAGCACGCTCTCCTGGAGTGGAATGCTCGGTCGGCGAATGCGCATGTCGAGTTCGGTGTTGATACGTTTGTGATTCGTGGCGGCAGCATAGTCCTGCAAACGGTCTCTTATCAGCTCAAATCCGTCACAGCCGCCGGTATCTAGAACGGTCGAGTTAGGTTACTTATCCAAACGCAATTTTGTCACTTGTCGCTTGCCAGTCATAGCTAGTCACTGGCAACATCCGGCAATGAAAATACCCATTGCACTAATCACAATTCTGCTCGCGACATTGCTCGCAACGCCTTCGTTTGCTCAGACAAGCGCCTCATCACCTGCCGCGGTCACAAGCCCTGCGGCGGCTTCCAGCGGACAGCCGGATCAGCAGGAGATGATGAAACAAATGATGGAGTTGTCGAAGTTGAATGAAAATCACAAGCTTCTCAGCGATCTCGACGGCAACTGGACTTACACAATCAAGTTCTGGATGAACCCCGACCCAAATGCCAAGCCGGAAGAGTCAAAGGGAACCGCGATCAGGAAATCGATCATGAATGGCCGTTTCTCCACCCTCGACGTTACCGGGAAAATGGAAATGCCAGGTCCTGACGGTAAGAAAAAGGAAATGACGTTCGTAGGACATGGAATCGATGGTTACGACAATGTGAAAAAGAAATTCGTCGGCAGCTGGATCGATAACATGGGCACGGGCATTATGTTTTCCGAGGGCACTTACGATCCCGCGACAAAAACGTTTACCTACAACAGCGAATTCGAAGCCGTTCCGGGTATGAAGCAACAGATCCGCGAAGTCATCAAAGTAACCGACAACAATCATCATACTCTGGAGTGGTACGAGAATCGTGGCGGGCAGCAGGTGAAAACAATGGAGATCAACTACACCCGCTCTGGGAAGAAATAGCGCGCGATACGCGATCTGCGCTTAGGCAGAAGTCGGTAACGTTTTTGCTACGCGCCTCAAATCAGCGAGCAAAATTTCCATATCACGCAACGTGGTCCGGTAATTCAGCACGCAACCGCGCAGTGCGAACCGGCCACCTAGCGTGGTATTAGAGAGATACGAGCTGCCATCTCGTTGCAGGGCCACCAGCAGCCGTTCATTAAAATTGTCGATCGCCTGTGGCGACTGATTCCTGAGATGCAATGGCAGGTGGCGAAAACAGAAGATTGACAGCTCCATCGGCGCGAGCATCTCAAAATCGTTGCTGCCACGCACCAACGACTCGAGGTGCCGCGCGCAGGCAAGGTTGCTCTCGATCGCTTCGCCCAAAGAATGCAGTCCAACTCCTTTCAATAGCATCCACACTTTGAGCGCCCTAAAGCGTCGGGACAGTTCAGGGCCATAATCCCAGAATGCGAATGCCTCATCTGCCTGTTCTCCGATAACTCGTGTGTAATCGGCGTCGTGAGCAAAAGCAGCCCGTGCGATTTCTGGGGCGCGATAAATTACGCAGCCAACGTCGACCGGAAGATAAAGCCATTTGTGAGGATCGAGCGCGATCGAATCCGCCTGCTCAAGCCCGGCGAACAGTGTTTTCGCAGACTCGGCGAGCACCGCGAACGCGCCATAACTTCCATCCACATGCATCCAAAGTTGGAAACGGTTCGCAATTTCTCGAACGTCGCTTAACGGATCGATAGCGCCGGTGTTCACAGTACCGGCATTCGCTACCACGCAGAATGGGACGTGACCCGCCTCAATATCAGCTTTGATTTTTGCAACCAGATCGTCCGCTCGAATTTTAAAACGCTCGTCGACCGCAACGTGACGCACATTTTCCCGTCCGATTCCCAACAGCGCTGCTGCTTTGGCGATGGAAAAGTGTGTCTCGCTTGAAGCGTATAGCCGCAACCGACCTGCGGATTCATCTTTCGCCTGCCGCGCCGCCGCGATCGCAGCCAGATTGGCCATGGATCCGCCGCTCACAAAAAGTCCGCCGGCTTCAGCATTGAATCCTAGAATTTGCCGGATCCAATCGATCGTCAGTCGTTCCACTTCCACCGGCGCGGGCGCGGAACGCCAGACCGTAAGGTTTGCGTTCAGCGTCGATGCGAGCAGATCGGCAAACGCGGCGAGAGCAGTGCCCGGCGATTGCACGTAGCCAAACATGCGAGGATGCGCATTCTGTCGGCTAAATGGAACGACAGCCTCGCGAAAAACCTTCAATAGTTCTTCAAAATCACTTCCGCTGATCGGAAGCGCGGGATCGAGTCGGTTGCGAATCGCGCGTGAAAACATGTGACGGTACACGCCGCGATCGCGGAGATCGCCCAGATATTCAGTCATGAAATGGACGACCGAATTACCCCAATTGCGCATCTCGTCGGCGGAAGGATCGAGCATCGTCCGCTTAGTATGCGCCGCGGTGACGGCATTGTCAGCCTCACTCAGGCGCTGCCAGTTATTCAGATGAAACAACGAACCGATTCCCTTCGCTGTCCTTGAACATCGCGTACGTGCCCCATGGTTGCTTTTGCGGCGGTCCTTCAAATTCCACACCGCGTTTCTGCAGGTCGGCAAATGTTTTATCGATGTCGTCACACGAGTACGACATGTTCATGAATGAACCGATTCGCTTCTCATCGCCATCGGCAGTGAAAAGCACAACCCGGGTTTCGGCTTTGGGAATTCTCAATTCGATCCAGCGCTGCTTCTCGTCGAAGGGTTGATCTGTGATGATCGTGAATCCGAGTTTTTCGGTGTAAAAGTCGAGCGCGCGATTTTGGTCGGCGACCGGGATGCTAACGAATTTAATTTGTTTGATCATGATGCACCGAACCTAAACTGACCGAAAGATTCACGTCTAGATGCGAACCAGCATTTACGTCACAAACTGCTGTCCTTTTAACGGTATAGCCTGGTCGACCACGGCTTTTCTATGTTGCCGGTCGACCATTTACTATAAATCCAAGGTTACAAACACGGAACCTTTGAGAACATGCCGCCTCTTGGGGATGACTTATCCGTTGGCGCATGAAAAATCTGATAGCCTTAGTTGTGACGGCATTGTTCGCGATACCGTCGTTTACCAAAGCCGATGTCGAAGACCGGCTCTATGACTTCACCGACGCCTATTACCTCCGAAATGGAGTCAATCCCTCCATGATCGACGGACGTATGCAGCCGGGTACAGGGACTGCCGTTACCGACAGTCCCATCTTTCCTTTTCAAAGAAACGTGCGTGCTTTGCTGACCCTCCCCGCCTACGACCATAGCGGAAACATCAATTTCTTCACGGTTCTTGGTGGGATCAGCGCCAACGCCTTCACGCCCACTGCGGCTGGACGGCAGGCGCGCGCGATCGCGGACAGCTTCACGGAGTATCTGTTCCCACAGGCAGGCACTGATCCGATCGGTTTTACCTTTCGCCAGTCATCGCTGCTCGATATGCGCAACGGTTACTTCGGCGCTGATCCGCTTGGTCTGTGGATCCACAAGTGGGTCAATTTTACACCACGGGCATTGACCACCGGTGCGGGTAGGCAATTCTTGGCAGCGCTGGCCCGTGAAAACGGTACGGCCCTGGACGGTACTCCCATCATCGCGAGCATCAGTGACATCGAGAGCCTGCTGAGCCGGGGCTATGTCACTGTCAGAACGCGTCCTACCAATGACTCACTGCGTTATGCAATCTGCCCGGTGATCGAAGATCCGACTGACGGCGGTATCGCCCCGGACCAGTTCCTCGCTATTACGGTCAAGCCCGATGGCACGCCCGTTGAGCCAGACTTCCTGGAAGCCTTCGAAAGCCTGCGCACAACCGGCGATTGGGACTGAGACCAGAGCCAATTTCCGCATAGCGTAACTAAACCAAGTCAAAAAGCCGCTTCGGAGCTGTCCGGAGCGGCTTTCTTGCTGTTGCAGCACGTTATGTGCGGCGATTCGACCGCTAAGTGAAGGAAGGAGTAGAAATTGTGAAACAAATTGGGCAGTGTTTTGGCGTGCCCCGCTTCAAACAAACCGTGCCGGTCGACGATTACGTTCTCGACGTCTTGATGCGCGATTTAATTGCGCACGACCAAAGGCCGGCGGCTTATCTGGTTTATTTGCACCTGTATCGACAGGCAGTGCGACACCGCTGGAAACCCGTCGCAGCAAGTCTTCGTGCCATCGCGGATGCGACTGGCCTGTCGAAAAGCGCAGTTCAAACTGCGCTTGCTCATTTGCGGCGCCGCGAGCTAATCGCTACGACGGCCGATCGTATAACTGCTACTCCGCATCACCGCGTACTTCGCCATTGGCGCACGCCATGATTGTGAACGCGATGCGTTTAGATCCACTCGCGCACGCCGCGGCTGGGGTCGAGTGGGCTAATGGTGCCGGCCAGTCTATCCCAGACAGCGTTTACTGCCGGAACCACTGTGTCCCACGGCAATGCCGCACCGGGCTTAGCCTGCTCGTAACCGAGCGCAATGTCCTCCTTAAGGTTATCGAAATTCTGGCCGGGATACTGGAAGAACGAATTGTAGCCGGTCTTATATGCGTGCTCGAATTGTTCGTAAGAACCGTATTTCGCGTACGGCTGTTTTGGATGTTGTTGGCGCCAATAAGCGGCTTCCTTTTGCGGATCCACTCCGCCCTGATCATCTTTACCGCCTGCTGTTTCAAAACCTGATTGCATAAGTCTGCGTCTCCTTTTCGTGCTAATTAACACATCGCCGGTAAGCAGTCCATTTGAACAACGACAGTTCGGTTCAATGCCTTGTTATTAGCTGGATGATCAAAGACGATTTTCCCTGACAGAAGCCTTTCTCATCTCACGCCGATCC